>JANOXU010000260.1:0-28396 GCA_031418595.1 Burkholderiales bacterium
ACCTTGCCACTGCCCTCGGCCTTGGCGGCGTACACGGCATGGTCGGCGGCGATGATCAAGGCCTCGGGCGTGCTGCCATGTTGCGGCGCCAGCGCAATGCCCACGCAGCAGCCGATGCGCGCCACGCGCTCTTCCAGTTGCACCGGCACCGACAGCGCCACGCGCAAGTGTTCGGCCACGCGCTTGGCCTGGTCGGCGCGGCGGGTGCCGGGCAGCAACACCACGAATTCGTCACCCCCCCAGCGCGCGGCAAAGGCGCCGCGCGGCATGCTTTCACGCAGCCGTTCGGCCACCACCTTGAGCACCGAGTCGCCGGCCAAGTGGCCCATCAGGTCGTTGACTTCCTTGAAGTGATCCAGATCGAGGAACAGCAAGGCCAGCGCGGGTTCCTGGCCCAGTTCATGGGCCAGCAGCGGCGCAATCTGGTCGGGTGGGCCGAGCAGTTCACTCAGGTGTTCATTGATGCCCTTGCGATTGGGCAGCCCGGTGAGCGGGTCGGTCACGGCCTGGCGAGCCAGTTCCAGCGTACGTTGCTCCAGGTCGCGCGAGCGCTTCGCAACGGCCGCCGCGTTGGCATCGGCCTGCGGGTTCAGCAGCATGGCCTTGTGGGTCTGCAACGCCTTTTGCGCCTCGCCCAGTTGCAGCACCACGCGCTCAAGCTGGCGCGCGCTGCGCGCTTCGCTGGCCACCAGGCGCTGCGCCTCGCGCAACACGCGCAGCAGTTGGCGGCCATGCGGCCCGCTGATGCCCACGCCGGCGCAGGCCAGACCCAGACACGCCAGGCCGCCCACGCCGACCAGGCGTTCAGCGCCCAGGCCGCTGAGCAAAATCCACAAGCTGCCTGGCACCAGGCACAACGCAGCGTGGGCAACCGCAGCACGGCGCAGCCGTTCCTGCCAGGGCGCGGCGGCCAGGGTGGCCGCGGCCATGGCCAGCAAGGCCAGGCCATGGCCGGGGGGGTCGATGCGCGCGAAGGCCAGCACCGGCAAGGCCGCCCAGGGCAGCGCCGTGGCCACCAGGCCGAAGGCACTGGCCTTGAGCACCAGGTTGGCATCAGGCGGGGTGTCGCGGCGCTCGGCCAGCCAGGCTGCTGCAGCGCGAACGCCTTGCAACACCAGCACGGCCAGGCACCACGTCCAAGGCGCATCGCCCGGGTAAAAGCCGTGCAGGCACAGCGCCAGCAACAAGGCCAACCCCGCGGCCAGCCCGGCTTGCAGCGGCGTTTCGCGCAGCAGCGCGGCGGCCAGCGGGCGCAGGCTGTCGTCGCTGGCCAATGGCTCGGCAAGACGCTCGTCGCAGCTTTGGTCGGTGGGCCGGTTCATGAATGGGTGTGAGACATTGGCAAGGCAATGTCGGCATCCCCCAGACGCGCTTGAGCCCGGCGCCGCGCGGCCGCGGCGGTGGCCGTGAATTCGGCTGCACCGTGGGCGCCGGCGCTGCGGCAGGGGCTATCCTGGGCTGCACCCACTTGCACCATTCGGCCCATGAACAGCCCGCCCAACGCCACCCCCCACACCCTCTTGTACTGGGAAGACTTTGCCGTGGGCACGGTGCGCGAGTTTGGCCAGCAGCAAGTCACCCGCGAAGCAGTGCTGGCCTTCGCCGCCCAGTACGACCCGCAGCCCTTTCACCTTGACGACGCCGCGGCCCAGGGCTCGCTGTTCGGCCAGCTCAGCGCCAGCGGCTGGCACACCTGCGCCATGACCATGGGCATGCTGGTGCGCGGCTTGCTGCTGCAGTGCGCCAGCCTGGGCTCGCCAGGCATGGATCAACTGCGCTGGCCCAAACCGGTGTTTCCAGGCGACACCTTGCGCGTGCGCAGCACGGTGCTGCAAGCACGCCTGATGGCCAGCCGGGCCGGTGTGGGCCTGGTGCAATCGCAAACACAAACGCTCAACCAGCACGGCGAGGTGGTGCTGGACATGCAAGGCTGGGGCATGTACCGCTGCCGGCCGGCCCAGGAGTAAGCCATGGCCGCCACGCGCCGGTTTGTGTTGGGCTCGTTCGCCGCCGCTGGCGCCCTGGTGGTGGGTTGGTCTGTGCTGCCGCCGCGCCAGCGCGTGCGCGCGAGCCGGCCGGTGGCCGCGGCGGCGTGGCAAACGGCGTTGAACGGCTGGGTCAGCATCGGTACCGATGAAACGGTGCGGCTGATCTGCCCCAAGTCTGAAATGGGCCAGGGCGTGCACACCGCACTGGCGATGCTGCTGGCCGAAGAGCTGGAGGTGCCGTTGAGTGCGGTGCAAATCCAGGGCAGCGGCATAGATGCCATCTACGCCAACATCGCCACGCTGGTTGACGGCCTGCCGTTTCACCCCGACGACGACGGTGTCGTCAAGCGCCTGGCGCAGTGGTTAACCGCCAAGTCCATGCGCGAAATGGGCGTGATGATGACCGGCGGCTCATCGAGCGTCAAAGACCTGTGGCTGCCGCTGCGCCAGGCCGGGGCCAGCGCACGCGAAATGCTGCTGGCCGCGGCCGCCGCGCGTTGGCAGGTGCCCGTGGCCGAATGCGTGGCGCAGGCTGGTGTGGTGAAGCACGCCTCGGGTAAACAGGCCAGCTACGGCGAGCTGGTGGGCGCCGCGGCCGCGCTGCCGGTGCCCGAGGCCCCAGTGCTCAAACCGGCCAGCGCCTTCAAGCTCATCGGCACGCCCGCGCTGCGGCACGAGGCCGCGGCCAAGGTCAATGGCACAGCGCTTTACGCGCTCGACGTGAAGCTGCCCAACATGCTCTATGCCAGCGTGCTGGCCTGCCCCACGCGCGGCGGCAGCGTGGTGAAGGTGGATGAGGCCGCCGCGCTCAAGCTGCCAGGCGTGAAGAAAGTGGTGACGCTGGCCCCGGTGCGCGGCGCCAGCGGCGCGGTGGCGGTGGTGGCCGAGCAGCGCATTCAAGCCATCAAGGCGCTGGCGGCACTGAAGGTGGAATGGGCCGCCGGCCCGGCCGCGGGTTTCTCAAGCGCTGGCGTGTATGAAACGTTAGGCAAGGCCATCGACACCGACGACGGCTTTGGCTACTACAAGCATGGTGACGTGGACGCCGCGCTCAAGACCGCCGCGCGCACTTTGAACGCCGAATACCGCGCGCCTTACGTGGCGCACCAGCAGATGGAACCCAACTGCTGCACGGTATGGGCCAAGGACGGCGCCGCCACCGTGTGGGCGCCCACGCAAGTGCCCGACCTGGCGCGCAGCGGGGTGGCCAAACAGTTGGGCCTGGACGAAGAGAAGGTGCTGATGAATGTGATGCTGCTGGGCGGCGGTTTCGGCCGCCGGCTGGAAGCTGATTTCATCGTGCAAGCCGCCGCAGTCGCGCAGGCGGTGGCTCAATCGTTCGCCGGCACGCCGGTGCAAACCCTGTGGTCGCGCGAGCAAGACTTGAAGAACGACTTCTTCCGCCCGGCGTGCGTGTCGCGCTTCACAGCGGGGTTGGACGGCAAGGGCCAGCTCGTGGCCTGGCGCAACACCTCGGCCGGCCAGGCCGTGTTGCCGCAGGCGCTGGGCCGCGCCTTGGGCCTGCCCTGGGTGGGCCCCGACAAAACCGCCGCCGAAGGCGCCTTCGACCAGCCCTACGAATGGCCCGCCGCGCGCGTGGGCCATGTGATGGTGGACCTGCCCGTGCCGGTGGGGTTTTGGCGTTCGGTGGGCCATTCGCACCAGGCCTTTTTCAAAGAGTGTTTCGTCGATGAAGTGGCTGGGGCCGCCGGCGTTGACCCATTAACGTTCCGCGAAAGCTTGTTGCAGCAACCGCGCCACGCCCGCCACCTGGCCGTGCTGCGCCGCTGCGCGCAAGCCGCCGGCTGGGGCCTGCCCCTGGCCGATGCCGAAGACGGCGCGAAGAAAGCGCGCGGCCTGGCCCTGCACCAAAGCTTTGGCAGCGTGGTGGCGCAAGTGGTGGAAGCCTCACTCGCCCCGGCCGGCGCCGGCCAGCGCATACGCGTACACCGCGTGGTGTGTGCCATTGATTGCGGCTTGGCGGTGAACCCCTTGAACATCCAGGCGCAAATGGAAAGTGCGGTGGTGTTTGGTTTGTCAGCCGCGCTGTACGGCGAAGTCCACCTCGTCAACGGCCAGGTGCAGGAAAGCAATTTCCACGACGCCCCCGTGCTGCGCGTGAACGAATGCCCGGCGATTGAAACCCACATCATGGCCAGCAGCGAGCCGCCCGAAGGCGTGGGCGAGCCCGGCGTGCCGCCGCTGGCGCCGGCGCTGGCCAATGCGCTGTTTGCGCTCACCGGGCAGCGCCTGCGCAGCCTGCCGTTGAAGATCTGACTCAAGCATGCGCCAGTTTGATGCCGCTGCCACCGCGCAGGCCTTGCCGTTTGCTGCGCTGGTGCCGGCGTTGCGCCGGGCGTTCCAGCTTGGCGCGCGGGTGCCGCTGCGCCACCACCATGCCATCGGCAGCGCGGGCGTGAGCCTGCTGATGCCGGCGTGGCGTGAAGGCGGGCGTTATGCGGTGAAGGTGGTGAACCTGTTCCCGGGCAACGCCGCGCGCGGCCTGCCTGCGCTGCATGCCATGGTGCTGCTGTTCAGCGCCACCACGGGCGAATTGCTGGCGCAGATGGACGGTGGCGAACTCACCGCCCGGCGCACGGCAGCGGCCTCGGCCTTGGCCGCTTCATACCTGGCACGCCAAGATGCAAGCCGCCTGCTCGTGGTGGGCGCCGGCCGCGTGGCCGCGCTGTTGCCCGCGGCCTACCGCGCGGTGCGCTCCATTCAGCAAGTGCAGGTGTTTGCGCGCCGCCCCGAGGCCGCAGCAGTGCTAGTCGCCAGCTTGCGCGAACAAGGTTTCCAGGCCACGCCGTGTGTGGATTTGAACCAAGGCCTGGCCGAGTGCGACATCGTCAGTTGCGCCACCTTGTCTGCAACGCCCCTGCTGCACGGCGCCGCGCTGCACGCCGGCATGCATGTGGACTTGATCGGAGGCTTCACGCCCGCCATGCGTGAAGCTGACGGTGATTGCCTGGCGCGCGCCCGTGTTTACGTTGACACACTCGAAGCCATGGCCAAAGCCGGCGACATCACCCACGCCCTGCTTGAGGGCGCCTTCAACCCGGCTGCGCTGCAAGGCACGCTGGAACAACTGTGCCGCGGTGAACGCAGCGGCCGCGGCACAACGCAAGAGATCACTTTGTTCAAATCCGTGGGCACGGCGCTGGAAGACTTGGCGGCGGCGGAGCTGGTGGTGGATGGCGCGCAAACCTGATGCCAAGGCGCTCAGGAAATGAGTGCCGGCACGCTTCATACCATCACAGTAGATCTGGCCGATTGGCCGCCAGCCAGGTACGAACGTGCTGCAGCAACTCCGACGCGCTTGCCAGGCACTCGGCCGCAGCGGCATCAGGCACCAAGTCACCCGAGTAGTCCGACAGGTTGCGCTGCTTGCGCAATGCGTCAAGCACGATGACTTTCGCGGAAGCGACGCCCACGCTGCTTGGCTGCGTTTGAATGGCAGTCTGATGGTGGCCGGGCTTGCTGGTCATCGTGCGGTAGCCATTGGCGTTGAGCGCCACCATGGCCAACTGCATGATGGCCTTGTAGGCAGCGTCGAAGCGGTTCTCGGTGCTCAGGCCTTGCAGCTTTGAGTCTGCGATGTTGCGCTCGGCGGCTGCCAAGAGCTTGGCCGTGAGCGCCTTGTCTGGCACCACGGCATCGAGGCTAAGCCCCAACAAGTTCTTCAAGGTCATCGGCATTGCCGATCAGAAAGATTTTGGGTTTGGCCAGCACGTCGATCAAGAAGGCTTCGGTGGCAACCTTGTCAGTGAACTCGCTCGCAGAGAAGAGTTTGGGGTTCACCTCGCGCCCCAGTGTGGCTTGGCATGGGTGCAGCAGTTCCACGGCCTCACGAAAGCCGAGATCGCCGACGAGCATCACGTCAACATCGCTACCACCCGTCTCCTGCCCTTGCGCCACGGAGCCAAACACGAACGCCAAGCGCAGCTTGGGCACGGCCGGCGCCAGCGCCTGTACCAACACGTCGGCAAGGCCTGAGGTCTTGCGCAAGATGCTGGCCAGCTCGGTGAAGATGGGGCCGCTGGTATCCGCGCTGTACACCTGCTGGTTGCCACGCTTGGTGCGCTTGAGCAAGCCCGCCTCGGCGAGCTTGATCAGCTCGCGGGTGATGGTGCCGGCCGGCAGGCCGGTGCGGCGAGCGATTTCGCGGCCGTGCAGCGCTTCGTCCGGGCGAAGCAGCAGCAAGCCGAGGACACGGCGCCGGTACTCAGGGAACAGCAGGGACGGCAAGGTTTGATGCATGGAAGGCGTCGATTGTCGCTTTATTCGCATCGTTCATCTTTGACCACCCGATCGGTGGCGACGCCAGCAGCATGCTGCGCTGGTGGCACGGTGATGGCCGGGCGCGAAACCGGCGGTGAACTCAGGGCGCAGCCGTCACCCTGATTTGCACCTGGCCCTGCGCGTTCAATGCGGTATCCAGCGCCGCCAGTTGCGCATCCACCGCCGCGCGTGCCTCGGCCGCTGCCTGCACACTCATCAACACGTCACCGTTGGTTTGAGCGGCCACCTCAACCTGTGCGCCCGCAATGCGCAATTGCGTGGCCATTCTGCTGGCGTCTTGCGCCGGCTGCGCGCTGCGCCACAGCGCGGCGGGCGAGCCACCGCCACCAGCACCACCACCGCGCATGGCGTTGTCATCGAGTGGCCAGAACCACCAGATGGCCAGCATGCAGGCCATCACGCTGGCTGCCAGGCCGGCCCAAAAACGCGGCCGCACAGCGGGTTCATTGGCCGCCTCGCGCGCCAACACATCCTGCCAATCTGCCCCGCGCGTTGGCACCTCGGGCCCATCAAGCAGGGCTTCGCGCAGCGTTGCGCCTTCGGCATGGGCCGGCGGCGCATCCATGCCCCCCGGCGCGGGCCGGCCGCTCAGGCCTTGCAGATAAGCCTCGGTGGCGCGAACGTCGTCGTCACCCATGCTCATCACACCCGGCAATGAAGGGCTTGAGCTTGGCTCGGCACTGCGAAAGATACTCAGTGGCGGCATGCGGCGTGCGGCCCAGGTGCGCGGCCAGTTCGTCGCGCGAATAGCCTTCCACCGCGGCCAGGAAAAGCGCCTGGGCGCGTTCGGGGTGTTGGCGGGCAAAAGCGGCGAATCCACGGCGTACACACTCACATAACTCCATGAGACGCCCGCTTTGCGCAGATATCAGGCTGTCGGGCTCCACCGGTTCGGCCTGGTCTTCGGCCGCCGGCACGCGCAAGCCCTGTTTGCGCAGGTGTGCCAGCAACTGGTTGCGTGCAATGGCCCACACCCAGGTGGAGAACTGGGCCCGGCCGTCGAACTGATTCAAATGGCGCAAGGCCTGGATGAAGGTTTCTTGCACCAGTTCATGCGCCACCGACTCGTTTTGCCCGCAGCGGCGAAAGTAGCCCGTGAACTTGCCAAAATGACTGCGGTACAAACGTTCCAGGTCAGCCCGGGTGGCGGAAGTTGTAATCGGTTGCGCGTGAGGCTGCGCATCAGGCCTGATGCCTGGTGCAGGTTCAGCATCAATATCTTCAAGCGGCGGGCTGTCGGCCATGAGCCGCGAGTTTAGGGGGAGCGGCAACCGGCTCATCGGCATGATCAGCCGCGTTGCCAAATTGACGATGCACACAATAAATGGCGCCTCGCGCTCAAAGCACGACCCTGGGCGCTGGCTGCTGGCGCTGCTGGGTTGCGCCTGGAGCTTGCTGTTAACCAGCCCGGCCTGGGCCGACACTCATGCCTTGCTGGTGGCTGTGGGCAAGGTGCAGGCCCTGCCCGCCCGCCTGTGGCTGCGCGGCCCTGAAAACGACGTGGCCTTGATGCGCGCCGTGCTTCAAGAGCGCGGCGTTCCCGCGCAAAACATCGCCAGCCTGAGCGCTGCGCGCAGCGACACCCCGGCCACGCATGCAGCCATCACCCAGGCCATGGCGCACGTGGCGCAGCGCGCACATGCCGGTGACACCGTGGTGCTGCACCTGGCCGGCCACGGCGTGCAAGTGCCGCAGCGCCCGGGTGCTGAAGCGGAGCCTGATGGGTTGGATGAAGTTTTTCTGACCGCCGACACGCAGGCCTGGAACGCGGCGCAAGGTGTGCTGCCGCAAGGCCTGTATGACCATGACATTGGCGCGTGGATGAATGCCCTGGTGGCCCGTGGCGTGCGCGTCTTTGGCGTGTTCGACACCTGCCATGCCAGCGGCATGCACCGCGGCGCGCCTGGCGCATCAACCCGGTGGCGCGGCGTGGCGGCGGCGGAGCTGGGCGTGCCGGCGCATATCACCACACGCCGCGCACAAGCTGCGCTGCGCGCACCGACCACAAACGGCCGCGTGCTGGCGCTGGCCGCACGCGCGCATGAGAGCACGCCAGAAGAGTGGCTGCCCAAAGGCTCGCCACAGGCGCGGTTGCACGGGGTGTTCACCTATGCGGTGGTGCAGGGGTTGCGTGAAGGGGTGGCGGATGCATCGGCAATGCGCCAAACCGTGGCGAAGCAATATGCAGTGACGGGCCGGGCAAGCCCGGTTCCCGTGGTGCTGGGCGATGGGGCGCTGGGCCTGTAGGCCGAATTGCAGCAGCCCGCCGCCCACCCCCTGAACGCGGGGTGCAGGTTCGCACTCACCTGAGATCTTCCGCGGGGGTGCCTCCAACAAAAACACGGGCTTAGCCGGCCCACGCATGTGACTGTTTGGAGGAAACCGATGTCGATCAAAAAGTTGCCGCGAGTGATGGCCGCATTGGCTGCCGCCATGGCCTTGCAAAGCGCCGAAGCGGTCATCGTGCAGCACAGCCTTGCTTTTGCCGGTGGCAATAGTTGGCTGGCCAGATTTTCCATTACCAATGACGGCGGCATGCCTGAGTTGGCTGCACTCAGCATCTACGTGAGTTGGGCCGAGGTTCACCAGCTCTCTGTGCTCACCTCGCCCGCGGGATGGGACAGCCTGGTGTTGCAGCCCGATGCGGCATTGCTGTCCGATGGGATGTTCGACACCCTGGCACTGGGAAGCGGCAACGGCGTGCTGCCTGGACAGACGGTCAGCGGGTTTCGCATCCAGTTTGACTGGTCAGGTTCTCTGTCTCCACAAGACCTGCGATTCACTGTGAACGACCCAGTGACCTTCTCGGTTCTAGACAGCGGCGTCACGGTCGGGGCCTCGCCAACGATGGTGCCAGAGCCAGCAACGTGGTTGCTATTTACTGGCGCGCTGGTGGCAATTTGGCCATTCCGAAGAGTCTTGGGCCAACGCCGGGCGCAATGAAGTCCAGTGTTCACAGCCAACCACCCACCAAAACACCCACCGAAGAGGAATGGCATGAGTCAGCCTGGCAATCTTGGCATCGCCTCAGCACTGAGTGTCGCTACGGCGGCCACGCTTTGCGCTGTGTTGGTGGCGTGCGGTGGCGCTGGAAGCGCCGCAACGTCGCAAGCGGATGCCCAAGCGCCGAACATGACGCGGCGAGCCTCGTCAACCACAACGTCAACTGCCACCGCAAACGAGATCTCCAACATCCCGGTTGCCGATGTGGCCGCCGCGCCTGGCGACGCGCCGCAGATTGTTCGCTGGGAGCAGATGTCTTCCAGTCGAGTGGATCGATTCACATTCGAATACCGATACCGGCTTCACGTTCGCAGTGCCGCCTCCCACCTAAAGAGCGGCACGCTTGCTTTGTCCTCTGCGGCGGCCGAAACAACCGTTTCGCCCGGCGCCCTCTCTACTGGCCCGCTCGACGGCGGTCGCCTATATCGGCTCAATGATGTGGTGGTCATCCGTCAGGATCGGCGCGTCGCTTTCGATTTGCGGAACATTCACGCCGATTTCATCGGCACCGTTGCCGGCAAGAGTGCAAACGCAAACCTGCAGATTTCAAGGGTGGACTTTCTTGTGCCGGGTGGCAGACCCGGTCACGAGGGTTTGTTCCCGCTCAATACCAGCCAGCCACAGGGGGGCCGCGCGGTAACGCTTCGCGGGTATGTGTTTGGCGGTGAGAGCCGGGCCATCTACCGCCTGCTCGCCAACGATGACAAGGTACTCACGCAAGGCACCCTTCAGCCTAACGCCAACAACATGAGTTTTCGAACCGCGGCCATCACGATTCCGTATGAACCCTTTCGTATCGAAATCCGCGCATCGGGCACGGACGGCAGCGCCGCTGAGTGGGTCTCCAGCCCATATGCACCGACTGCCGAGCGCCTTGCCGTTGTGCCGGAGAAGGGAGCCTTCGAGTTCGGCAGTCCAATACGCTGCGAGGTGGTGATCGAAGGTCTGCGTGCCGGCGCCGTGCGCACGGTGAACCTCTTGCTTCCCGCGGGGTTCTCTGCCGCCAAGAGTGCTTGGACGGTTGTTGGCACGGGCGTGACACAGCGCCTAACCGTCGATCTCACCACGTCGAAAGACGGAACTTCACTTCGCTTCTATGACCTGGGCGCCACGCTCCAGAGCACTGGTACCGAGGAGCCGCTACAGGCTAGCGTGACCCTCTTTGCCCGGTAACTGCTTATGAGACTCAGCCTCATGAAAACGCTATTTCAAGCCGTCGCACTCGCAATGTCGTTGGTTCTGCTATGCAACAACGCCCTGGCCTTCAAGATGGGGTACGCCAAACTTGCTGACCCCAATCACGAGAACATCACTCGCGATGCGCTGATGCATAAGGCCTACTCACTGGCCAACTGGGGGAATACGTCGTTCAGTGAATCTGCGCTTGTTGAAATTCAAGGTGCGAACGTGAGCGTGGATCTGAACCACTTCTGGGAAGCTGATTTCCACTTCGATGACGAGAGTTTCGAGCGGAGTTCAGCGAACCTGCGCCAGTGGCGGGCAGGCATCAGGATGTTGCTGCATGGATCCGCGAAAGACGTTCACGCGGCGCGCTATCTCCTGGGGCAAGCGCTACACCTGTTGCAGGACTTCTACGCGCACTCAACATGGGTTGAGCTGTGGCTGGCATCGAACTACGCGTTGCCGCATCCGGCATTTGGGGACGCATTGCCCTTCAAGGATCTTGGCTTGGTCTGGAATCCAGGCGAAAAGACTGTGCCTGCTTGCTTGGACGGCAACGATGGCCGGCTAAACAACGGCCTACTCACAACGGGTTACTACGATGTGGACATGTCGTATAACCCAGTTAACGGGGACTTAATTCCGAATGATGAGTTGTTTAATGGGCAGGTCGAAAAATATGGCTGGTCCACGAAGCATTGGAATGATTATCGCCAAAAATACAGCGACCAAACTGCCGCGGACTATAGCGTGTTAGTAGGAAATCCCGATTGGTCGACCAGTCAGTTTCTTCATGCACCCGCTTGGCCACAGGACGATCGTTGCGTTCATGGCGGCGACCAGGGTTCGGGACTGAACAAGGATCAAGCTGGCCGCGGCGATGTTTTTAACCATGCCTACAGTCAGGCGAAGGTTGCCACCGCGAACTATGTTGCTGGTTTGATTGAGATGCTGCGGGTGAACGACAAAGGTGAGCCAGCAGACGACTCAATCTGCCTGCTGTTTGGCCAGGATCCGTCGTACTGCGCAGCGCCTGCAGGGTCGGTTCAGATCGCCTCATTGGAACTTGGCTCAACCTCTATGGGCTTGGGTGGGAAGCTGGCTGTGCGCGTAGTTGGTAGCAACCTACCGCGCTTTCTTGCGGTCACCATTACCGATGGGCGCTGCGACCAAATTGGAAGTGGCACCGCCGATGAAATGAACTTCGTCTGCGCGCCTGGCGGCTCGCCGGGCCTCAAGAAAGTTGAAGTGCGCGCCGTGGACTCACCGAAGGCACCGCTGCTGAAGTCGGCCGAGGTCAATGCGGAGGTCGGGGTAATCAACGTTTCGGCCACGGTAGCGCTAGTCTTGCAGAAGATCAGTCTCGGTGCCTCGGACGTTTGGGCCAAAGTTCAGGCGATTGCCTGGAACTTTCTCGGTGACGTACGCACACTAGTCAGCCGCGTCACCGATGGAGTGGCCGAAGCGGTCACCAAGGCATTCGACACCAGTGGTCTCCAATGGGGTAGCGCTACGTTTAAAGACAATAGCGGGAATGAGCTGGCCGTAAAGCAGTTTGCGGTCACGGTTGCCGCACCGGTGGTGACCTCTGTGGTATCGCCGTCGCCGGTTAGTACAGATGCACTTCTTACGTTCGTGGTTCGAGGTTCGAACTTGCCCGCCGGACTTCTGTTCGCCCTGGACGGGTGCGCAAAGGTGGACGAGCTCGACGGCGGTACGACGAGCGAATGGCGGTTCACCTGTACGTTCCCGGTGGGCACAGCGGCAGGCACCAAAGACGGCGCAGTAGGCGTCCCTGGCAGTGTTGCGGGCAGCCCTTTCGCAATGGTATTGAAGACATTTCAGGTCAACGTGACAACCGCCCCGGTTCTGCCCAAGATCACCTCAGCCATCGAAATCACCCCCGCCACCCCCGTGGTGGGCGACACCATCACCTTCATCGCCCGCGGTGAAAGCCTGCTCAACACGGGGTGGATGTTCAAGTTCAGCGGCATGGACTACTGCGGCAAACCGGGCGCAACGCCCACGCTGATCACTCCCACCGAGTTGCGCTACTCGTGTACCGCCACGGCACCTACCAACCTGTTGGGCACGGTGGCGGTGACCAGCAGTGACCTGGTGTCGCAACACGGGTCAGCCGTGCTTGTGCGCGTGGGCTGCCCAACCGGAAGCGTGTTGAATACCCAGACCGCGCAATGCCAAGCCGATGCTGGAGGCAACCTCAAGCTTGGCTTGGTGGGCCACTGGTCGTTCGACACCTGCGACGCCAAAGACAGCAGCCCCAACGCCCTTCACGGCGTGGTGAGCGGCGCACCCGTTTGCGTCACCGGCAAGTCGGGCAAGGCCTTGCGCTTCAACGGCGCCACCGACTGGATCACGGTGCCCACGTCCGCGAGCTTCCCCTCGCAAGCCGTCACCTTTTCCTATTGGCTGCACCGCGAAGGCAACGCGGTGATAGGCAACTTGCAGAACTACCTGTCCAAGGAAATCGCATTCCAGTCGTACTTGATGCCCAACGCCGCGCTGACAGCCGGCCTTTGGCTGGGCACGCCAGGTTTCTGGAGCGAGCATGGCAGTAGCCCATCCACCCTGCCAACACTCACGGATTGGGTTCACTTCGCTTTCACCTACGACAACGCCACGCGAACCGCAAAGAACTATGTCAATGGCGTGCTGGTGGAAACGACGGTCAATGCCTACGCCAACGCGGTGGTGCGCCAGTCGCCCTACCCGCTGTACATCGGCAGAAATGGCAGCGCCAATGTCTATTGGATCAAGGGCCTGCTCGATGAGGTGCGTGTTTACGACCGGGTCTTGTCGGCAGCCGACGTATTGGTTTTGCAGCAGGGCACAGGCAGCAACGCGGCGGGCTCCAGCTTGCTGCCGCCCACGGGTGCCCACAGTGCGCAATGCTTCATCGCGGGCAGCGGCAGCGGCAACGTGCAAAGCTGCGTGGGCGCCGATGCGCTGGCGCTGAGTGGCGCAGGCAAGCAAGACGGCATGATCCTGCGCAACTTCAACTATGCCGAACTACCGCGCGCAGGGGGCGGAAACTTTGCGCGTACCGAGTGCGGTTCCGACGGCTTTACGGGGCTCGTCTGGGAAGGCAAGACCGCAGACGGTGGTGCACGAGATGGCAGCAAAGCCACTTTTACCGATGCGGGTGATGGCCGCGCCAGCGATGCAGCAGCCTATGTGGCCCAAGTCAATTCGATCGCGCTTTGTGGCTTCACAGATTGGCGCGTGCCCAATATTGCCGAGCTGCAATCCATCGTTCACTACGGCATGGGCTCCGGCCGCCCAGCCATCGACCCAACCTGGTTTCCAAACAGCCAAGGCGGCTATGGCACCTACTACCGCAGCAATACGCCCTACCGAATTCCCTTTGTTGACCGCGACAAGTTCGTGCTGTCGCTATGGGACGGCGCCGCAAACTGGGCATTCAACGAACGCGGTCATCACTTGAGGCTGGTGCGAGGTGGGAATTCGGCCGTGGCAGGCAGCCGGTTTGTCGAACAGGCTGGCGGCAGCGAAGTCCTGGACAGTGCCACCGGGCTGGTGTGGAGCCGTTGCGATGTGGGCCAAACCTGGGCGGGCAATGCTTGTGTGGGTGCCGCCCTGCTCATGACGCATGAAGCTGCTTTGGCACACGTCAAAGCCATTGCCGGCTGGCGCCTGCCAAACATCAAAGAACTGGTCAGCATCGTGAACTTCACGAGCGCCAGCCCGGCCGTGGACATCGCAGTGTTTCCGCAAACGCCGCAGCAACCACACTGGACGTCAACTGCGTTTGTAGACGGTGGCAGTGCGTGGGGCGTCGACTTCAACTCGGCCCTGTTTGGTCCCAATGGGCGCTTCTATGCCCAGCCCTTTAGATTGGTGCGCGCGCAATGAGCCAGGCGTGGCAAAGGTGGTGGCCCGTCGGGGGCCACCCCTGCTGCTTCAGCCCATGTGCGCCATGAAGATCAGGGCCGCAGAGAAGGTAATTGTTATCAGCTGCTGATATAGTCTGCGTTCCATGAGCGGTTCTCCTGTTGGCCTCGAAACGCTTCTTGACCTGGACGGCAGCATCCTGGAGAAGGAAGGTGGCTTCTGGATCAAGATCGAGGCCTGGCAGGCACCGGCGTCGAATCAAGTGCGTCACGGCATCAGATACAGCCTCACCTTGCATGACAGGTTCGGCACTCGAGTCCTCGGCTACGACAACGCGCACGCCGTGAAACCCCCGAAGAAGTTCAAGTTCGCTGGGCGGCAATGGCCTTATGACCATCGTCATCGGACCGCGAGCGACAAAGGAACCCCCTACGCATTCGAATCCGCGCAGCAGTTGCTTGAGGATTTCTTCGCCGAAGCAGACCGCGTGATCAAGGAAGCACAGCAATGAAGACCATCGTCATCGGTGTCATGCCACAGGCGCAAGTTCGGGCTCGGGCGATCGCGATCGCTAAAGGCGACTACAAGCCCAAACCGGGTGAGCCCAAGATCTGGTTCACGTCCATGAAGTCGGTGGCCGAAGTGCTGAGCGATCAGAACCGCACGCTGCTCAAGCTCATCCGGGAAACCAAACCCGACTCCATGGCGGCGCTGGCCAAGGCCGCAGGGCGGCAGCCGGGCAACCTGTCGCGCACCTTGAAAACGATGTCGCGCTATGGGTTGGTTGATCTCCAGCGCAACAAGACACAGGTCAGGCCAGTTGTGAAAGCGACGGGATTTCGGATCCTGGCCGCCGCGTGAGTGCCCATGTTTGCGGTTAGCCGCGCGGGGCAACAGCTGAACCGCGGGCGATCGGGCTTGGCAAACGAGTTGAGACTGAATCGAATCATCACTTCGGCCGCGGCACTTTGCTCCGCGCTGTGCGCTGCGCAACCAGCGGCTGTGTCACTTGACCATGCCGCCGCCCGCACCCAGCGCATCCAAAGCGCGATGCAGCGCAACCACGCGGCCTACTACGCCCGCGACATCGCCACTTGCCATGCCATTGGGCAAGAGATGCTGCCCGACCTTCAAGCCGAGTGGTCGCGCGATGTGTTCTGGCTGTGGGACAGCCTGGCGTTCTGTGAAGGCCGCCCGGGCGGCCGTTGGGAGCTGCGGGCAGAAAGCGCCGCCCAAATCACCACGGCATACCAGCCGCTGTTCGCGCACTTCGCGGCCATGCCGCGCGAGCAGCGGCTGAAGAATGATTACTTCATTGGCGTGCAGTTTCGCTATTGGGTCATCTTGCGCTTGCTGGGGTTTGAGGCTGACGCCGACAGGCTCGAACAACAAACAGTTAACGATTTGATCAGCCAGGCCGCCGCCACCCCGCCTGACCAGCTGGCCCTGGCCGGCTTGACCATGATCGGCGCCGAGCTGTACGGCAAGCGTTCGCGCACGGTGTGGATGGAGCAGCTGCAGCAGCAGCTATCTACAGCCTTGGGCCCCGGCCACGTCAACACGCTGTTGATCCTGCGCGCGCGCATCTTCGCCATGCGCCAGCTTGAACGCCCCGCGCAGGCGCTGGCCCTGAGCGACGACTATGCCGCCCTGGCGCAGCGCCACCAAGGTGGCAATGAGCGGCTGTTGATGGGCAACCGTTCCGAGCGGGTGGGTGCGTTTGCCGGCGTGGGCCGCTTCGCTGACGCACGCGATGAAGGCCTGGCGCTGTTGCACTACTTGCAGCGCCAGCAGCCGCGGCCCTACGCCAACCTGATGCGCAGCGCCTACAACCTGGCGGGCCTGCACATCGACATGGCTGATTACGACGGTGCAGTTGAATATGCACAGATGTCGATTGACGAAGGCATGCAAACGCCCAGCTTGATTGACCGAAATGAAGTCGCCTTGCCCAAACTGCTGCTTGCACAGGCGCGATCATTGCGTGGCGACCCAGGCGCGAGCGCTGACTTGCACGCCGAGATTCGCTCCGTGCTGTCGCACGACCTGGCCACCACCGGGCCCCTCCACACCCTGTGGCACAGCACCGCCCAAGATGGCGCAGCGCAGGTGCGGGCCTATGCGCGCGAACTGCTGGGCCGCATCGTGCAAGAGAACACCAGCGCCTTGCAGGCCGCCCGCGCCATGCCGCTGGTGATGGATGCTGCCGCCCTGCCAGCCGGCAATGCCGCCGGCCTGCAACACGCGGCACAGGCCTCGGCGTACGCCCTGGCCGGCAATGACGACAGCATGCAAGTGCTGGCGCAATTTGCCCTGGCCCGGCAGGTGGCGCCGCTGCGGCCCGAAGGTGCGGCCTGGGTCTACAAGCGCGCGGCACTTGCCTTGCTGCAATTGCGCAAGGGCCTGCCCGATACGGCCAGCGTGGCGCAGCAGGCCATGCTGGCCGGGCACGAGGACGACTTGCGCGCCTACATCGGCCTGTTGATCGACAGTGGCCGCCTGGCCGAGGCCGAGCAAGCCATCGAGGTGCTGCGCGAAGAAGAGCTGCATGAATTCCGCCGCCGCTCGCGCGGCGCTTTGGTGCGGGCCAACACAGTACGCGGCTTGTCCTATACCAGCGAGGAGTCTCGCCGCAACGCGCTCATGGCGCCGGTGCAGCAAACCTTGCAGGCCGAGGCCACACGAGCTAAGCAGCGGGCTGACCAACACAGCCTGTGGAAAGACCGCCTGGCCGCGGCTGACCCGCAGGCTGAAGCCGCCCTGGCCGCCGGCGCACAAGCCCTGCAAGCGCTGGCCACCGCGCCCGCACCACGGGGTAGCGCCACAGAGCAAGAGCCCGGCGCAACGGCCAGGCTGGGCGCGGCCCAGGCCCGGCTGGCATTTTTGGTGCGGGCTGACTCGGTGGACGTGGTGCTGCAACGCGGCGCTACGCGGCAGCGCTTCTCAGTGCCCGTGCCGGCCACGCAACTTAACCGCACGGTGCAGGCCTTGCGTGCTGAATTGGTCAAGCCTGGCGCCCGCGTTCCTGCCGCCGCCCAACAACTGCACCAGTGGCTGATCGCACCGCTGGCAGCGCATCTGCATGGCATCAAGCATCTGCACCTCGCGCCCGATGGCGCATTGCGCTATGTGCCCTTCGCCGCCTTGCATGATGGGCGCCACTACCTGGCGCAGCGCTACAGCGTGAGCATGGAGCTGGGTGTCAACTCTGCGCCCGCTGCGCCGCGCACACGAGCAGGCGCCATCAAGCTCGCTGCATTCGGCCGCACCTTGCCCGATGCCCAGCACAGTGCATTGCCCGGCGTGCGCGATGAGCTGGCCGCGTTGCAGGGCCTGCGCGGCGCCACGGTGCAGCAGGGGCTTGATGCGGCCTTCACCTCATCAACGCTGGCGCGCGCCTTGGCGCAGCAACCCAGCGTGGTGCACCTGGCCAGCCACTTTGTGCTGGACGCGGCAGGCGAAGAAAACTCCTACCTACTGCTGGGTGACGGCAGCCGCATGCCGCTGCGCGAACTGCGCCAATTGCCGTGGCAGGGCGTGCGCGTGGCGCTGCTGTCGGCGTGTGATTCCGGTTTGGCACCGCAAGCGGCCTATGCGTCAGCCACGCCGGCCACGCCTGGCAGCGGCAAAGAATGGGCCGGCTTTGCCGGCGCCTTGCACGCTGCCGGTGTGCCCAGCGTGGTGGCCACGCTGTGGCGCATTGATGATGCGGCCGCCGCGCAGTGGATGCAGCAGTTCTATGCGCCATGGCGGCAAGTTCGCGGTGCCGCGGCAGCGATGACGGCCAGCCACCTGGCCCAGACGCAACGCCACTGGTTGCGCAAGCACCAAGGCACCGCGTTGGCTCACCCCTATTACTGGGCAGCGTTTCAGTGGATGGGCGCGCCGGGTTGACGTGCCTTGTTTAGGCGCCGGCAAAACCCGCAAAGTTTCAAATTGATACTCGCAGGCTCCTGAGGCAACACCACCACGCGCATCTCTCCAATGGGCGGCGACACCGGCACAAGCAGGCTGCTGCGCCGCACCCATTCAACCATTGAGGAGTTGCCATGAAGAAGTTGCTCACCCTGGCGTTTGCCGCCACTTGCTCGTTAGGTGCCTCGTTCAGCGCCTTGGCGCAGGAATATTCATGCACCGTGCACTGCAAGTCGAACAGCGGCAGCATTGAACGCATCAGCGTATCAGTCAACGCCGGCAGCTCGGGCGAGGCTGCCAAGATCATCGACCCGCAGGGCCACCAACTGTGCCGCCAGGCCGGTTACCCCAAGGCCACTGAATCGACGATGAGCGCCTCGCAGTGCTCGCGCAAGTGATGCGCTGATTGGCCAACGGCCGTGCGCGGCCACAGTGCGCGCGGCCGCCACTTCGTCATCTAACGGTAGAGATCACGTATGAACCATTGGATTCGCGTGCCCGCGTGTTGGCGCGCTGGCTCGGCGCTGGCCGCCGCGTTGCTGGCAGGCTGTGCAGGCACACCAAGCCTGCAATTGGCCAACGGCAGCAAGCTCGATGTGCCCGTGGTGCTGGGCGCCAACACCGAAGAGCTGCGCCAGGTGTGCAACGCGCGCCTGGCGGCAAAAGCCATTGCCGACGTGCGCGAATGCATGGCTAGCGAACAGCGAGACATGACTGTCCGGGCCCGCGAATGCGAAGCCAACCGCGCCACCTGGCAAACCCGGGGCATGAGCACCGCCCAGGTTCAGGTGGCCCGCGCGCAGTGCTGGCGTGGGGGCAAGGAATTTGCGCGCAGCCTGGCGGCCTACAGCGCCTTTCACGAATTGCGCGCAGCGGCCACCCCGGCCCAACTGGCGGCATTCATCAATCGCCACGAACACAACGATTCACTCAACCTGGTGCCTGAAGCGCAGGCCCGTTTGGCGCCGAGCTGCCAGGCCCCCGCTGCCGCTGTGCGTGGGGCCGGCGAGCTGCAAGCGTGGTTGGATGTGTACCGCCGCGCCGCCGGCGCGGTGTGCGGCGCGGCGGTGGCCAGCGTGCGCACGCGGCTGCAAGGTGCCGAGTTTGATGCCTTGCAGGCACAGCCCAGCGTGGCCGGTTGGCGCGCCCATGTCGAGAAGTACCAGATGGGCGGCGATGCGCCCGGTGTGGCCCAAGCACGCGAGCAGCTCAGTGCCGCCGTGGCGCACCAGCAGGCGCAAGACATCGCAGGCTGCACCACCGAGGCCGCCTGCGAGGCTTTCGTCAACCGTTATGCCAGTGAAGACCCGGCGCAGTTGATCCCGCGTGCGAAAGCCCAACTGGCTGAGATGAAAGTACAGCGCGAGGTCAAGGATCGCCAGGCCGCTTTCGATGCCATTCGCACGCAAGCCGCAGCCGAGGCCTTCATTCGCCAGCACGGGGCTGCTGACGACGGCTTGCGCGCCAAGGCGCAAGCCCTGGCCGTGCAGTTTGCGCGCCAGGACTACCGCGCCGCGTTCAATGCCATAGCCAACGCCACCGCGGCCCAGGCCTTCATCAGCCAATACGAAAGCAAAGATCCAGACAAGCTGGTGGCGGGCGCGCGCGGCAAGCTCGCTGAGTACAACAAGCAAGCGCAGGTGCAGGAGTTCGAGGCCATTGCTTCGGTGGTCGCCGCGCAAGCGCACATCGACAAATACGCCGCCGCTGACGGGGCTGGCACTGTGGCACGGGCCCGTACCCGGCTGGCCGAGCTGAAGGCTGACGAGCGCAAGGCCGAGCTGGAACGCGAGCGCGTGGCCAGCGAACGGCGCGCGCAGGTGGAGAAGTTGGTGGGCAGCTTCGTGAGCTGGCGCGAAGCCTTGCAGGTAGACAGCACCGATTGCGTGGGCATCTTGTTCATCAAGAAATGCCTGTACGTGACCTACCAGTTCGAGGTGCGCGGCAAGGTCGAAGACTTCGACGCCGGCAAGAACCAATACGTGCTGCGGCCTGTGGAGGTGAAGCTGGTCACGCCATCGGCGGTGTCGGTGAAGTACATCGAGATGCGGCCGCAAGCCGTGCGCAGCGCGAACGAACGCTGGATGGGGGCCACCGTCACCAAGCCGGTGAGCCAGTTTGTGAATTGAAGTCAACCAGGAGATGAAGATGAATCGACAGTTCACGTGGTGCGCGATGGTCACAGCCGCATTGCTCATCGGTGTGGCAGGGCCCGCAAACGCGCAAGATAAGCAGGGCAAAAACTCGCTCGAACAGAGCCGCTCGCGGCCAAAGGAAAACAAGCCACCGCAAACGGGCTCGCAGCGCACGCAAGACCAAACACGCGAGCGCACCGAAAAGGCCCTTGCCCGCAACAGCGCGGCGCGGCAGCAGGAAAAGACAAAGGAGCGCAGCAACAAGGCGCTGAACAAGCGTTGACAGGGCGAGGAACTTGATGAACAAGTGGATGGTGCTGGCCGTGGTGGCCGGCGTATTGGCCTGTGCCGCGCACCCGGCATTTGCCGTGGCCGAAGCCCTGGCCGACGAAGGCTTGAACACCCTGGCCGCAGGCTACAAGGCCAAAGACAAGCCACGCATGGAAAAGGGGTGCCGCGCACTGCGCACTGCGTGAGGCCACCCCGGCGAACAAGACGGCGGTGTTCGAAAACAACGCGCTGCCTTGGTTGCGGCGGGTGGTGCTGGAGTCAACGGATGTCGGCGACGTGGCCGAGGCGCAACGTGTGGTGACCGAATGGAACGATGCAAAGAGTGCCCACCGCAACCTGAGCCTGAACGACCTGGCGCAGATGTTGCGCAAAGGCAAGTGATTGAAGCCGCAACCCAACGCGGCACCCATGCCGACAACATTGCAGTGAACCGAACAAAGGCCGGCCCAGGCAGCAATGACGAGTTGCTGCCTCGCTTTACTTTCAACTTGCTCAGCGGTGCCGTGCGCACTGCCGGGCCGGGGCAGCGCTCCTTTCATGCCGCGTTCATGGGTGAGATAGATAACAAAGAATTGCACTAATTTTAAGTGTTCCATATAGTCTTTGTTATGCCCAAGGCACCAAAGACGTTTTCCAGAATGCCGCCGCAGGCCCTGGCGGCGCTTGAGAAACTGGGCGCCGATCTGGCTGTGGCGCGCTTGCGGCGCGGCGAGTCGCTGGCCGTTCGGGCGCAGCGCATGGGTGTTTCGGTGCCCACCTTGTTGCGCATGGAAGCTGGCGAGCCTGGCGTTGGCGTTGGCATTTATGCCTATGCGCTGTGGGCCATTGGCCGCACCGAGGCCTTGGCACATTTGGCGGCACCCGAGTTTGATTTGGGTGCGCTGAACCGCGACGTGGCCAACGCCAAAGCCACTGGCCTGGCGCGGGCCCAGGCTTCCGCAACGGCCCGTGCCACGCGGCTGCGCGCAAGCGGCGCCAAATGACGATGAGTGGCGATGCGTGAAGCCACGGCCACCCGTACTGCGGTACGCGCCGAGCCAAGCTTCATCGGCACGCGCTTTCACGAACTATTTCTGTGGGTCTTGACCAACCCCGCCCAGCCCCGCCTGGCGGGCCGGCTGGCGCCTTCTGTGGCGCCGAGCGGGGTGTCGTTTGCTTACGCGCCCAGCTGGCTGCAAGACGGCTTCGCGCTCAGCGCCGACATGCCCTTGCTTGGCGTCAACGCAGCCGAGCCATACCGCCCGCAGGCCAAGGGCCAGGCCGCTGGCGCGGCAGACGATGCGCGCCCAGACCGCTGGGGTGAAACGGTGATCCGCTACGTGGTGAAGCCCAAAGATACTTCGTTGATGGGCGCCTTGTACTTTGCGGGCGAAGATCGCTTTGGCGCGTTGGGCGTGTCGACTTCGGCCGATCAATACCTGCCGTTCCGCCAGGGCCCGATGCCGCGCCTGGAAAGCATCGGCGTGTTGCGCGATGCCGTGAGCATCATTGCCCAGGGCGGGCGCGATGCGCTCACCCAAGTGCAACGGCAAGTCGTGTCGCGTGGTGGCAGCCTGGGCGGCGCCAAGCCAAAGGCCTTGATGTGGATTGACGGGCGTGAGTGGCTGGTCAAATTCTTCAACAACGAGCCGTACGACTTGCCGCTCATCGAGCATGCCTCGATGACCTTGGCCAAGAAGGCGGGCATTCGCGTGGCGACCACACGGCCCATTACCTTGGCCGGCGAAACGGCCCTGGCGGTGCTGCGCTTTGACAGGCTGGCACCAAGCGCGGCGCGGCCGGCGCAGCGCATTCATTGCCTGTCTGCCGCCACGGCCTTGCGCGCGGCCACCGTGGGTTCGGGCGCAGGCGGGTTGGCAGCGGCGTTCGGCTACCCATCACTGGCGCTGCTGCTGCAACAAGCTGGGCCAAAGTCGGCCACCGAGCGCAGCGCTCAAATCGTGGAGCTGTTTCGCCGCATGGTGTTCAACATCCTGATCGGCAACACCGACGACCATGAACGCAACCATGTGCTCATGCGCCTGCCCAGTCTCGGCAAAGCCAGCGCACAGGGCGCCGCTGCGCAAGCCAGCCTGTGCCTGTCGCCCGCGTTCGATGTCTTGCCCAGCAATTCAGGCCAGGGCCACCATGAATTCTTGATTGGCGACGACGCCGGTGACCCGAGCCTGGACAACGCCCTGTCGCAGTGCGCCCTGTTCGGGCTCACGCGAGCGCAGGCCGCGAAAGAGGTGCAGCGTGTGGTGCGTTGCGTGAACGGTTGGCGCGCGCACTTCAGCGCTTGCGGCGTGAGCCAGGCAGACCTGCGGCAGCTTGATGAGTTGATTGACGACGCTGCGCTGCAGCAGCAACGCGCTGCCTTCAACACGCGGGGGGCAGCCCGCCCAGCCGCCAAGTCCGCGCGGGTGCCCGGTGAACGTTTCAAACGTTAAGGTTCGCATGCCAGCCATTCGGCTGCCCGCAGTTTGCCGCCTGGCCTGAGAGCTTTTCGCCGCGGGCATCTTTCCTGATCAGCGCAGGCGCGTTTGTGCGCGCTGCGTCAGCTATCAACGGAGAGACCCCATGAAGATTCACGTCAGCAACCCCGGGCTGCGTTCACGCACCGGCATTCAGGCCAGCTTGGCCGCTGTCAGTGCTGCTATCAGCGCTGCTGTCTTGGTCGCCTGCGGCGGCGGCGGTGGCACCGACACCGGCACGCCGCCCGTGGTGACCACCAAATTCACCGGCGTGGCCGCCACGGGCGCCGCACTGGCTGGTGCCGCCGTGCAGGCAAAGTGCGCGGTTGGTGCGGCCAGCGGCATCACGGCGGCTGACGGCAGCTACACCATTGAAATCACTGGCGCGACCTTGCCCTGCGTGCTCAGCGCGTTGTCGGCTGACGGCAAGACCGAGCTGCGTTCACTGGCTGACCCGGCCGGTGGCAACACGCAGGTTATTCAGATCAACCCGGTGACCGAACTGGTGGTGGCGCGGCTGGCCGCGCAGGATGCGGGCGCGTTCTTCACCGGCTTTGATGCAGCAGGCGCGGCCAAGATCAACACAGCGGCCATTCAAACTGCCATTGCCTCGGTGGTGGGCACCTTGAAAGGCGGTGGCGTGGACTTCACGGCGCTGGGCAACCCGTTAACCGCCACCTTGGTGCCTGCAACCGGCAGCACCGCAGGCAACGCGTACGACCAGGCGCTGGATGCGCTGGCGCTCAAGCTCAGGGCAGCCAGCACCACCCTGCCGCAACTGGCCGCGCAAGTGGTGGCAGCCCTGCCCAGCACGGGCGCAGCCGGCACCGTGGGCTTGCCGCCAGAGTTGCTGCTGCGCACCGCGCATGCCGACTGCGCGGCGCTGCGCACCGGCACCTACCGCATCGTGGATGTCTACGAGCAAGACCCGGCGCGAATCACCTACACGACTGAACTTGACGCCCCCACCTTGACGATGCGGTTCACGGATGGCAGCAAGGATCAGGGCGTATCAGAAGGCGGCTGCGCTTTCACTTTCAGCAACGGCGGCACAAAGGTCGTGGTGTCGCAGGCAGGTGTGTTGGTCGTCACCACCTCGCGCCAGGGTTCGAGCAAGTACAGGTACAGCCTGGCCTTTCCGGAACAGGCCGCCAACCTGGCGGCGCTGGCTGGTAGCTGGAACCTGCTTCAAATTTATCCGCGCGGCAGCACGCCTGAAGCGCCGCTGTGGGATGTCGCCGTGGGCGACATCTCGGCCGCTGGCTTGATCAATGGCATGCAGATTTGCTACAGGCAGGAGCCATGCGTGGTTGACAGCGGCGCCCCCACTGGCGTGAAGTTGCATGCGCAGGCCGGCTACGAGTTCGTGTTCAGCGGCGCCGTCACGGAGGTGACCCGTGTGTTCACCTATACCCCCGGCAGTGGCCAGCCCATGCTGGTGGCCACCAGCGGCAACGGCGCCCTCATCGGCACTCAGCGCAGCGGTTTGGGGCTGCGCAGTGTGGGCGATAACTGGGCGACATGGGAGCTCACGGTGAACGCCCAAGGCGTTGTGCCCAGCAGCTTCGCGCTCAGCAACTTCGAGGTGTTGTCAGTGGACAGCGTGGCGCAAAGCTATGTCCGGCGCAGCGCCCAGGACGGCGTGCAAAACACCCTCATGATGAACAAGCCACGCACCGGTTTCACCTTCCGCGCGCCAGGTACCGCTACCAACAGCGCAGGCAACACGGTGAACGTTAGCGAAGCCTACAGCATGCCGTTGTTGGGCACAGGGGTTACGGTGTATGGGGGGATCTCAAACCAGGCCGTACCCAGCCAGGTGTTCTTTGGCGCCTCCATCCTGCGGCCTTGATGGGGCCGTAGCGCTGGGCGGCGGCAGCGGCTTAGTCGCTGAAGGCAATCAGCACCGCCGCCGTCATGGCCCCCCACACGCCATGGTGCGCCAGCGCAGGCACCTCCTTGGGCAGTACCTTGCTCAACGCCCCCCGGGTTGGCGTGCAACGAGCGGATCACCCGGTCAACCAGGGCGTCGAGCATCTCGACGATCTCGCGTGGGCCATTCACCGGCGAATACTGCGCAAAAACGAGATGCCTTGTGCAAAGACGCTACTTGACTGGCCGAGTTGCGAAAAATCTCACCCACTCGGACGACATGCCCAGAGTCAAGATTCCTACTCAACCTACGCTGTGCGCCGCACGCAAGCCTCAGGGCCAGCTCACCTCCATGCTCAGCCGCAACATGCGCCCCTTGGCGTCTTCACTGGTGGGCGGCAAGATGCCGCCGCCGCTCAACCAGCTTGCCACCGCGATCGGCACGCGCGTGTTGAACACGTTGAACAGCTGGGCTGAAAACAGCATGCCTTTGCGCGCGGTGACGTTCAAGCCATAGTCATAGCGCGTGTAGCCCGCGGTGCGGCATTCGCTGGGGGTGAATTCTTTCTTGGCGCAATCTTCCGGTGTGAAGTTGGGGTTGTAGAAGTCGCCTTGCAGCGACGTGCCGCCGGTCGTGGTGGCGCGCAGGCTGTGCTCAAAGGCGCCCGTGCTCAAGGTGGCTGAGTTGGCCAGGCGCCAACGCGGATAGCCGCTGCGGCCGCTGAGGTTGTCGCCCCAGTTGCCACGCTCGGCATTCCACATTCGATAGTCGCTTTGGTAGGTGGCATCAAACTTCAGCGCCAACGGCCCAGCCGGCGTGATCAATCGGGTACTGGCGGAAAGATCAGTGCCCTTGTTACGGGTGCGGAACTGGTTCTCGAACCGGCCCACGATGGACCCGATGGCGCCGGCCGCGACGCCGTATTTGGCCATTTCGGCAGGGCTGAAGGTTCGGTCATTGGTCAAGGGCAGCCGGTTCACGGTTCCGGGTGCTTGAGCCTCCTCCGTACCAATCAATTCGCTGGCACTCTTCAGCCCGATTTCATTGCGCCGCTCGATGGCCCAGGTGTCAATGGCCAGGCGCCAATCCGCATTGGGTGCGAACACCAGGCCCAGGTTGGCGCTGCGCGAGGTTTCAGGTTTTAACGCCGGGTTGAAGGTAACGATGCTGGCCACGGCCGCGCCGCACTCTGAATTGGTGATGTTGTCGGCGCGCGCCAGCAAGAGCGTGTTGTCAGCGCTGTTGCTTGGCAACGCCGCAGCCTGGGCGCGTAAATCATCAGCCAAGATGCCGGCCTGCGGGCAGCGCTTGGGGTCTGAGACGCCTTCGAATGCAGACTTGGTGGCGGTAGATGTTTCGTTCAGGTTGGGCGCACGAAAGCCCCCTTCTACCGTGGCGCGCAACAGCCAATGCGGCGCCGGCGTGTAGCGCAATGCCAACTTGGGCGACAAGTGCGCCGCGATGTTGCCGTGCTTGTCTAGCCGTGCCGCGGCTTCACCTTGCAGGCCGGTTGCCAAGGGCACGCTGAGTTCGCCAAAGGCCGCCCCCACCCAACGCTGGCCTTGTGACGAAACGCTGCCATAGCCCACCACATCGCCGCTGCTGAGCGCCGCACTGGGCAACATGCTGCTGCGCTCGTGGCGCACATCCACCCCCATGACGGCGCCGACCGGGCCCGCCGCGGTGCGACCGATGTGGCCGCTCAGGCGGCCATCAACAAAGACTTGCCGCACCTCGCCGCGGTAGCCGTAGGTGGGGAACAGCCTGGCCAGCACGGCCGGGTCGTTCGTTTGGCCCAGCTTGTAGCCACGTTGAAAGAACAGCGGGTCGACCTGGTTCGGATCGTCATTGCCAATCACTTCATGAAAGCCGCTGTAGCTGAACGCGCCACGCTCCGTGGTGCGGCTGCGCCCACCCATCATGCCCAGCGCCAACTCGCCATCGAACTTGGTGCCGCGCAAGGTGACGGGCCCACGAACGCCGGTCAACGCCCGGTACTGTGTGGTGGCGGCCTCGCTCTGGTTGGGGCCGTCGATGAAGCGGTAGCGCAGCTCGGCGTCGTCTTCGCCGGTGGGATTCAAGGGGTGGGTAGCTGGCAGGCCCCGGTAGTAGAAGGTTTGCGCCAGCCCCGTGCTGGGATTGCCCCAAGTGGTGCTGCCGATGGCCAGCCCATAGGACTGCATGGCATTCAGATACTGCGTGCGCGTGCGCGAGATCAACAGTTCAGCAAAGCCCTCGCGCCCATTGCCAAGGGGCAGGTGGCCGGTCAGAAAAGCGTTCGCACGTTGCGCCGCAGGGATGACCTGAAAGCGTGTGTAGCGGTCGTACATACACAGGCCATTGGCCAGATTTTCTGGCGCGCAGCCCGGCAACGGTCCCACCCCGATGAGGTTGCCCGGCCAGCTGTAGGTGGAGCGGCTGCCGAAAGCGCCGGCCAGCTCTGCGGCCTCGGGGCGCACCCGCTCCAACACATCGCGCCACATCAAGGCGTCTCGCTGGTAAAGCGAAACGTTAGCCATGCCGCGCCCACCTTGCGTGCCGGGCAAGGCAAAGCCCGCGGTCAGGCTGGCGCTGGCATTGCCAAAGCGCCCGCTGGTGAGCGAGCGCTGAGCGCTTGCATGCCCTTGCACGCCCTGGTAATCGCTGCGCGTGATGATGTGAATGACGCCGGCGATGGCGTCGGAGCCATACAAGGCGGCGCCGCCGATCTGCAAGATCTCGATGCGCTCGATGGCCTCGAAAGGCAGGGAGTCGAGATTGGTGAACACCTCGTTGTAGTCAGCCAGCGGGTACGGCGCCACACGCCGGCCGTTGAGCAAGATCAGCGTGGCCTGCTTTCCCATGTTGCGCAGCGAGGCGCCGCTGGCGCCCGCGGCAAACGAGGCACTGCCGCCAATGTCGCTGCTGCCCCCACCGTTAGATGGCAGGTTGTCCAGCCATTCGCGCAGCGTGGCCGTGCCACTGCGTTGCAGCTCTTCGCGCGTGACCACGCGCACCGGTGAGCTGCCCTCGCTGCCCAGCGTGCCCAGGCGGCTGCCGGTGATCTCAACCTGACTAGGGCTTTCTGCACCTTGTGCCGTTTGGCCTGCCAGCGAGCACGCCGCGGCCAGGCAGTTAACGAATGATGCAAGCGGCAGGCGCCGCCCGCCGGAACGCGCGCGGCCAGATTGGATGGACAACAAGATGGGCTCCCCTGAGGTTTGGTGGGCGCAAAACGCCCACTCGTTAGATGCGCGGGCGCTGAAAACCTCAGGCAAAACCCTGGCTTCAGGCGCCGCGCAGCAACGACTCTAGCGCCTGCTCGCGAACGCCATAGAAGCGTTTCACCTCATCAATCTGCTGCAGCACCTCATCGCGCGGCGGCACGCTGCCGCCCTTCAC
>JANOXU010000261.1:0-5428 GCA_031418595.1 Burkholderiales bacterium
GTACGCCTTGACTTCACCACCAAACTTGGCCGCCAGCACCGAGGTCAATGCCGCCGTCAAGGTGGTCTTGCCATGGTCCACGTGCCCAATCGTGCCCACGTTCACGTGCGGCTTGCTGCGATCGAATTTACTTTTTGCCATGTTGCTCGGCTCCTGCTCGGGTCTGGTGAAAACAGTTCTTTGCTGCGTAGCGGTTGGTGCCCATGGCGCGGATCGAACGCGCGACCTCCCCCTTACCAAGGGGGTGCTCTACCACTGAGCCACATGGGCGTCGTCACGGGCCTGGGTGCCGCTGCACACCCAGGCCCGTGACGACCTTCAATACCTGACGAAAGCTGGAGCGGGAGACGGGAATCGAACCCGCGTCATCAGCTTGGAAGGCTGGGGTTCTACCATTGAACTACTCCCGCCCTGGGAGCGGCTCGATGCAACCCGCTTGGCCACATCGACCAAATAAAAGACCATTTAAAAACAAACACTTAACCTGGTGGAGGAGGCTGGATTCGAACCAGCGTAGGCGTAAGCCAACAGATTTACAGTCTGCCCCCTTTAGCCACTCGGGCACCCCTCCGAGGCGAACCGCAGAATGTACCACAACGTAAACCCCGCCCGCGTCACGCGGCACAACCTGCCGCTGGCACTGGCGCAAAAGCCGCCCCGGGCGTGGCGCCCTTGTGCCTTGGGCGGCCTTCCCGTAACGTGGCCCACAGCACTTCAGCCTGAGGAGACATGCCATGCCAAGCCCAGCCACGGCCGGCTCTCACGCCGGCACCGCAGACATCCGCACCCTGGCCCTGGTGGGGCCTACCGCCGCGGGTAAGACCTTGCTGGCGGAGATGCTGCTGCACCGAAGCGGCGCCATCGCCGCCCCGGGCAGCCTGGAGCGAGGCAGCACAGTGAGCGATTTCGACCCCCTGGAGCGCAAGGCGCAGCATTCGCTCAATGCGGCGGTGCTGCACACCCACCATGCGGGCACCCGCATTCACTTCATCGACACCCCGGGCGGGGGCGACTTTTTGGGCCAATCCCTGCCCGCGCTGGAGGCGGTGGAAACAGCCGCGGTGGTGATCAACGCGGCCGTGGGCATCGAGCCGCTGGCCGTGCGGATGATGGAGTACGCCGCACAGCGCCACCTTGACCGCCTGATCATCGTCAACAAAATCGACTTGCCGGGCGTGAATCTGGCCGAGCTGCTGGGGCAGATCCAGGCCGCGTTCGGCAAGGAGTGTTTGCCGCTGAATTTGCCCGATGCCGGTGGCACCAAGGTGGTCGATTGCTTCTACAACCGCGAAGGCCACAGCGACTTCGGTTCAGTGGCCGATGCCCACCGCGCGCTGGTGGAGCAAGTGGTGGAGGTTGACGGCGCCTTCGTCGACCGCTACCTGAACGATGGCGACATCGACGCCTCTGAGCTGCACGCGCCGCTGGAGCAGGCGCTGCGCGAAGGCCACTTGATCCCCGTGTGCTTTGTTTCGGCCAAGAGCGGCGCAGGCTTGGCCGAACTGCTCGATGTGATCGTCAAGCTGCTGCCCAACCCGACCGAGGGCAACCCGCCCGACTTCCTGAACGGCGAGGGTGCCGAGGGCAAGCTGATGCATGCAATGGCCGACCCCACCCAGCACGTGCTGGCCCACGTGTTCAAGGTCAGCATCGACCCGTTCGTGGGCAAGCTGGGCATCTTTCGCGTCCACCAGGGCACGGTGCAACTGGGCAGCCAGCTCTACGTGGGACACAGCCGCAAGCCGTTCAAGGTGAACCACCTGTTCATGTTGCAGGGCAAAGACCATGTTGAAGTCAACCGCGCCGTGCCGGGCGACATCTGCGCCGTGGCCAAGATCGACGAATTGCACTTCGACGCCGTGCTGCACGACGCCGCCGAAGACGAGCACATCCACCTGCTGCCGCTGCCTTTTCCCACGCCGGTGCACGGCCTGGCCATCACCCCAAAGCGCCATGGTGACGAGCAACGCATGTGGGAAATCCTCAATAAGCTGGTGGCCGAAGACGTTTGCCTGAAGGTGGAGCATGTGGCGGCCACCAACGAAACGGTGCTCTACGGCCTGGGCGAGCTCCACCTGCGCATGCTGCTGGACCGGCTGCGCGAGGTGCACAAATTCGAGGTCGAGACGCGCCCGCCGCGCATCGCCTACCGCGAAACGGTGACCACCAACGCCGAAGGCCACCACCGGCACAAAAAGCAATCGGGCGGCGCCGGGCAATTCGGCGAGGTGTTCCTGCGCATCGAGCCGCTGCCGCGCGGCGCCGGGTTCGAGTTTGTCGATGCGGTCAAAGGCGGCACCATCCCCGGCCAGTTCATGCCGGCAGTGGAAAAAGGGGTGCGCGAGGTGCTGACCAGCGGCGCGATCGCCGGCTACCCTGTGGTGGATGTGAAGGTCATCGTCTATGACGGCAAACACCACAGCGTGGACAGCAAGGAGATAGCCTTCATCACCGCCGGGCGAAAGGCCTTTATGGACGCCATCCGCGCCGCGCGGCCCATCATCCTGGAGCCGATCGTCGATATCGAGATCGCGGCGCCCAGCGAAACCATGGGCGACATCACCGGCGACCTGGCATCGCGCCGCGGTCTGGTCAACGGCACGGGCAATGGCGCTGCCGGGGCGGTGGTGATCAAGGGCCGCGCGCCGCTGTCTGAACTGAGCGGCTACCAGTCACGCCTGAATGCCCTCACCAGCGGCCAGGGCCGCTACGCGGTGGCCTTGTCGCACTACGAGGCGGTACCGCCTGCGGTGCAGACCCAATTGATGGGCCAGCACAAGGTGAAAGACGAAGACTGACGCGCCGCGCGAGCCACCTCGGGCCCGCGGCCGGCGGCACTCAGCGCATCGCCAACGGCAGGCCACGCCGCGGCAAGGCGAATTCAAGATCCAGGATGCGCAGGTCTTCCACATCGAGCTGCATGTGCGCGGCGCGCCAGTTCTCACGCAGGTGTTGCGGGTCCACCGACTTCGGAATCGCCATCACTCCGGGGTGGGTCAACAACCAAGCCAGCGCCACCTGGGCCGGCGTGGCGTCATAGCTGGTGGCCAGCTCGCTCAACGCTCGGTGCTGCGCAAGGGCGCCCTGGTCGATCGGGCTGTAGGCCATCAGCGGCATCTGGCGCACGCGCTGCCAGGGCAGCACCTCATGTTCCACGCCGCGCTGGCTCAGCGAATACCAAACCTGGTTGGTCGCGCAGCCCGAACCACCGGGCACGGCGTCAAGCTCGTGCAGGTCAGCCAGGTCGAAATTGCTCACGCCCCAATGCCTGATCCAGCCCCGGCGCTGCAGCACTTCGAAGCCCTGCACCGTGTCGCGCAAGGGCACACTGCCGCGCCAGTGCAGCAAGTACAGGTCAATGTGATCGAGCTGCAAGCGCCGCAGGCTGCGCTCGCAGGCCGCCACCATGCCTTGCACCATGGCATGTTCGGGGTAGAACTTCGACACCGCAAAAATCTGGTCGCGCGCCAAGCCCTGCGCCTGGGCCTGGGCCAAGGCCTGGCCTAGCACCGTCTCTGCGCCGCCTTCGCCGTACATCTCCGCGCAGTCGAAAACGCGGTAGCCCATGTCCAGCGCCAGCCGCAAAGACTTCACCTCGGCACCGGCCAAGGCGGCGCTTTCACCCATGCGCCAGGTGCCCAGCCCCAGGGCCGGCAGTTCGGTGCCGTTGGGCAGGGTGATTTCAGGCATGGGGCTGGAAATGGCGTCCATGCCTGCCATGTTAGGGGTTGCATTGCCCGCCCGCATGCTGCTGGCGTTGAGCAACGCCGCTTTATCATCGCGCCATGCCCCCATTGAGCCCTGCCCAGGCCCTGGCCCAGGTTCGCCTGGACAACGCCCTGGCCTTGTTTGAGGAATTCGTTCGCACCAGCGCCCAACACGCCGACGCCGCCACCCTGCGCGGCCTGGAAGGGCGCTTTGCCGAGCGCTTGCAGATCCAGCCCAGCTACTGGAGCCAGATCAAGAGCCGTTCGCGCCAGATCGGTGAACGCCTGGCGCGGCAGTTCGAGCTGCGCTGCCGCAAGCCCCCCGGCTGGATGGATCAGGATCACACCCGCGCGGCCGCCGCTGCCCCCAATGCTGCAACCAGCGCTGCCTACGACGCTGCGCCCGACCATGCCGCGCTCGACGACGACGAGCGCTTCATCGTTGGCCTGGTGGTCACCTACTACCGGCGCCACCCGCAACGCGCACGAACGCGCCTGCTCGACCTGCTGGGCGAAGTGCTGGTGCCTGCCGCGGCGAGCGCCGCCGCGAAAACGCTGCCAGCCAGCGTGGCGCCTGGCACGGGCACCACGCGGCGCGCGCCCAGCCTCGGCGCCAGCCCGTCTGCTGAAGACGCGCAAACCCTGTGGCAGCGCGCCCAGGCTGGTGTGGCGCCCATCAAACGCAAGCGCTGAAGTGCGCGCATCAGGGCAATCACCGGTCACTTTCCCCTTGCCAAAGATAAACGATTGTTTATCATGTGGGCAATTCATTCAAAACCCTGAAGCCATGCCCTTGAACCGCCACCCGAGCCCCTTGCTGAACACACTGCCGCTTTGCGGCCGTGGTCGACATGCAGGCACCGGGCGGTCGATGCGCCTGCGCCCGCCCAAGGCCGTTGCGATGCGAGGGTCTGCCCCCTGAAGCGGCAGACACTTCATCCAGCAACGGCCCGGGAAGCGCAAGCACCCGGGCCGTTTTGTTTTTCAGTCACCCAGGAAGCCGCCATGAAAACTTTGCTCGTCAAAACCCTGAAGCCACGCAACCCGCTGGTCGCGCTGGCGCACCGCCGCCAGGCCGGCGCGCATGCACCGCGCAAGCCGCGTCAACAGGCCGGGCGTGAACTGCGGCGCGAACTCGCCGCCATGCCGTGCCGCGGCAGCACGAAGTCGCCGCCTCCAAGCCCTTGAACCGATTGCGGCGTCGCGCCAAGAAAGCACCGACACCGCGGGAGAACGAAGATGATCAAGTCCTTGCCCTGGGCCTATGTGCCCCCTGATGCCGAACGCGGCGGCTCGCTGCGCTTGCTGGCCGCCGCGCTGTTGCGCGCTGCCAGCGCCTTGCTGGCCCGCGTGGCACGCCGCCTGGCCCAAAGCGACCGGCGCGCCCAGCGCAGCCAGCAACCCCAGGTGCTGGAGTTCTACGCCGAAGCCGGCGCCCCTGAAGGCGCGCTGTACCTCGACGGCCAACTGCTGGGCTACATCGAAGGCGTCAACCGGTTGTGAGCCTGGCGGGCTGGCGCTGCGGTGGGCTCAAGCCACCGCAGCGGCGTGCCGATAAGACCCATGAGCGACCGCCCCTGATCGCCCCGACGAGCGCCCGCACCCGCCCCACCCGTCCACCATGCTTGCCTCCCCCGCCGCCACCCTGGAGCGCCCGCTGCGCGACCTGGCGGCCTGGACGGCGCACTTTCGCGCCGCCGAGATCCCGGTGCTGGCCAACA
>JANOXU010000262.1:0-4275 GCA_031418595.1 Burkholderiales bacterium
GCCCCGCCCATCCACACCGCCACCACGTACCTGCGTGACCCCGACAACCAGTACCGCTCGGGCAACGTCTATGCGCGCGACCACAACCCCAGCTTCGACCAGCCCGAGGCGCTGATCAGCGCACTCGAAGGCGCGCACGCCAGCTTGTTGTTTGCCTCCGGCATGGCCGCGGCCACGGCGCTGTTCCAGGCCTTGAAGCCGGGTGACCATGTGCTGGCGCCGCAAGTCATGTACTGGTCGCTGCGCAACTGGTTGATGGGTTTTGCCACGCGCTGGGGACTAACGGTTGAGTTGATTGACATGTCTTCGCCCGCCGCCCTGCAAGCGGCGTTGCGGCCCGGGCAGACCAAGCTGGTGTGGGTGGAAACGCCGGCCAACCCGTTGTGGACCATCACCGACATCGAAGCCACCTGTGCGGCCGCACATGCCGCCGGCGCGGTGGTGGCGGTCGACTCCACCGTGGCCACGCCCGTGCTCAGCCAGCCGTTGGCGCTGGGGGCTGACTTCGTCATGCACGCTGCCACCAAATACCTCAACGGCCACAGCGACGTCATCGCCGGCAGCTTGAGCGCGCGTGAAGACTCAGCGCTGTGGCAAGGGGTGCGTCACGTGCGGGCGCACGTGGGCGGTGTGCTCGGGCCGTTCGAGGCGTGGCTGCTCACGCGCGGCATGCGCACGCTGTTTCCGCGGGTGCGCACGGCGTGTGCATCGGCGCAGCGCGTGGCTGAACACTTCGCGGCGCACCCGCAGGTGGTGCAGGTGCTGTACCCGGGCCTGCCCGAGTTCGCCGGCCATGCCGTGGCGTTGCGGCAAATGAAGGGCGGCTTCGGCGGCATGCTGTCGGTTCGCGTGCGTGGCGGCGAGGCGGCCGCCGTGGCCGTGGCCGCGCGGCTGCAACTCTGGAAGCGCGCCACGTCGCTGGGCGGCGTGGAAAGCCTGGTCGAGCACCGCGCCAGTGTCGAAGGCGCGGGCTCGCCGGTGCCGGTGGACTTGTTGCGCTTGTCGGTGGGCATCGAAGATGCGGGCGACCTGATCGCCGACCTGGAGCAGGCACTGCGGGTGTGAAGCGGCAACGCGCGCGGGCTTGATCCTGCGCAAGGCGGCCCGCGGGCGGCTGCACGACAGTGGGCACCAGCCCGTCGAGCCGACCGCCTACCGTGAACAAGAGTTCAGTCCTTCATCGAGTTGCCGCCGCCGCCTGCGAACCCGGCCCGGGCGCGCCCGTGGCCATTGATCTGTCGGCCACCTGGAGCGCGCTGCTCGGGCCGGTGCCGCTGGGCACGGCGCAAGCCGCGGCACTCAACGCGCTGGCCACGCTGCGCCGCTTGGGCAGTGGCGCCAGCATCTTCAGCCAGCAGACCACCGCGCAAAGCCTGCACCTGCTGCATGAAGGGCGCGCCGCCTTGGGTGTCAGCACGGCGCACCACAGCTTCCAGCTCGAACGCAGTGTGCACGCACCGGCCTGGCTCGATCAGAGTTCGGCCTGGGCCAACCAATTGCACGCCCTGGGCGCGCGTTGTCAGGGCGACTGCATCGTGGCCGAGTTGCCCCTGGCGCCGCTGCGCAGCCTGCTGAGCAGCGAGCCGGCCCTGGCGCTGCGCATGGTGCGCAGCCTGGCGCAAGAGATCCAGATCCTGGCCACGCAGACCCATGAACTCATGCACCTGCACGCGCCGGCGCGCCTGGCGGCGTGGCTGCTGCGCCGCTGCCCGCAGAACCCGGCAGTGGCGCACCCGCTGGAGCTGCACCTGCCGGGGCGCAAGCGCGAACTGGCCTCGCAACTGGGGGTGACCCCGGAGACCCTGTCGCGCCTGTTGCGCAGCTTCAGCCACCAGGGCGTGATCAGCGTGGCGGGCTACACCGTGGTGGTGAACGACCTGGCTGCACTGCGCGCTTTGTCGCTGGCCCCATAGGCCCGGCACGGTGGCGGCACAATGCGGCGCCATGATGGAACTGCTCACCGACCCCCAGGCCTGGATTGCCTTCGCCACGCTCACCGTGCTGGAGTTGGTGCTGGGCATCGACAACATCATCTTCATCGCCATCTTGGTCGACAAGTTGCCGGCGCACCGGCGTGAGTTCGCGCGCCGTTTCGGCCTGTTCATGGCCATGTTCATGCGCATTGGGTTGCTGCTGGTGTTGGCCTGGGTGGTGGGCTTGGTCAAGCCGTTGTTCACCGTGGCCGGCCAGGCCATTTCGGGGCGCGACCTGATCCTTATTTTGGGTGGGCTGTTCCTGATCTGGAAAAGCACCACGGAGATCCATCAGTCGCTGGAGGGCGACACCGGCCATGTCGCCGGCAAAGTGCAGGCCACGTTCGGCGCCATCATCTTGCAGATCATGGTGGTGGACCTGGTGTTTTCACTCGACTCCATCATCACCGCGGTGGGCATGGCCGACGACGTGTCGGTGATGATCGCCGCGGTGGTGGCGTCGGTGGCGCTGATGATGGTGTTTGCCGGCCCGATCGGGCGATTCGTCTCGGAGCATCCCACCATCAAGATGCTGGCCCTGGCCTTCCTGGTAGTGGTTGGCGTGGTCTTGGTGGCCGAAGGTTTTGACCATCATGTGCCCAAGGGGTATGTCTACTTCGCCATGGCCTTCGCGCTGGGGGTGGAGATGATCAACATCCGTTTGCGCAAGCGCAGCAACAAAGCGGTGCAGTTGAACCCGCCGCACATTCCGGGCGATTGAACCGGGCCTTGGCTGTGGCGCCACGCCGTTTTGAATGTCCATAATCTGCGCGGCCTGCCAAGGTCGCAACTACAAGGAGATGATCGATGTTGAACAACCAACCATTCCTGCGCACCGCTGCCTGGTCGGCCGCCGCGGCGCTGAGCCTGCTGGCCTTCGGCTGCGGCAAAAAAGAAGAACCCAAGGTTGCGGCGGCACCTGCCAGCGCCGCCGCGCCGGCGCCCAAGGCCGAGCCTTTGAAAATTGCCTTCGCCTACGTGGGCCCGGTGGGCGACGGTGGCTGGACCTTTGCGCACGACAACGCGCGCAAGGCGGTGGAGAAGGAGTTCGGCGACAAGGTGGCCACCAGCTTTGTTGAAAAGGTGCCCGAAGCGGCCGACGCCGAGCGCGTGTTCCGCGACATGGTGGGCCAGGGCAACAAGCTGATCTTCGGCACCACCTTCGGCTACATGGAACCCATGCTCAAGGTGGCGCCTGACGCCAAAGGCGTGAAGTTCGAGCATGCCACCGGCTACAAGCAGGCCGAGAACCTGCGCACCTATGACAGCCGCACCTATGAAGGCGCCTACATGGCCGGCATCATCGCCGGGGCCATGACCAAGACCAACACGCTGGGCGTGGTGGGCTCGATCCCGATCCCCGAGGTCATCCGCAACATCAACAGCTTCACGCTGGGCGCGCAAAGCGTCAACCCGAAGATCAAGACCAAGGTGGTGTGGGTTAACGAATGGTTCAACCCGCCCAAGGAAACCGAGGCGGCGCAAAGCCTGATCAACGGCGGCGCCGACGTGTTGTTCCAGAACACCGACTCCTCGGCCGTGCTGCAAACCGCGGGCAAGAACAAGAAGTTCGCTTTCGGCTGGGACAGTGACATGACCGCCTATTCACCCGAAGCACACCTGGCCAGCGCCATCATCAATTGGGCGCCGTACTACATCAAGGCCACGCGCGAGGCGCTCGATGGCAAGTGGGCCGGCGGTGGCCACACTTGGTGGGGCGTGAAGGAAGGCGCGATCGACATCGTGTCGGTCAGCGACAAGGTGCCGGCCGACGTGAAGGCCAAGGTCGACGCGGTGAGGGCGGGCTTGAAGGACGGCAGCTTTGCCATCTGGAAGGGCCCGATCATGGGCAGCGACGGCAAGGAAGCCGTGGCCGCCGGTACCACCGCCGACGACAAGTTCATGAGCGGCATCAACTTCTACATCAAGGGTGTTGAAGGCAAGGTGCCCACGGGCAAATAACGCAGCACTGGCCGCAATGGCTCGGCGCCAGCCCGTGTTGAGAGCTGGCGCCACCCCTGCACGCCGCAGCGCATGACCCGCCTGGCGATCTGCGCCGACCTGCTCGACTTCACTGCCGAGCCCGCAGCGGCGCAGCCCAGCGACGCTGCCGTGCGCTTTCGGCCCGCGCACTGGCTGCTGGTGGAGGGCGGGCGCATCCACAGCGTGCAACGCCAGGCGCCCGATGCCGCGCTGTGGCCCTGTGTCGACCGCAGCGGGCATTTGCTGCTGCCCGGCTTCATCGACACCCATGTGCACAGCGCGCAAATGCCGGTGGTCGCCTCCTGGGGCGCGCAACTGC
>JANOXU010000263.1:0-10896 GCA_031418595.1 Burkholderiales bacterium
CGATCAAGCTGCACATCGTGAAAGTGTTCGGTGCGGCGGGCTGGGCCTATTCGTCGTCGTTGGCTACGGCCGCCAACAAGTGCAAGGCAGCGGGCGCCAACGTGATCAGCATGTCGCTGGGTGGGTCGCGCTCCAACAAGATCGAGCAGCGCGCGTTCGATTCGATCTACGCGGGCGGCATCTTGAACATCGCCGCCGCGGGCAATGCCGGCACCACGGCCCAGTCATACCCCGCCGGCTACAGCAGCGTGATCTCGGTGGCGGCGGTTGATGAAGCCAAGGCCTGGGCCACGTTCTCGCAATACAACAGCAAGGTCGAACTGTCTGGGCCGGGCGTGAATGTCTTGTCCACGGTGCCGATGGGCACGGGCTCGGCTTCCGCACTCACGGTAGGCACCACGGTGTATGCACCGGGCGGCATGGATGGTTCACCCCGGCTCAGCCGCACCGGCGCACTGGCCGACTTTGGCCTGGGCGGCGCGACGATGCCCGGCATGAGCGGCATGGTCTGCCTCATCCAGCGCGGCACCTATGACTTCGCCACCAAGGTGAGCAACTGCCAAAGCAGCGGTGGCGTCGGCGCCGTGGTCTACAACAATGTGGCGGGCGGCTTCGGCGGCACATTGGGCGGCGTGGTGACCACCATCCCATCCGTCACAGCGTCTGCCGCGGAAGGCGCGGCGATGCTGGGTCAGCTTGGCCAAGATGCCACGGTCAGCGTGGGTGCTTCCAACTATGCGTTCTTTGACGGCACCTCGATGGCCACGCCGCATGTCTCGGCCGTGGCGGCCTTGGTGTGGAGCATCAGACCCGAATGCACCGCAGCGAAACTGCGCGCATCGCTGCAAAAGAGCGCGCAGGACATCGGCGCTGCGGGCAAGGACAACAAGACCGGATATGGCCTGGTGCAAGCCAAGGCGGCGGTGGACCGCATCAGGGACTTTGGCTGCGGTAACTGATCCCGTCGCACTCCCAAGAAAAGGCGGCCGGCTCACCCCGGCCGTTTTTCATATCAAGCCGCGAAGCGCCCGCCCGCGCCCTTGGCGCAAAAGCCCAGGTCTTCAAGCTGCATCAGCACGGTGATGGTGGGCGCCTCGCCGGTGCCGCGCACAATTCAGCCATGGCGAGACCGCCCGAAGTGGAGCAACGCCTGCGTGATTTCGTTGAAGGCATGGCGGTGCCCTGGTGGCCCGACGCCCCCAAACCTAATGAATGACATCACCATGTTTGAACTGACCCCTGCCGACCACGAACGTGCCGCTGCGCACTTTGAGCACGCCCGCGCCGCGGCGCGCGATGTCATCGGCCTGCCCGCCAACACGCCCACGCGGCCGGTGCAAAGCGTGGCCATCATCGGTGCCGGCACCATGGGCACGGGCATTGCCATGTCCTTGGCCAACGCCGGCATCGCCACTTGCCTGTATGAAGCCGACGCCGCCGCCTTGCAGCGCGGCCTGGCGCGGGTGCGGGACATCTACAACGCCAGCGCGGCGCGCGGCAAACTTGAGCCGGAAGACGTGGCGCAGCGCCTGGCCTTGATCACCAGCACGCTTGCCTTCGAAGACCTGGCGCCGGCTGATTTGTTCATCGAAGCCGTGTTCGAAGACCTGGGCCTCAAGCAGCGCTTGTTCACGCAAATCGACGCCGTGGCCAAGCCCGGCGCTATTCTGGCCACCAACACCTCGGGCCTCGACATCGACGCCATTGCCGGCGCCACCAATCGCCCGCAAGACGTGATCGGCGCGCACTTCTTCAGCCCCGCGCATGTCATGCGCCTGCTGGAAGTGGTGCGTGCCAACGCCACCGCGCCCGACGTCATCGCCACGCTCATGGCGCTGGGCCCGCGCATCGGCAAGAGCGCGGTGCTGGCGCGCGTCTACCCGGGCTTCATCGGCAACGCGCTGTTTCGCCAAAGCCACCGCGAGGCGCACTTTCTGGTGGAAGACGGCGCGCTGCCGCACGAGGTGGACGCCGCGCTCACCGGCATCGGCTATGCCATGGGTGTGTTCGCCGTGCAAGACCTGGCCGGCACCGATGTGGGCTACCAAACTCGCAAGGCTCAAGTGGCCACGCGCGCGACCGACCGGCGTTGGAGCGACTTGATCCTGAAGCTGGTGGAGATGGGCCGCACCGGGCAGAAGAGCGGCGCCGGCTGGTACCGCTACGAAGCTGGCCAGCGCAAGCCGCAGCGTGATGCCGCGGTGGAAGATTTCATCAACGCCGAATCGGCGCGGCTGGGCATTCAGCGGCGGCCTATCAACGTAGATGAGATTTTGGAACGCTGCATCTACAGCATGGTCAACGAAGGTGCGCGTCTGCTGGAAAAAGGCATTGCGCAACGCGCCAGCGACATCGACCTGGTCATGCTCACCGGCTACGGCTTCCCCGCCGCGCAGGGTGGGCCGATGTTCATGGCTGACCGCATCGGCTTGGCCGAAGTGGCGCAAACCGTGCAGCGCCTGCACGAAAAGCATGGCGCATGGTGGCAACCGGCACCGCTGCTGCTGCAGCTGGCACGCAGCGGCGGCACGTTCGCCGCCTGGCGGCCTTGATGATCTAACAGGAGCTTGCGTGTGAACTACAGCGACTACCTGCATCTGGATGAGGTGCTGGGCGCCCAACACCCACTCTCGCCTGACCACAACGAGCTGCTGTTCATCGTGCAGCACCAAAGCAGCGAGCTGTGGATGAAGCTCATGCTGCATGAGCTGCGCGCGGCCATTCGCCACGTTGCGCAAGACCAGCTCAACGCGGCGTTCAAGATGCTGGCGCGCGTTTCGAAAATCATGGAGCAACTGGTTCATGCGTGGGATGTGCTGGCCACCATGACGCCGCCAGAGTACAGCGCCATCCGCCCTTACCTGGGCAGCAGCAGCGGCTTCCAGAGCTGGCAATACCGCTGCATCGAGTTCAGCCTGGGCAACAAGAACGCGGCCATGTTGCAGCCGCATGCCGGCCGGCCGCAGCACTTGGCTGAAGTGACGGCCGCGTTCGAAGCGCCTTCGCTGTACGACGAAGCCCTGCGCCTGCTGGCGCGCCACGGCCTGAGCGTGCCGGCCAGCCACACGCAGCGTGACTGGCGTGCGCCGTATGCCGCCAATGCCGAGGTGGAAGCCGCCTGGTTGCAGGTGTACCGCGCGCCTGAAACGCACTGGGACCTGTATCAACTGGGCGAAGAGCTGACCGACCTGGAAGACGCCTTTCGCCTCTGGCGCTTTCGGCATGTCACCACCGTGGAACGCATCATCGGCTTCAAGCCCGGCACCGGCGGCACCAGCGGCGTGGGTTACCTGCGCAAGATGCTGGATGTGGTGTTGTTCCCGGAAGTGTGGGCGCTGCGCACGGATTTGTGAGCGTCGCCAGGGCTGCGGCGTCACGCGCTACGATGCCACATGATTGACTGGTCTACCTGCTTGGCTGTTGAGCACGACCCTGCTCGGGTCAGCGGTGCCTGGCTGTTCCGCGGCACACGTGTACCGGTTGCCGCGCTGTTTGAAAACCTGGAAGACGATGCGTCCGTGCAGCAGTTTGTGGCGTGGTTTCCGGGGGTCACGTTGGAACAAGCGCGCTGCGTTCTTGACCATGCTGCGCGCAGCGCCTTGGCCGCGGCTTAAGGCGCGCCAAAGAACACAGGCATCCTGGTGCGCGTGCTGTTTGACCAAGGTACGCCAGCCCCGCTGCGCCATGGGCTGGCCGGGCATCAAGTCGACACCGCGTTTGAGCGAGGCTGGCGCGACTTGAAAACGGTGCACTCATCACCGCTGCTGAGGCGGCAGGTTTCGACGCCTTGGTCACCACCGACAAGAACTTGAAGTATCAGCAAAACCTTGCATAGCGAAGGCTGGCGATCGTTGTACTGACGTCAACCAGTTGGCCGCGAATTCAACTGTCGTTACCAGCCATTGTTTCTGCTCTGAACGCAGTGGTAGCAGGCAGCTACACAGAGATCACCATCGAATGAGGGGCGCCCCTCTGTGGCCTGAAGATTCGATGCCCGCGCGTTGTTTCAGTTCACCTCTGCCAAAGACGTTGTTTGACATGTCATGAGCGGCGATCTCGGTGCTTCGCACCTGCCTAAAATCCCCCGTTCCCCCCGCTGAAAGCCACCGCGATGGACACCCGAACCTCCCCGATCCGCCTGCGCCTGAGCCAACTGCGTGAGCTGCTGGTGCGCGATCAACTCCAGGCCGTGCTGGTGCCCACCAGCGACCCGCATCTGTCTGAATACCTGCCCGAACGCTGGCAGGCGCGCCAGTGGCTGTCGGGGTTTACCGGCTCGATGGGAACGTTAATCGTCACGCCGCAGCGCGCGCTGCTGTTCGCTGACAGCCGCTACTGGGGCCAGGCCGAAGCCGAACTGGAAGGCACGGGCATCGAGCTGGTGAAGATCGCCACCGGCCAATCCACGGCCCATGTGGAATGGCTGGCGCGTGAGGTGCCGCGCGGGCAAAACGTGGCGGTGGATGGCGACGTGCTCAGCCTGAGCGCGGCGCTGGCGTTGCAAAAGGCGTTGGATGCGGCCGGCGTGGTGCTGCGCACCGATGTGGATGTGATGAACGCCATTTGGCCCGACCGCCCGGGCCTGCCCAGCGCGCCCGTTTATGAGCACCTGGCGCCGCACGCGCCGCTGCCACGTGCGGCCAAGCTGGCGGCGGTGCGGCAGGCCATGGCCGCGCTGGGCGCCACGCACCATTTCATTTCCACCGTTGACGACCTGGCCTGGCTGACCAACCTGCGCGGCGGCGATGTTGAATACAACCCGGTGTTCATGGGCCACCTGCTGCTCGACTTGACCGGCGCCGTGCTGTTCGTGGGCGCCGGCAAGGTGAACGCTGGCCTTGAAGCACAACTGGCGGCCGATGGCCTGAAGCTCGCGCCTTATGCCGATGCGGCCCCTGCGTTGGCCGCGCTGGGCGCGGGCGCGCGCTTGCTCATCGACCCGAGGCGCATCACGCACGGGCTGCGCGCCAAAGTGGCGATGAGCTGCCAGGTCATCGAAGCCATCAACCCCAGCACCTTGATGAAAAGCCGCAAGAGCGCCGAAGAAGCCGCCCATGTGCGTGCCGCCATGGCGCAAGACGGTGCGGCGATGTGCCAGTTCTATGCCTGGTTTGAAGCCGCGCAGGCCCGCGGCGAGCGCATCACCGAATTGACCATCGACGAAAAACTAACGTTCCAGCGCAGCCAGCGCCCGGCTTTCGTGGGCCTGAGTTTTTCCACCATCGCCGCGTTCAACGCCAACGGCGCGATGCCGCATTACCGCGCCACGCCAGCTTCGCATGCCGTGATCGAAGGCAACGGCTTGCTGCTCATCGACAGCGGCGGCCAGTACCTGGGCGGCACCACCGACATCACCCGCGTGTGGCCCATCGGCACGGTGAGCACGGCCATGCAGCGCGATTACACGCTGGTCTTGAAGGGCACCATGGCCTTGAGCCGGGCGCGTTTTCCGCAAGGCACGCCTTCACCCATGCTCGATTCAATTGCCCGCGCGCCGCTGTGGGCGCAGGGCATCGATTTCGGCCACGGCACGGGCCACGGCGTGGGTTACTTTTTGAACGTGCATGAAGGCCCGCAGAGCATCAGCAAAGCGGCGGCCGAGCCGCACATGGCCATGCAGCCAGGCATGATCACCAGCATCGAGCCCGGCGTGTACCGGCCTGGGCAATGGGGCGTGCGGATCGAGAACCTGGTGCTGAACCAACCGGCCGTCACGCCCGAGGCGGGCACGTTCGGTGAGTTCCTGGAATTCGAGACCCTCACGCTGTGCCCGATCGACACCCGGTGCATCGAACGCAGCCTGCTGGGCGCCGACGAAGTGGCTTGGCTGAACGACTACCACGCCACGGTGCGCACGCGCCTGAGCCCGCTGCTGCAAGGCGCGGCGCTGGCCTGGTTGGTTGAACGCACACAGGCGTTGACCTGATGCGCCCGCTGCGCCTTGCCCTGTGCAGCCTGGCGTTATGGGTGGCCGGCGCCGCCCAGGCCTGGAGCGGCCACACCCTGTGCAGTTGGCAAGCGCTGGCGCCGCTGGCTGAACTGCACGGCGTGCAGGCGCCAGCCGAGACGCTTGAACAGTTCATCACGGCCACGGCGCCGCGGCTGGAAGTGCTGCTGCGCGCGCACGAAACCTGGGCGCGGCAGAACCTGGCTGACTACCCTGCTCGGCCCGATGACCTGGCCTTCAAGGCGGCTGGCGCAGGCCCCGCCGTGCCGCGTTTCTTGCAGGCCTTGCGGCTGAACAGCGAGTCGCGTTTGAAGCTGTTCGTGCAACTGCGCCCCGGCCAGGCGCGGGCCGATCAAGCGCGCATGCCGTGGGTCGACATCAGCGCCTTGCGCAGCGGCAGCGCGCCGCGCGAAAACACCTTCGTGCCCTTGGCGCCGGGCGAAGCGGTGGCGGCGTTCGACGTGCTGGCCACGGCGTCGAGCGAGCCTGACTACGGCCTGGACATTGGCCTGTTCACTGACAACGGCACGGCGCAAGGCACGCGCTACGGCTTTGGCAAGCAGCCCTATGGCAGCCCGGCGGTCGACTATTCGAGCCAGGCGCCGTTTCACATGGGCTTTTTTCACGAGGCTGGCATCGTCAACCTGGTGGCGCCGTTCATCCGCCGCGGCCACCCCGAGTCGCGCATCGCCTTGTTCAGCGCCCTGGCGCGCGAGGCTTTTGCCAGCGGCCACGCCTACTGGGGCTGGCGCTTCACCGGCTGGGCCTTGCATTACGTGCAAGACCTGACCCAGCCCTATCACGCCCGCGCGCTGCCCGGCGTGGGTGCGGCGCGCATGTTGTGGGTCTACGCGCTGGCCATTGCGGGCAAGCCCGGCGCGCGCGACGACGCCATCACCCTGGTGACCAACCGCCACATCGTGCTCGAGGGCTACCAGTTCGCGCGCATGAGCCGGGCCTACGAGCGCGGCGAGCTGAACGACGCGCTGCTGGCCGCGCTGCGCGATGCCTCGCTCGACCGCGGCCATTGGCTTTACGCCGGCAGCGACGCCCGCAGCCGCGTCAGCGCTGAAGCCGCGGCCAACGCTGACGCGCTCGACGCGCAGCTCGCCCGCAGCTTCCCGGCGCGGTTGGTGGCCGATGCCAAACAGCCGCTGGGCAACGATGCCGGCAGCATCGACATGCAAGCCGCCGCGCGCGACATGCCGGCCGCGGAGCACGCGGCGTTCGAGCGTGAGCTGGTGTTGCTGATGCAGCGCCTGGGTCAGCATTCACGCGCGCTGGTGCGCGCTGTGCTCGCGCCGCCATGATCGGCATCGACCTGGGCGGCACCAAGATCGAAGCCGCGGTGCTGGCTGCCGATGGCGCCTTGCGCTGGCGCCAGCGCGTGGCCACGCCGCGCGACGATTACGCCGCCACGCTGCAAGCCATGGCCGGCCTGGTGGCGGCCGCCGAACGCGACACCGGCCACACCGGCCAAACCGGCCTCAGCGTGGGCGTGGGCGGCCCGGGCACGCTCACGGCCGAAGGCTTGTTGAAGAACGGCAACTCGGTGTGGCTGAACGGCCGGCCCATCGAGCGCGACCTGAGCCAACTGCTGCGGCGGCCGGTGCGCTACACGAACGACGCCAACTGCCTGGCCCTGAGCGAAGCCACCGACGGTGCCGGTGCCGGCTGCAACCTGGTGTTTGCGGTGATCCTGGGCACGGGCACGGGAGCTGGCATCGCCATCAACGGCCGCGTGCTGCAAGGCCCGAACGGCCTGGCCGGCGAATGGGGTCACAACCCCTTGCCCTGGGGCGATGAAAGCGAGCCGCGCCTGCGCTGCTGGTGCGGCCAGCAGGGCTGCGTCGAAACCTTGCTCAGCGGCCCGGGCCTGGCGCAAGACCATGCGCTGCGCCACGCGGGTGCCTTCACCGGTGAAGCCATCGTGGCCCTGGCGCAGCAGGGCGACGCCGCCGCGGTGGCCACGCTGGCGCGCTACAGCCAGCGCCTGGCGCGCGCGCTGGCCGGCATCATCAACCTGCTCGACCCGAACGTTATCGTGCTCGGCGGTGGCTTGTCGCGCCTGGCGCATTTGTATGACACCGTGCCGCAGCAGTGGGGCCAGTGGGTCTTTGGCGCCAACACTGCCGGCCAAGCCGGGGTGGCCGAGCCGGTGCGCACGCGCTTGCTGCCTGCTGCGCACGGCGATGCTTCGGGCGTGCGCGGCGCGGCCTGGCTGGGCGCTACAGCAGCTTGAAGCGGTGCGCGTGGCTGCGGCTCCACCGCAGCAGCTCGGTACGTTCAGGCCGTGGCGGCGGCCGCCCTCAACTGCGCTGCATGTTGGCCTTGAGCGCCTCGTTCAGGCCCGACAAGCTGTCCAGCACATGGGCACGGCTTTCAACGCTCAGCTTGGCGTTCTTGCTGGTCTTGAGCAACTGCGCTTGCAACTCGGTGGCATACAGGCGCACCAGGCTCAGCGCGTCGGCCGGGGCTATGGCGCCGCCTCGGGTGAGCAGCAACTGCACGCGCTTCAGGTGTTCGCGCTGCAGGTTGCGGCGCATGCTTTCGGTTTCGCCGCCCGTTGCCAGCTCGCTCCAGACCGCGCGCTGCAAGGTGGCGTAAACCTCGGCCAGCGTCAGCGCCTGGCTGCGCGCCGCGCCTTCCAGGAACTGCGGTTGTTCCAGCAGGCGCTGCGCCGTGCTGCCGCTCATCAAGCGGTCCAGCGCCAGACTTTGTACGCGCAGCACCGAAGCCGGAATGCTCACCGGGTCGCGGCGCTCGAACTCAACATAGTCGGGCGAGATGTTGGCCACCAGCTTGGCGGGGAAGCGGAAGGCGTCGGCCACGAACAGGCCTTGCGTGAGCAGGCCCAAAGCGCGGCGCTGCTCCGCCGTATCAACGGGCACATACGCCGCCTGGCGCGAAGACGCCGCAGCGGTGCCGGGCACTTCGCGCACGGCATGCATGCCGCCCACGAACTTGCTGGCCAGCGCCACCGCATTGCGCATCTGGCCGAAGCCTGCGGCCAGCATGTTGCGCTGGCGGATGCTGCCTTCGCCGGGCCGCGGCTGCCAGGTTTCGGCGCGCTTCCACAGCGCTTGCGTCAGCTTCATGCGGCGCTCGATGTAAGTCAACGGGTCGGCGCCCAGGTCGAAGCGGTTGGCCTTGGGGTCGAAGCCATCAACGCTGCCAAAGCCGCCGGCATCCATGTCGTCAGCAAAGGCCAACAGCGGCTCGGTGCTGCGCGCGGCGATGCGTTCCAGCTCTTCACTCTCGGTCTTGGCGTCGAGCGGCCGGTAGGCGTATTCGATGGCCCAGTGGTCGTAGGCGCCGATACCGCCGGCCACCAGACGCGAGCGCGGCTCACCGGGCAGCGGCAGGTTGTAGGCGGCGTAGTCCATCACCGAACTGCCCACGCCGTTGGCTTCAGTGAACGCCGGGTCGGCGAGCTGGGCTTGCGTGAACACCGTGCTGCCCTTGAAGTTGTGCTTCAGGCCCAGGGTGTGGCCCACCTCGTGCGTGACCACGTCTTTGATCACGGCCTGCACCAGCGCCTCGGCCTGCGGGCTGTCCGGTGCCAGCGCGTCGGTAGCGGCCAGCGCTTCCATGGCGAAGGCAAATTCGCCGGCTATGGCCTCGCCATAACTGCAAAAGGCGTGGCGCTCGGCGCCGCGGCCATTGCGCCATGGTGCCGTCAGGCGGTCGAGGTTGCGTTCGCTCAAGCTGGCAAAGGGCGCGTCCGGGATGAAGCTCGCCGCCGAGGGCTGGGTCTGCTCCACGGCCAGGCCACGGGCGTAGCGCGCCCAATCGTCACCGATGCGAATGTCGGCATCCAGGATTTCACCGGTGCGCGGGTCGGAATGCGAGGGGCCGGTGGCGCTGCCGGAATCGAGGCCGAAGTACCAGCGGATCGAGGCATGCGTGCCGTCCATGGTGTCGAACTCGGCGTCGTCAGCCTGCTGCTGCACCACGATGGCGTCTTTGAAACCGATCTTCTCGAACGCCTTGTTCCATTCGAGCACGCCGGCCTTCACGCTGGCGCGGTATTCGAGCGGCACGTTCTTGTCGATCCAGAAGGTGATGGGCTTGACCGGCTCTGAAAGCGCCGCGGCCGGGTCTTTCTTTTCCAGCCGCCAACGGTTGATGTAATTCACGCGCTGGCGCAGCTTCAGGTCGGCGGTGAAGTCGGTCACCGTGTCGTAGAAGTGCCCGATGCGGCCGTCGGCCTCGCGCGGCTTCATCGGTGTGGCGGGCAGCTTGACGAAGTTGTAGACATAGCCGATGAGCATGCTGCGCGCATCGGGCAGCGTGCTCGGCGGCGTTGGCATGGGGATCGGCGTGGGCAGCAGCGGCGGCAGCGGCAGGCGCGGCATGAAGAAGTGCATGCTGGTGGCGATGCTGGTCTGCTCGGCGCTGGTGGTGGTGCTGCGGATGTTCGAGTTGCCGCGGTCCAGCGCATAGGGCAGCCGGTAGGCGGCTTCGAGCGCGCGGCCGTAGGAAGGGATGTCGCTGAGCAGGAAGCTGGCGTCGACCAGCAGCGCCTTGCTCTCGGGGTGCGGGGCGCTGGCAATGGCCATCGAATTGAGCAGGCTGCGCGAAAAACTCTGCGCCAGGGCGTGCTGTTGCGGCTTGCCGCTGGCCACGTAGTCGGTGTTCAGCGCTTGCAGTTGGATCTGGCTTTGCCCCACCTTCACAAAGCTCACCAACCAGGCCGGCCCCATGGTGCTGCCATGCAAGCGGCGTTCACCCACGCCGTGCGAGATGTTGGTGCTGAACAGCAGCGGCTGGTCGAGCAATGCGACGGGGATTTCGAGCCAGAACTTGTCGTCCTTGCGCCAAACAGGCAACAGGCCGTCGCTGCGTTTGGCGTCTTTGATGACAGTGGCAAAAGGCGGTGGCGTGCCGGGGGCGGGCGGCGCGGCAGGGGTGGGCGCGCTGGCCGCCGCGGCGCCCGAAGCCGGGCG
>JANOXU010000264.1:0-23847 GCA_031418595.1 Burkholderiales bacterium
ATGTCGAAAGCAACCAGGCGGTGAACCTGTCGCTCAATGGCACCGTGGTCGAAGGCAAGACCGCGGGGTCCGGTCTGCTGGTGTTCACGGTGAGCGTGGCGGCCAACGGCAATGTCACGCTCGACCAGATTCGTGCGGTGAGGCACGACGATGCGCTTGATCCCGACGAGCCGGGGGCGAGCGCGGCAACACTGACCGCCGACAACCTCGTCACCCTGACCGCGACGGTCACCGACAAGGACGGCGACACCAACACGGCGCTGGCCAACATCGGCCAGAACCTGCAGTTCAAGGACGACGGCCCCAGCACCAGCGCGAACGCCGCCGTGCAGCTCGACGACGACGCGCTCACCGGCGGCAATGCCGACGGCACGGGCGATGATGCGAACGCGACGAACGCCACAGGCACGTTAGGGAAAGCCTTCGGTGCTGACGGTGCGGGCACGGTGGCGTACCTGACCACCGGGTTCCAGGCAGGCTTCACGTACGAGGCCGGCGCCGGCGGCAGCCTGCTGATCAAGCAGAGCGGCACGACGGTGCTGACGCTGGCCGTGAACGCTGCCACCGGTGCCTACACGGTGACGCAGAACGCGCCGATCCAGCATGCGGCCGGGGACAACGAAAACAACACCGCCTTCACGGTGAACTACCGCGTCACCGACAAGGACGGCGACACCGCCGACGGCACGCTCGCGCTCGACGTCGACGACGACACGCCGACGGTCGCGACGTCACCGGTGAAAGACACGACTCCCAACCTCGGTGCGACGCTGTGGACTTACTCCGACGCCTTCGCATACTCGATCGGCGCCGATACCCATGGGCCAGTCTATGCTGCGACCGACAGCGACTTTGCCAATCTGTCGCTCTCGGGGTTTGTGAACGACGCTGCGATCGGCTCCCCCTCGGTGACCTGGGTTTCCGAGAGCGACAGCCTCGCGACGTTCAACGTGTCGTTCAACTACGATCACGACCGCAACGGCACGGCGACGCAGCCTGTGACCGGCCAACTGGTGTTCGACAAGAGTGCCGACACCTACGCGCTGTCGATCGATGCATTGCAGGTCAAAGTGGACGTGACGCTGGGGCAAGGGACCGGCTACCAGACCTACAACATCAACGGCACGACACCATCCAGTGGCCCGTCGCCCGTAGCCACCGGCAAGCTGGGAGACGGTTTCTATATCCAGATCACAGGCTTCGAATCACCGCTCAATGCCGGCGGTAACGCGACCTTTACGAACGGTGAACTGGTGACCGGCACGGTCGCCCCGGTGACGCTGTCGAGCACCGCTCTTGGTGTTTCCGGCAACACAATCCAGTCCGGTGAGGCAGCCAAACTTGGCTTCTTCACGTCCGATCCGAAGGGCAATCTGGGGGCGCCGGATTTTGCGTACGCGACCGACTTTTTCATCAAGTTCGACGGCATCGAGACGGAAAGCGATGACCTCATCCTCGTGCTGGATCTTGTCAACGCGTCCAACCCTGCCATCACGACCACGCGCGCGATTTACGTGGATCAGGGCGACGTATACGAAAACGATACCGTCAACACTAACCTTGTCGGAACCAGGTACGAGGCCCTCATTCTCAACGACCCGGTCGACCCGAACGACCCGTTCCTGGACAACAACGATGGCTTGCTGATCGTCGAAAGCAACGACTACAACGTCAACGTCGGCGACAACTGGATCCTGAAGGGGCTGCAGATTCTCTCGAACGATGCCGGCCTTACTGGAAGCGCGATCAATCTGAATCGCGCTGTCGGCAGCGGCGGCGGGAGTTCTTATTCGGTAGTTCCGGTGAGCGGGCTCATCGGGCCGGGAAACACGGTTCAGGAGGACACCAGCACCAATCCGCTGAAGATCATCGATGCCGGATTCAGCACCACGACGACAACACCGCCCACCTTGGATCTCGAACTGTTTTTCAAGTTGGTCGACGCGGACGGCGACTACACGGCGGAGCAGAAGATCGACATCGAGTACGGCGTGCCCGCGCCGTTGATCGAACTCGTGGGCATCAGCTCTCTCGAGGCACTCGTTCTGCCCTGACAGGCCAGGGGCGCCTGCGGGATGACCGGGGGCCTGCGCGCAAGCGCGGGCCCCGCCAATCACCGGCGCCCCTCCCCGCACATCGGCTAGCCAGGTCCCTCACACCGTTGCCTACTTGGGTGGCAGGCTGCTGACGAAGCGCGCGCAGAAGTCGAGCCCGTCTTCAAGGCTGGCATCGAGCGCGCCGCATCGGCATCGACCCACACCAACCCCAGCATGGGCTTGCAAGTCATGTCGAACGTTGACGTCACCGCGGCTGCCGCCGAGGCTCTCAATGCTCGGTGAACCCCCGCGCCAGGCTGTCGCGCAGTGGCGCCAAGAGGTACGACAGTGCCGTGCGCTCGCCGGTCTTGATCAGCACCTCCACCGGCATGCCCGGCAGCAGCGCCAGCTTGCCGCGCGCCAGCTCCTTCAGCCCTTCTGGGGTGATTTCCACCCGCGCCAGGTAGTAGGGCAGCTTGCCGCTGCTGCTCTCGTCGATCAGCCGGTCGGCCGACAAGGACACCAGCTTGCCGTCGATGCGCGCGGTGTCGCGCTGCTTGAAGGCGCTGAAGCGCACCTCGGCGAACTGGCCGACGCGAACCTGGTCGATGTCGCGCGGCGACAGCTGCGCCTGAACCAGCAGCTTCTCGTTTTGCGGCACCAGGTCGAGCAGCTTGCCGCCCGGGCGCAGCACCGCGCCGATGGTGTGCACCGACAGATCAAGCACCGTGCCCGCGTCGGGCGCGCGAATGATGGTGCGCGCCACGGCGTCTTCGAGCGCCTGCAACTTGGCCTGCTGGTCGAACAGCTCTGACTGCACCTGCGACAACTCGCGCGCCACCTCGCGCTGGAACTCGTTTTGGATCTGCAGCAGCTTGACCCGGGTTTCACTGATCTGCTGCTCGGTGGCCGCTTGCTCCGACACCAACGCGCCGCGCTGGCCCTCGGTCTGCACCACGCTGCGCTCGAGCTCGCGCACGCGCAGCCGGTCGGTGTAGCCCTCTTCGAGCAAGGCGCGGTAGTCGACCAACTCGCGCTGGTACGAGGTGGCCAGGTGGTCGCGGCTGGTGCGCTGCGCGTCCAGGCCCTGCAGCTTGGCCTGCAACTGGCTGATCTGGCGCTCGTACAGCGCGGCCTCGCCTTGCATGGCGGTGCGCCGGGCAAAGAAGGTCTGATCCTGGATGCGCATGGCATCCCTGGCGCGGGCATCGGTGCGTGCATCGGCGCGTGCACCGGCCAGTGCACCAACAAGCGCGCCCGGGTAGCTGATGAGCGCGCGGCGGTCGCGCTCGGCCACCAGGCGGGCCTCCTTGGCCTGGTTCATCAACGACTGGCCGCGCAGCACTTCCAACTGCGCGCGCGGCTGGGTGTCATCCAGCGTGAGCAGGGCCTGGTCTTTGCGCACCACATCGCCATCGCGCACGGCAATGCTCTTGACGATGCCGCCTTCCAGGTGCTGCACCGTTTTGCGGTAGTTCTCCACGGCGATCACACCGCTGCCCACCGCTGCGCTGTTCAGCGGCGCCAGCGCGCCCCAGGTTCCCAGGCCACCAAAGACCGCGACGATCACCACCAACCCCAGCCAACGCAGCCGCCGCTCGCCGCGTTCGATGGCCGCCATGGGCATGGGCTGGGCCAACTCGTAGCCCGGTGCGCTGAGCATCAGCGACGTCAACGGCGTGTTCTTGGCCGCGGTCAATGCCGCCCCTGGCCCCACTTGCCCGGTTGCCCCGCCTGCTCCTGCGCCCGCCGCCACCAGATCGCCCTGTGCACTCATCTTCAGCCCCGCTACTCCGCCACGCTCAAGCCGCCGGCGGCGCGCCGCGCCGCCAGGTTGGTGCGCGAAGCGGCCTGCTGCAAGGCGCCCGACACCTGCTCGCGGGTGCCGAACATGGCCAGCTTGCCTTGCACCAGCAGCAACACGCGATCGACCTGCTGCAAGATGTTGGTGCGGTGGGTCACCACCACCACCGTGCTGCCCCAGCGGCGCAGTTCGGCCAAGGTGTGCAGCAGTGCTGCGTCGCCCTCTTCGTCGAGGTTTGAATTGGGTTCGTCCAGCAGCACCAGGCGCGGCTGGCCATAAACCGCGCGCGCCAGGGCAATGCGCTGGCGCTGCCCAGCCGAAAGCGCCGGGCCGTCGACCCGCGTGCCATAGCCTTCGGGCAGGGCCAGGATCAGGTTGTGCACGCCGGCCGCCATGGCCGCACTGACCACCGCCGGGGCGTCAACCGGGCCGAAGCGGGCGATGTTCTCGGCCACCGAGCCGGGCAGCAACTCCACGCCCTGCGGCAAGTAGCCCAGATGCGCGCCCAGCGCGGTGCGGTCGTACTGGGCCAGTTCGGCGCCGTCCAGCGTGACCGCTCCGCTGACCGGGGTGTGCAGGCCCAGCAGCGCGCGCAACAGGGTCGATTTGCCCGCCGCACTGGGCCCGATGACGGCCAACTGCTGGCCCGCGTCGAGGCCGAAACTGAGCTCGTTGAGCAAGGGCTTGTGCGCGCCGGCGGGCTGCACCACGACCTGCTCGAACTTCACCGCACCCAGCGGCGCAGGCAGGGCCATGGGGGCCTGGGTCGTGGGTTGGCGCAACAACTCGTTCACCCGCGCATAGGCCGCGCGGGCATTGACGAACGAGCGCCAGTGCGCAATCACCTGGTCGATCGGCGCCAGCGCACGGCCCAGCAGGATTGAGCCCGCAATGACCCCGCCGGCGCTGACCTCGTTGCGCAGCGCCAGCCAGGCACCCAGGCCCAGGATGAGCGACTGGATGCTCATGCGCAAGGTGCGCGACAGCGCAGAAATCAGGCCGGCGCGCCGGCTGGCCTGGTGTTGCAAGGCAATGGCGCCCAGGTGGGTGCGCTGCCAGCGGTCACACAGCCGGGGCAGCATGCCCATGGCGGCCACGACTTCCACATTGCGCAGGTTGGCCTGCGTGTCTTGTTCGGCGCGGCTGGCCACCTGCCCGGCTTCACGCAACAGCGACCCCGTGGCCGCTTCGGCCCAGAACGCCAGCGCCACCAGCACCAGGGCGGCGGCCACGCCGGCCCAGCCCAGCACGGGGTGCAGGATGAACATCACACCCAGGTACAGCGGCAGCCAGGGCGCATCGAGAAACGCGAACAAGCCCGGCCCGGCAAGAAAGCCGCGCACCTGGTGCAAGTCGGCCAGCGGCTGCGCCGAGCCGGCCCGCCCGCCGCCGGCCCAGGCGCGGGCGAACAGCGCGCCATAGATGCTCTTGCCCAGGCTGGCGTCGAGCTTGGTGCTGACCATGATCAACACCTGGGCGCGCAACCACTCCAGCGTGCCGAGCACGGCAAACAGGAACACCACGATCAGCGTGAGCATCAGCAAGGTGGGCTCACTGCCGCTGCTGAGCACGCGGTCGTAGATCTGCAGCATGTACACCACCGGCACCAGCATGAGCAGGTTGATGAACACACTGAACACGCCGGCGGTGGCCAGCGAAGCGCGGCACGCGGCCAGGGCAGCGCGCATCGCCGGCGCGCGCGGGGCGCCCGCACTGGCCTGATCTGGTGGCAAATTCAAGGCGCGGCTCCGCGGTGGGCTGTCATGGCATCAAGGCGTAGCGCCAGCCCGGGCCCGAACATGAACATCAGTGGGGCTGAAGTTGGCAGTGTCACTGCGGCGCATTTTGGCTCGGCGGCCGGCTGCCGCCGGCAGGGTTAAGCCGGTGTTGCTGACACCAGCATAGGGGGCTTGCAATTGCGCGCGTTGATGCGCCCGTGAGCAACGAGACGAGTCTTGCCCCAACACCGGCCCTGGCGGCCATGCTGTCAAGGACGCTGTCGGGCTTTGGGTCGCATCCCTGGCCGCTGCATACTTGGCCCAACACCGGCGCCGCCTGGCGCGCCCGCAACCCACGCTTCACGCTGCCGCATGACCCACCATGGCTGAACGTTCATTCGTAGAAGAAGTCAAGCAGTTGCGCCTGGGCGCGGGTGAGGTGTTCCGCGGCGAGGGCATCCTGGCCGTGACCAAGGCCTTGCTCGAATCGGGTGTGGCTTACGTGGCTGGTTATCAAGGCGCGCCGATCTCGCACCTGATGGATGTGCTGGCCGATGCGCAAGACATCCTGGCCGACCATGGCATCCACTTCGAGAACAGCGCCAGCGAAGCCACCGCCGCGGCCACGCTGGCGGCCAGCGTGAACTACCCGCTGCGCGGCGCGGTCACGTTCAAGGGCGCGGTGGGCGTGAACGTGGCCAGCGATGCGTTGGCCAATTTGGCCTCGGGCGGCGTCACCGGCGGCGCGCTGGTGATCGTGGGTGAAGACTACGGCGAGGGCAGCTCCATCATGCAAGAGCGCAGCCACGCCTTCGCGATGAAGTCGCAAATCTGGCTGCTCGACCCGCGGCCCAACCTGCCCAGCATCGTCAAGGCGGTGAAAGATGGGTTTGACTTGAGCGAGGCCAGCCACACGCCGGTGATGCTGCAACTGCGCATCCGCGCCTGCCATGTGCATGGCCAGTTCACGGCCAGTGCAAACCGGCGGCCCGGCTTCACCCTGCGTGAGGCGATGGAGAACCCGCAGCGCGACGTGAGCCGCATCGTGTTGCCGCCGGCCAGCTTCGCGCATGAAAAAGAAAAGGTGCAGCAGCGCTGGCCGGCGGCAGTGAAGTTCATTCAGGAGCGCGGGCTGAACGAGTTCTTTGCCGAAGGCGCGGGTGACGTGGGCATCATCGTTCAAGGCGGCAGCTACAACACCTTGCTGCGTGTGATGGAACGCCTGGGCGTGGCCGATGTGTTCGGTGCCAGCCAGGTGCCGCTTTATGTGATGAACGTGGCCTACCCGGTGATTGATGCCGAAGTGCTGCGCTTTTGCGCCGGCAAGCGCGCGGTGTTGTTGGTGGAAGAAGGCCAGCCCAACTTCATTGAACAGAACATCGCCAGCATCCTGCGCAGCGCGGGCGAGCCGGCGGCGCTGCACGGCAAGGACATGCTGCCCCTGGCCGGCGAGTACACGGCGGCGGAAGTACTGACCGGCGTGCGCACGTTCTTGCAACGTTATGGCCGGGTGGCACCCGTGCCAGCACCCGCACCGGTGTTGCCGCTGCCGCGCAAGGTGATCGACATTCAAGCCGCGGCCAACGTGCATGCCCGCCCGCCCGGCTTTTGCACCGGCTGCCCCGAGCGACCCATCTTCACGGCCATGAAGCTGGTGGAACGTGAACTGGGCGAGCACCATGTCTCGGCCGACATCGGCTGCCACTTGTTTTCCATCCTGCCGCCGTTCAACCTGGGCAACACCACCATGGGCTATGGCCTGGGCGCGGCGGGTGCTTCGGCCATGAGTTCGGCCGGCAGCGGCAAGCGCGCCATCAGCGTGATGGGCGACGGTGGCTTCTGGCACAACGGCCTGACCAGCGGCATCGCCAACGCGGTGTTCAACCGCTCCAACAACCTCACCGTCATCGTCGACAACAGCTACACCTCGGCCACCGGTGGGCAGGACATCTTGTCGTCTCAAGCCCGCAACCCCACGCGCAGCACGGGCCATGCCATCGAGCTGGCGGTGCGCGGCGTGGGCGTCAACTGGGCGCGAACGCTCACCAACACCTACGACCTGCGTGCCATGACGGCGGCGCTGAAAGAAGCGCTGACCACGCCCGAAAAAGGCCCCAAGGTGTTGATCGCGCAAAGCGAATGCATGCTCAACAAGCAGCGCCGTGAAAAGCCGTTGGTGCGGCAAGACCTGGCGGCCGGCAAGCGCGTGGTGCGGGAGCGTTTCGGCGTGGATGCCGACACCTGCACGGGCGATCACTCCTGCATCCGGTTATCCGGCTGCCCGAGCCTGACCATCAAACCCAACCCCGACCCGTTGCGCACCGACCCGGTGGCCGCGGTCATCGACTCCTGCGTCGGCTGCGGCCTGTGCGGTGAGGTTTCACATGCAGCGGTGCTGTGCCCAAGTTTCTACAAGGCGCAGATCGTCAGCAACCCTAACGTTTGGGACAAGCTGCGCCAGCGCTTGCGCACTGCGGTGATCGGCCGGCTGCAACGGCGCGCTGCAGCGCGGCGTGCACAGTGGGCGTTTTGAGCATGGTCGCGGCCCAGCCGATCAAGATCGCCATCCTGGCCATGGGCGGCGAGGGTGGCGGCGTGTTGGCCGACTGGTTGGTCGACCTGGGCCAGCACAACGGTCACATCGCGCAGACCACCTCGGTGCCCGGCGTGGCGCAACGCACCGGCGCCACGATCTATTACGTGGAACTGTTTTCCGCCGCGGCGGCGCAACAGGCCGGCGCCGCGCCGGTGCTGGCGCTGATGCCGCTGCCGGGTGATGTGGACGTGGTGCTGGCGTCTGAGTTGATGGAAGCCGCGCGCGCCGTGCAGCGCGGCCTGGTCACGCCCGAGCGCACCTTGCTGGTGGCATCGACCCACCGGGTCTATGCCATCGCCGAGAAAATCGCCATGGCAGATGGCCGCGCCGACCCTGCGTTGCTGCTGCAACAGGCCCGCGCCGCGGCCAGGCGCTTCGTGGGTTACGACATGGCGCAGGCCACCGAGGCCAGCGCGAGCGTGATCAGCGCCGTGCTGTTTGGCGCGCTGGCGGGCACCGGCGTGCTGCCATTCACGCGCGCTGCATTCGAAGCCACCATTCAGCGTGGCGGCGTGGGCGTGCAGGCCAGCTTGCGCGCCTTTGCCGCGGCGTTCGAACGCGCCGCGCAGCCCGATGCGCCCGCCGTGGCTGTAGTGGCTGAAGTGGCAACAATGGCTTTACCCGTGGCCGGCCACCCTCAGGTGCAAGCCTTGATCGACCGCGCGGCGCGCAGCCATTCGGGCGCCACGCTGCCCATCGTCATCGAAGGCCTGCGCCGGCTGGTGGACTACCAAGACCCGGCCTATGCGGCGCATTACCTTGATCGGCTGGAAGCGGTGCGGGTTGTCGAACGTGCGCGCGCGCCAGACAGCCAGGCGCTGAGCCTGGATGTGGCGCGCCACCTGGCGCTGTGGATGTCTTACGAAGACACCATTCGCGTGGCCGACCTGAAGACCCGTGGCACACGCTTCGAGCGCGTGCGCAGCGAAGTGAAAGCGGTGCCGGGCCAGGTGCTGGCGATCAACGAATACATGCACCCTCGCTTGCAGGAGATTGCCGACACCATGCCCGCCGCGCTGGGCCGCTGGTTGCTGCAATCCAACTGGCCGCGCCGTGTGGTGGCCAAGCTGGCCGCCAAGGGGCGTGTGGTGCAAACCAGCTCACTGCGTGGCTTCTTGATGCTGCGTGCGGTGGCGGGCCTGCGCCGTTGGCGCCGCGGCACGCTGCGCTTTGGGCACGAGGACCAGCGCATCGAAGCCTGGCTCGCCGACGTGCGCCTGGTGGCCGCGCAAGACCTGCCGCTGGCGGTGGAAGTCGCGCGTTGCCAGGGCCTGGTGAAAGGCTATGGTGACACGCACGAGCGCGGCCTGCGCAACTATGCTGCCCTGCGCACGGCCCGGTTAAGCGGTGGCGCGCGGGTCACGGCGGCGGTGCTGGCGGCACTGCGCCAGGCGGCCTTGGCCGATGAGCACGGCAAGGCCTTGCAAGCGGCACTGGCCCAGCATGGCCTGGCCTGAGTGCAATCAAGACGAGGCATGACGATGGCCCATTACCGCAACCACCCCCAAGCCGTGGCCGCCCTGGTGCGCGACACCGAAATCCACAAAGACTGCTACGTCAGCGCCGAGGTGTTTGCGCTGGAAATGGAGCACCTGTTCGCCAACACCTGGGTCTATGTGGGCCACGCCAGCCAGGTGCCCAAGCCGGGCGACTTTTACAGCACCAGCGTGGGCGATCAAGCCGTGGTGATGGTGCGCCACAGCGACGACACGGTGCGCGTGCTCTTTAACCGCTGCGCGCACAAAGGCGTGCAGGTGGCCCCCGAAGGCGCCGGCCACGCCGGGCGCTTCTTCCGCTGCCCGTACCACGGCTGGACGTACAAGACCGATGGCTCGCTGCTGGCCGTTCCGCTGCAAAAGGGCTATGACAACACCGGCTTCGATGCGTGCGAAGCCAAGCGCGGCATGCAGGCCGTGGGCGCGGTGCAGGTCTACCGCGATTTCGTTTTCTGCCGGCTCAATGTTCAGGGCATGGGCTTCGAAGATTTCTTCGGCGAGTCACTCTCAACGTTAGACAACATGGTCGAGCGCTCGCCCGCAGGCCAGCTCGAAGTGGCGGGCGGCGTGATGCGCTACCTGCATCCTTGCAACTGGAAGATGCTGGTCGATAACCAGACCGACACCTGCCACCCCATGGTTGCGCATGAATCGTCTGCCGGCACCGCGGTGAAGGTCTGGCAGGCGGCACCTGAGGGCACGCCCAAGCCGATGGCCGTGGAACTCTTCGCGCCCTTCGTCAGCCCCTATGCGTTCTTTGAAAAAATGGGCATCCGCATCTGGCCCAACGGCCATGGCCACACCGGCGTGGCTGACTCCATTCACGCCGCCTATTCACCCGTGCCGGGCTACTTTGAAAGCATGGTCGCGGCCTATGGTGAAGAGCGGGCCAAGCAGATCCTGGGCGAGGTGCGGCACAACACGGTCTACTTTCCTAACATCATGGTCAAGGGGCCGATCCAGACCTTGCGTCTTTTCAAACCCATTGCGGCTGACAAAACGATGGTGGAGAGCTGGACCTTCCGCCTGGTGGGCGCGCCCGAGCTGCTGCTCGAACGCACGCTCATGTACAACCGTCTGGTCAACGCGCCCACCTCGGTGGTGGGGCATGACGACCTGGAGATGTACGAACGCGCCCAGCACGGCTTGCAATCGCGCGCCGCGCAATGGGTCAACATGGCGCGCTTGTACGACCCGGCCGAACGCGGCCAGGTCAACGTGGCCACCAATGGCACCAGTGAATGGCAGATGCGCAACCAGATGCGGGCTTGGGTGAAGTACATGACAGCGTCGATGAAGGAAGAGGTGCTGTCATGACGATGCCGAGCAATCAGCAGTTGATCGACTTCGTGGTGGCTGAAGCACAGTTGCTGGATGACTGCCGCTATAACGATTGGCTGGCGCTGTTTGAGGATGATGGCCACTACTGGATGCCGCTCACGCCGGGCCAAACCGATGCCAGGCTGCAAGCCTCGTTGATGTACGAAGACAAGCTGCTGTTGAGCGTGCGGGTGGAGCGGCTGCGCGGTGCGCGAACGTTTTCGCAGCAGCCCAAGAGCCGCTGCCACCACCTGCTGCAAACAACCACGGTGCCAGCGCGTGATGATGCCGCCGGCGTGTTCACCACGCGCACCGCGTTCCACTATGTTGAGACGCGGCTGGATCAGCAGACGCTGTATGCCGGCTGGGCCCTGCACACGCTGGTGATGCAAGAGGGGGCGTTGAAGATCCGCTTGAAGCGTGTTGACCTGGTCAACAGCGACGCCGCCTTCGGCAGCATGCAGTTGTTCATGTAGGGCGACCGTTGAGCGAAACCATTCATACGGTTGCGGCGGCGTTCGAAGCCACGGCCCTGCGCTGGCCGGCCCATGCGTTTTTCGCGGTTCTGCCTGAAACCGCCGCGGCCTGCGGCATCGCCGCGGGTGAACTCAGCTACGTCGCGGCGCAGCAAAGCATCGCGGCCCTGCGCGCGGCCTATGCAAATGCCGGCTATGGCCACGGCCACCGTGTGGGCCTGCTGCTTGAGAACCGGCCGGCCTTCTTCCTGCACTGGTTCGCGCTCAACGGTCTGGGTGTTTCGGTGGTGCCCATCAATGCCGAGCTGCGGGCGGCCGAGCTGGAATATTTGGTCGGCCATTCCGAGATCGCGCTGGCCGTGGCCTTGCCGCAGCGCCATGCCGCGCTGCGTGCTGCCGCCACGGCCACGAGCCGGCCGCTGGCGCTGATGGCCGATGGTGAGATGCCGCCCGCCGCACCGTTTACGGCGCCGCATGCCGAATGGGCCATTGAAGAACTGAGCGAATGCGCCTTGCTCTACACCTCGGGCACCACCGGCCAGCCCAAGGGCTGCATCCTGCCCAACCGCTACTTCCTGCATGCCGGGCGCTGGTACGCCCGCGTCGGCGGCCTGGCTGCATTGCGCGGGGGCGAGGAACGCATGCTCACCCCGCTGCCGCTGGTGCACATGAATGCCATGGCCTATTCCGCCATGGCGATGCTGCTCACCGGCGGCTGCCTGATCGTGCTCGACCGTTTTCACCCCGCCACCTGGTGGGCCAGCGTGCGCGTAGCGCGTGCGAGCGTGGTGCACTACCTGGGCGTGATGCCGGCCATGTTGATGAAGGCACCGGCGCATGAAGACGATGCCAGCCATGGCGTGCGCTTTGGCTTTGGCGCCGGTGTAGACAAGGTCTTGCATGCGCCGTTCGAACAACGCTTCGGCTTGCCCCTGCTCGAAGCCTGGGCCATGACGGAGACCGGGGCCGGCGCGGTGGTGATGGCCAACACCGAACCGCGCGCCGTGGGCAGCAGTTGCTTCGGCCGCGAAGGGGCTGATGTGGAACTGGTGATCGTGGCCGAAGACGGCGTTGAGGCCGACATCGACCAACCCGGTGAACTCTGGGTGCGCCACGCCGGTGCCGACCCACGCTATGGCTTCTTCGCCGGCTACCTGAAAGACCCGCAAGCCACCGAAGAAGTCTGGCAGCACGGCTGGTTTCACACCGGCGACATCGTTTGCCGCGACGCCCAAGGCCTGCTGCACTTCATAGACCGGCGCAAGAACATCATCCGCCGCAGCGGCGAGAACATCTCGGCTGTGGAAGTGGAAAGCGTGCTCAACCAGCACCCCGACGTGAAAGCCGCGGCCGTGGCCGCCACGCCTGATGCGCTGCGTGGTGATGAAGTGCTGGCCTGCGTGGTTTTGCATGAACCTCTTGCTGCCGAACAGCGCGCGCCATTGGCTGCCAGCATCGTTGAGCATGCGCTGGCGCGCCTGGCGTACTACAAGGCGCCGGGCTACGTGGCCTTCGTCGATGTGCTGCCGCTCACCGCGTCGCAAAAAATCCAGCGTGGTGAGTTGAAGGCCTTGGCCCATGCGCTGCCCGGTCAGACCCATTGCATCGACACCCGCGCCATGAAAAAGCGCCAGGGTTAACGGCCGCGCATGGCGTTCATCAATACCCGCCAAGGCTATGCCGGCGTGGCCGTGGCCGTGCCGGTCACGGTGCCCTATGTGCGCTACTCCACCCGCAGTGCGCACTGGTTCTTAGGCCAGGCGATCAACGCGCTGGTCAAGCAAAGCGGGGTGCCCAAAGAGCAAATTGACGGCCTCACCGTCAGCAGCTTTTCGCTCGCGCCTGACACGGCAGTGGGCGTGACCCAGCACCTGGGCCTGAGCCCGCGCTGGCTCGACCACATTCCCACCGGCGGCGCCAGCGGCGTGATGGCGCTGCGCCGCGCAGCGCGCGCCGTGCAGGCGGGCGACGCGAACATCGTGGCTTGCGTGGCGGCCGACACCAACCAGGTCGATTCCTTTCGCCTCATGCTCGGCAGCTTCAGCGGCTTCGCGCGCGACGCCACCTACCCCTATGGTTCGGGTGGGCCGAATGCCATCTTCGCCTTCATCACCGCCCACTACATGGCCAAGTACGGCGCCACGCGCGCAGACTTCGGCCGCATTTGCGTGGCGCAGCGGCACAACGCGCTGGCCTATGGCTCGCGCATGTTCAAGAAGCTGTTAACGTTAGACGAGTACATGGCCGCGCGACCCATCGCCGACCCGATTCACCTGTTTGATTGCGTCATGCCTTGCGCCGGCGCTGAGGCCTTCTTGGTGATGAGTGATGAGCGCGCGCGCGACCTCGGCCTGCCCTTCGCCACCCTGCGCGGCGCCATCGAGCGCCACAACGCTTTCAGTAGCGACCCGGTGATGGAACGCGGCGGCTGGCAGGTCGACCTGCCCGAGCTGTATGCCATGGCTGATGCCGCGCCGGCCGACATCGGCTTCCTGCAAGCCTATGACGACTACCCCGTTATCGTGATGATCCAGGCCGAAGACCTGGGCTTTTGCGCCAAGGGCGAGGGCGCCGAATTCTTGCGTGCACGAAACCTAACGTTTGACGGCAGCTTCCCCGTCAACACCTCGGGTGGCCAGCTTTCCAGCGGCCAGGCCGGTGCGGCGGGCGGCTTCATGGGCGTGACCGAGGCGATTCGCCAGCTCACCGATCAGGCCGCGGGCCGTGCGGTCATTGGTGCGCAGCTCGGCATGATCGGCGGCTTCGGCATGGTCACCTACGACCGTTGTTTGTGCACTGGCGCGGCCATTCTGGGTAGATCGACATGAGCCCCCACGCTTGCCGCTGCGCGGCTGCGCTGCCCCCGGAGGGGGCGCCGCGCTCTCCTTGGGGCGGCCCGGCGGAGGCGCGATCATGACCATGCCCTTGATGAAGCCGCCGCGCAAGAACCCGATCCTGCGCACACCGCAGATGAACTTGCCGCCCTGGGCGCGCAGCCGCACGGCCATGGGCCTGACGGTGGCCGCTGCAGAAGGCCGCTTCGAGTTGCAGGTGTGCCAGGAATGCGCGGCCGTGCAGTACCCGCCGCGCGAGGCCTGCCACGCTTGCTTGTCAGCGCGCCTGAAGTGGCAACCACAAAGCGGCGCCGGGCAGTTGTTGGCCGCGACCACGCTGCACCACAGCAACGACCTGTTCTTCCGCGAACGCCTGCCCTGGCGACTGGGCCTGGTGCAGCTCGATGCCGGCCCCACGCTGATGGTGCACCTGCATGGCGATGTGGGCAGCCAGCTCCAGCCTGTTCGTGTTGGCGCGCGGCTCGACCGTGCCGGCCGTGCCGTGGTGATTGCCTTCCCCGAACTGGAGACGCCCAACATGGCTGACGACAAGATGCTGCGTGACATGACCAGCGACCCGAAGTTGCGCAAGGTGCTGGTCACCGACGGCAAGACCGCCGTGGGCCAGGCGCTGGTGCGCGCGCTCATCAAGGCCGGCGCCGAACTGGTGTGGGTGGGCCATGCCGAGCCCTGGAAGCAGATGCCTGGCATGGCTGACATCGCCACCTTGCCGCAAGTCAGCCTGGTGCCTTTGGACTTGACCAACGCCCGCTCGGTCACCGAACTGGCCGGCAGCATTGGCGGCAAGGTCGACATCGTGATCAATAACGCTGAAGTGCACCGGGCATTCGGCATTGCCGCACGGCGCGGCACCGACGTGGCGCGCGCCGAAATGGACATCAACTACTTCGGCTTGCTGCGCCTGGCGCAAGAGTTTGGCCCCGCGCTCAAGGGCCGCGCGGCCGACGGTGCGGTGCATGCCACGGCCTGGGTCAACCTGCTGTCGATCTACGCCCTGGCCAATTTTCCGCCGCATGGCACGTTCTCGGCCAGCAAGGCGGCGGCACATTCCTTGGCGCAGTGCCTGCGCGCCGAAATGCGCCCGGCCGGCATTCGCGTGGTGAATGTCTTCCCCGGCCCGATCGACGATGAATGGAACCAGAACATGCCACCACCCAAACTCACGCCCGATGCGCTGGCCAGCGCCATCGTGAAAGCCTTGCGCGACGGTGTGGAAGACGTGTACCCGGGCGATGTGGCACAGGAGTGGCTGGAACGCTGGCGCGACGACCCCAGGGTGCTGGAACGCGAATTGGCGGCGGGTGGGTGAGCAGATGAGCAATACTGAACTTCTGGCCGCCCTGGCCGGCGCGCTGCACAGCGGCGGCATCCGCGTCATCGACTTGACGCAAACGTTAACACCGGAGTTTCCGCAGATCGCGTTGCCGCCCGAAATGGGCCAGTGCTGGCCGTTCCGCATCGAGGAAGTCAGCCGTTACGACGAGCGTGGCCCGGGCTGGTACTGGAACAATTTCTCGTGCGGCGAACACACCGGCACGCACTTCGACGCGCCGATCCACTGGATCAGCGGGCGCCACCTGCCCAACAACGCGGTGGACACGATCCCCGTGCAGCACTTCGTGGCGCCGGCCTGCGTGATCGACTGCCACCTGCAAGCGCAGCAAGACCCGGACTATTTGCTCACTGTGGCCGACATTGAAGCCTTCGAAGCCACGCACGGCCGCATCCCCGCTGGCGCCTGGGTGCTGATGCGCACCGATTGGAGCAAACGGCTTGATCCACAGGCCTATCAAAATTTCAACGAGACCGGCCAGCACACGCCCGGCCCCAGCAGCGAGGCGGTGCAGTTCTTGGTGACGCAGCGCGATGTGCTGGGCTTCGGTTCAGAAGCCATCGGCACCGATGCCGGCCAGGGCTTCCACCTGCGCCCGCCCTACCCCTGCCACCACTACATGCACGGCGCCGGGCGGCACGGCTTGCAGTGCTTGACGAACCTTGATTTGCTGCCGCCCACTGGCAGCCTGCTGATCTGCCCGCCGCTGAAGATTCAGCAGGGCAGCGGCAGCCCGCTGCGGGTGTTGGCGCTGGTGGGAGGCTGACGCAGTGGGCTGCGCCCGGCGAACAGACTTGACACAACTGGCCGCTTCAGACATGAATCACTGTTCAATCACTTTTCAGTCACTCGATTGACTTGGCCAAGGCCGCCCTGACGAGACGCTATATTCCCCGAGTGGGAACACGCAAGAGAGACTTTCAAAGTCCGCGCACTCAGTGAGTGACGAGCACAGCGCTGTCACGCACCAGATGGACACATCATGGCCAAGTCGTACGCCACCATTCAGAAAATGATCGCCAAGCTGCAAAACGAGGCGGCACTTGCAAGATCCAAGGAAATCAGCGAGGTGATCGGGCGCATCAAAGTCGCCGTTGATCATTTCGGCCTGACGCCACACGACATTTTTGGCAAAGCCGGCGCCAAGCCGGCCACGCCCAAGACCGACGTTGCGGCGAGCGCCACTGAGACTCAGCCTGACAAGAAGCGCGAGCCGGCAAAAGGCAAAGCGAAGGCCAAACAAAAGGCGGCCAAGCGTGCCGGTGTGCCCCGGTACGCTGACGGCAGCGGGCGCACCTGGACCGGCAACGGCCAACGCCCGGGCTGGTTCAAGGATGCGTTGGCCGGCGGCAAGACGGCCGACGACCTGCTGATCAAGAGCTGAGCGCCCCGGCGCGTCAGCGTCTTTCGCCGCTCAGGGCTTGAGTTGCAGTTGGCGCACCAGGCGGGTTTCATCGGCCAGCGTGGTGCGCAAGCGTTCGGCAAACGCGGCCGGCGAGGCGCTTAAGTCCAGCGCCGAGCCGGCGCTCTTCACCAGCGCCGACACGGCGGCGTCTTGCATGGCGCCTTGTACTGCGGTGAAGAGCTTGTCGACGATGGGCTTGGGCGTGGCGGCGTGCAAGGCCAGCCCGCTCCAGGCGTTGAGGCGCAAGCCCGCCACGCCGGCCTCGGCGAACGTGCGCACCTCGGGCAGGGCGTCCAGCCGCGAGGTGCCGGTCACCGCCAGCGCACACAGTTGGCCACTGGCGATCAACGGCAGGGCGGGCAGGGCCAGCAGCACCGAAAAGTCGATGTGGCCGGAGCGCAGGGCGTTGATCGAATCCACCGAGCCCTTGTAGGGAATGTGCACCGCGTCAACGCCCGGCACGGCAGCGCGCAGCAGCTCCACCGCCATGTGCCCGGGTGCGCCGACGCCGCCGCTGCCGTAGGTGAGCTTGCCCGGCGAACGTTTCAGTTCAGCCAGCAGTTGCTCCAGCGTTTGAAACGGTGAGTTCAAGCCCACGGCGAGCACGAAGTGGCTGGTCGCCAACGAGCTGATGGGTTGCAGCAGCGCCACCACATCCAGGTGCTGTGGCGTGCCGGCCAAGATGGCCTGGGTCGTGATGTGCGGCGAGCCGAAGTACACCATGGCATGGCCATCACTGGGCGCATTGATCAGCTCGCGCACCCCCAGCATGCCCGAGGCACCCGGCCGGTTCACCACCACCACCGTGCCGTTGATCAGTGGGCCGAGCGCCGCGGCCAGCAGCCGCGCCAGCACATCGGGCCCGCCGCCCGCAGGGTAGGGCACGCTCAGGTTCACCGGCCGGCGCGGCCAATCGTGTTCGTTGGCACGTGCTGCGCGGGGCAGCAGGGCAGACGCGAGCAGCGCCAGGGTCAACTGTCTGCAGTGGCAGGTGGGTGTCATGGCGCGGTGGCCGGGCAGGGCCGTTGGTGGGCGTGCGGCAATTATTCCAACAGCCTTGCTACAGCCGCAGCCGCAGCCAGGGCGTGGCGCGCGCCGACCGCTACGCGGGCTGCGCCACCGCGTCGAACAGCTCGCGCCAGGCCAGGCCGAAGTGCAGTGCGCGCGCGGCATCCACCGCCAGTTCTGGCAGGTCGTTGGGGCTGTGAAAGTAGCGGTGCGTGCTCATGGTCGAAACAAAGGGCCGCGCGGCGATCACGCTGCCTTCACCCAGCGGTGTGGCCGTTGGCGCATGCAACGTGATGTCATGCAGGTCGTGCCGCGCCAGCGCCGCCGCAAGCCGCTCGCGCCACAGCGGGTGGTTGGCGTACAAGTGCGTGGCGCTGGGGTGGCGCGCGCCGAGCGAGGCGCCCACATGCATCCATTCAGCTTGTGGGTCGTTCAGCGCCGGCTCGTGCTGCAGCAGCGCACGCAAGCCGGCGTAGCCCAACTCATGGCCGGATGTGAACAGCAGCGTGAGCGGCCGCAGCGGCTGCGCCTGTTGCGCGGCATGCTCGGCCAGCGCCAGCACGATGGCCACGCCGCTGCCGCGCTCGGCGGCGCAGTGGAACCAACCCGACTTGGGCGTGAGCATGAACAGCGGCGCGCCGTGCCCGGGCCGCTGCGCCACCACGTTGCTGGCACTGGCCGGGCGCCGCGTGCCCGCGGCCACCAGCGTGACCGTGTTTCCCTGCGTGGCGGCTTGCACAAGCAGCGCGGCGTCAGCGCTGGCCACCTGCAACACCGGCATTGCCAGCGGGTTGGCCATGTGTTCGGCATTGCGCAGCAGCACCTGGCCCAGCGGGTCGCCGCTGACCAGCACCATGCCCGCCGCGCCGCCCGGCCCGCGCAGCACGGGGTGTGTATGCGGGTCGACGCGCTGGCCAGGCAGCACCAACGCCAGCACACCGACGCCAGCGCGCCGCGCACGCATTGATCAAGGGGCAGCAGCGGCGCAGCAAGACCAGCGGCGGTGGTGAAGCCGCCGTCGTGCAGCGGCGTGCCTGCGATGCGCTCGCCTTCGGCCACGATATGCGCAGCATCGAACTCGGCGCGCACGGAAGCAAACGGTGTGGCCTGTGCGGCGAAGCCCAGTGCGCTCAATTGATCAACCAGCCAGGCCGATGTGGCGTCGTCACCCGGCGAGCCCGTGCGGTGGGTGCCCAGGGCCGAGTAGGCATTGATCACCGTGGCGATCTGCTGTGCTTGCATGGCGCGGATTCTGGCCGGCCGTGGTGACAGGGCGATGCCCCGGCGCAGTGGACTCGGGCCGCTTGGTGCGCCCAGGGTAAACCGCGATATCTCCAGCAGCGATAGCCTGACCCCGGCCGATTGAACTACACGTTTCAGGCGAGCCACACCTATCGTGCGCGCCTCATCGAACCACCGCGCAAGCAGGAGGCAGCATGTCACACAGCACTTCCATCATCGCGGCCGTGGCCGCGGCCACGCTGGCCGCGCACGGTGCCGCATCGGCGCAGAAGGCGCCGCTGGCCAAGCTCGGCAAGGGCGAAGGCCAGGTTGATATCGTGGCCTGGCCCGGCTACATCGAACGCGGCGCCACCGACAAGAACTTCGACTGGGTGACCGAATTCGAGAAGAAGACGGGCTGCAAGGTCAACGTCAAGACCGCCGGCACTTCCGACGAGATGGTGGCGTTGATGAACGAGGGCGGCTTCGACCTGGTCACCGCATCGGGCGATGCCAGCACGCGGCTGATTCGCGGCAAGAAGGTGCAGCCGATCAACGTTGGCCTGATTCCCAGCTACAAGCACATCGACCCACGGCTGCAAAAAGCACCCTGGCACCATGAGGGCAGCACGCATTTCGGCGTGCCCTACCAGTGGGGCTGGAACGTGTTGATGTTCAACACCAAGGTCTTTGGCGACAAGCCGCCCACCAGTTGGAGCGTGGTGTTCGAAGACACCATGCTGCCCGACGGCAAGAGCAACAAGGGCCGCGTGCAGGCCTTCGACGGGGCGATCTACATTGCCGACGCGGCGCTGTACCTGATGAAGAAGAACCCGGCGCTGGGCATCAAGGACCCATACGAGTTGAACGAAGCCCAATACAAGGCTGCGCTCGACTTGCTGCGCGGCCAGCGCAAGCTGGTGGGCAAGTATTGGCACGATGCCTTTGTGCAGATCGACGACTTCACGAATGAAGGCGTGGTGGCCTCGGGCAGTTGGCAGTTCCAGGCCAACATCCTGAAGAGCAAGAAGGCGCCGGTGGCCACCGTGGTGCCGGTCGAAGGCGCCACGGGCTGGGCCGACAGCACGATGCTGCATGCCGAGGCCAAGCACCCGAACTGCGCCTACATGTGGCTTGAGCATTCACTGAACCCGAAGCTGCAAGGCGACCTGTCGGCCTGGTTCGGCTCGGTGCCCGCGGTGCCGGCAGCGTGCAAGGGCAACAAGCTGCTGGGCGACGACGGCTGCGCGCGCCAGGGCTACAACGACTTCGACAAGATCAGCTTCTGGCGCACGCCGGTGGCGCAGTGCAAGAGCCAGAACAACGCCTGCGTGCCGTATCACAAATGGGCCAGCGACTACATCGCCGTGCTGGGCGGCAGGTGATCCCGGTCGTTAGCCCGTTGTTGGCTTCTCGTTAGCCATTCGTTAGCTCCGCGACCATGACCGCAGCGGTGCGGCTCGAAGACGTGGCCTGCGTCTTCGGCAGCGGGCCCACGGCCGTGCGCGCCGTGGCCGGCGTGAACCTGGCCATCGAGCCCGGCGAGTTCTTCACCTTGCTCGGGCCTTCGGGCTCGGGCAAGACGACTTGCCTGCGCATGATCGGCGGCTTCACGCTGCCCACCGCCGGGCGCATCTTGATCCGCGGGGCCGACGTGACGCGCCAGCCGCCCTACCTGCGGCCGGTGAACACGGTGTTTCAAGACTACGCGCTGTTCCCGCACATGAACGTGCGCGACAACGTGGCCTACCCACTGCTGGTGCGCGGCGTTGCCAAGGCCGAGCGCCACAGCCGCGCCGAAGAGTTGCTGGCGCTGGTGCAGTTGCCCGGTGTGGGCGAGCGGCGGCCGGCGCAGTTGTCGGGCGGCCAGCGCCAGCGGGTGGCGCTGGCGCGCGCGCTGATCGGCCAGCCGCAGGTGCTGCTGCTGGATGAACCCCTGGGCGCGCTCGACCTGAAGCTGCGCGAGCAGATGCAAGGCGAGCTGAAGGCGCTGCAACGCCGGCTGGCCATCACCTTCCTGTTCATCACCCACGACCAGCACGAGGCGCTGTCGATGAGCGACCGCATCGGCGTGTTCAACGCCGGCCGGCTGGAACAAGTGGGCACGCCGGCCGCGGTGTACGACACGCCGGCCACGCGCTTTGTGGCGCAGTTCGTGGGCGCTGCCAATGTGCTTGAGGGTGAGGCCGCGCGCCGGCTGACCGGCCATGCCGGCGCCATGCTGCGGCCCGAGCGCATCAGCCTGGGTGCGGCCAGCGGCGCCGGCGCCAGCGGCACCTTGACGCAGGCGCAGTACTTCGGCGCCTTCACGCGGCTGAAGGTGGATGTGGGCGCCGCCGTGTTGCAGGCCGATCTGCCCACCGCCACCGGCCAGGCACCACCCGGACCCGGCGCCACCGTGCACCTGCACTGGGATGCCCGGGCGGTGCACGCTTTGCAGCCATGAGCGTGCCGGGCCGTTCCAAGCGCGAATACCGCAGTGCGCAGCACGAAGGTTCGACATTGAGCTTGCAAGGGCCAGCGCGGTGAACACGGTCACCTTGCCCACCTTACCGGCCTTGCCGCCGGCCACGCTGCGCCGCCAGGCGTCTGACCTGCTCTACACCCGCCGCGGCGTGCTGCTGCTGGCGCTGCTGGCGCCGCCGCTGCTGTGGTTCGGCGTCATCTACCTGGGCTCGCTGCTGGCGTTGCTGGCGAATGCGTTCTTCCGGCTCGATGATTTCACCGGCCAGGTGGTGCGTGAAGTCGGCGTGTCGAACTTCATCGCGCTGCTCGATGGCGCCAACCTCGACGCCGCGCGGCGCTCGATCGGCATGGCCGTGGCTGTGACGCTGGCCTGCACGCTGCTGGCCATGCCGGTGGCATTGGTCATGGCACGCGCCGGCGGCGCGCTCAAGGCGGCGCTGTACATCGCCGTGATGCTGCCGCTGTGGAGCAGCTACCTGGTGCGGCTGTACGCCTGGAAGCTATTGCTGGCCAAGGAAGGCGCCATCAACTGGCTGGCCGAGCGCTTGCACCTGGGCTGGGCGGTCGAGGCCGTGCTGGCCACGCCGCTGATCGGCGGGCCTTCCTTGAGCTTCTCGACCCTGGGCACCTTCATCGTCTTCGTCTACATGTGGCTGCCGTTCATGATCCTGCCGCTGGTGGCGGCCGTCGAGCGCATTCCCGCCAGCACCTTGGAGGCCTCGGCCGACCTGGGCGCGAAAGCGGCCACCACGTTTTTCCGCGTCGTGCTGCCGCTGGCCATGCCGGGCCTGGCCGCGGGCTCGATCTTCACCTTCAGCCTGACGTTAGGCGACTACATCATCCCCCAGGTCATCGGCGACAGCACGCAATACATCGGCCAGGTCATCTACCGCCAGCAGGGCGTGGCCGGCAACATTCCGTTCGCGGCGGCGTTTTCGCTGGTGCCCATCGTGGCCATCGCGCTGTACCTGTGGCTGGCCAAGCGCAAGGGGGCGTTCGATGCACTCTAAATGGTTGGCCGCATCAGCCTGGGCGGTGATCCTGTTCCTGCACGTGCCGCTGGCGCTGATCGTGTTGTATGCCTTCAGCGCCGAAGACAAGAGTTTTGTCTTCCCGCCACCGGCGCTCACCACGCGCTGGTTCGGCGTGGCCTGGCAGCGTGAAGACGTGTGGGCCGCCATCCAGCTCAGCTTCGAGGTCGCGGCCTGGAGCACCGCGCTGGCGCTGTTGTTGGGCAGCCTGGCCGCCGGCGCCCTGGCGCGCGCGCGCTTCTTCGGTCGTGATGCGATTTCGCTGCTGTTCATCCTGCCCATCGCGCTGCCGGGGGTCGTCACCGGCATCGCGCTGCGCAGCGCCTTTCACACGCTGGAGATCCCGTTCAGCTTCTGGACCATCGTCATCGGCCACGCCACGTTTTGCGTCGTCGTCGTGTTCAACAACGCGGTGGCGCGGCTGCGCCGGCTGAACCCTAACCTCATCGAAGCCAGCATGGACCTGGGCGCCGACGGCTTCCAGACCCTGCGCTACATCGTGCTGCCGCAGCTCGGCTCAGCGCTGCTGGCCGGCGCGCTGCTGGCCTTTGCGCTGAGCTTTGACGAAGTGATCGTCACCACCTTCACCGCCGGCCAGCAGACCACCTTGCCGATCTGGATGCTGCAAGAGCTGATCCGCCCGCGCCAGCGGCCGGTGACCAACGTGGTGGCCGTGGTGGTCATCGCGCTGACCTTCGTGCCCATCTTGCTGGCCTACACCCTGACCCGGGCCGACGAGCCGGCCCACCGTTGATCCACGTTGCCCACCTCGTGCCCAAGGAGCCCTGCCATGGCTGACCCGACTCTGCCTACCTTGCCTACCGAACTGTTCATTGACGGCGCCTTCGTGGCCGGCGAGGGCGAGGCCGAACGCGTGCTGAACCCGGCCACTGGCGCGGTGCTAGCAGACCTGCCCGAAGCCTCGGTGGAGCAGGTGCAAAAGGCCGTATCGGCGGCGCACCGCGCCTTCGACGGCTGGCGCGACACCACGGCCATGGAACGCTCGCGCGCGCTGCTCAAGCTGGCCGACGCCATCGACGCCCATGCCGAAGCCTTCGCCGCGCTGGAGTCGCTGAACTGCG
>JANOXU010000265.1:0-1530 GCA_031418595.1 Burkholderiales bacterium
GTAGCCTTGGGCGTGGCGCAGGTCGGCGTATTCCAGCGGGGCGGGGTAGGTCTTGTGCACCTGCCCCAGCGTGCGCACGAAACGCGCGCCGCGCTCGATGATTTCTTCGTCGCTGCCGCGGCCCAGTTCCAGCACCGCGCCCGTGTCCAGCTCGGCGCGCCACGAGCCGCGGCCCGAGAGCAGGAGCGTGTTCACCTCCGCGTCCAGCGCCTGGGCCAGCGGCGCCAGCTTGTGCAGCAGCGCCAGCATGCGCGCTGAGCTGCCCGCCGGCCCGGCCAGGGTGGGCAGCTCGTCGTCTTCCACGTCGCCCACATTGGCATCGAACACCTCGCCCTGCGTGTTCACCAGTCGTTCGCTGCTGTCCTCGGCCTGCCACAAGGCGGTGGCACGGTGCTCCACCAGACGCACCACCAGCTTGTCGGGCCACACCCGCGTCACCGTGGCCTGGCGCACCCAGGGCACGGCTTCAAAAGCGGCGCGCGCCTGCTGCAAATTCATGCCAATGAAGTTGCCGGTTAAACGCGGCATGGCGTTGGCGCGCAGCGTGGCGGCGTTGTTGCGCAGCAGCTCGCCTTCGACGCGCACCTGGCGAATCGGCAGCCACGGCGCGCGCGCCGCCCAGGCCAGCGCGGCGGCCAGCAGCAGCATGGCCAGGGCGATGAACGCGGCCTGCGCCAGGCCGTTCATCAGGCGCACGTCGGCCGGTAATTCATTCAGTGCGGCGGCCATGATCAAGCGCTCGCTCCTGGCGGCGCTGTGGCGTGGGGCGGGCGGGCGCTGTCCAGCGTGGCGCTGGCCAGCAAGCGCAGGCACAGTTGTTCGTAGCTCAGGCCCGCGGCGCGCGCCGACATGGGCACCAGCGAATGGCTGGTCATGCCTGGCGAGGTGTTCATTTCCAGCAAATAGGGCTTGCGGTCTGTCGCACGCACCATCAAGTCAGCCCGGCCCCAGCCGCGGCAACCCAGGGCGCGGTAGGCGGCCAGCACCAGGCGCTGCACTTCGGCTTCTTCTTCAGCAGGCAAGCCGCTGGGGCAGAGGTAGCCGGTGTCTACAGAGAAGTACTTGTGTTCGAAGTCGTAGTTGCCACCCGGGGCGTTGATGCGCACCACCGGCAGGGCCACTGCCGCCGCACCGCTGCCCAGCACCGGGCAGGTGATTTCGTCGCCGTCGATGAACTCTTCGCACAGCACATCGGGGTCGAAGCGTGAGGCCAGTTCCACCGCGGCTTGCATCTGTGAATAGCCCAGCACCTTGGTCACGCCAATGGACGAGCCCTCGCGCGGCGGCTTCACGATCAGGGGCAAGCCCAGTTCATCGGGCACTTGAATGACGCGCTCGCGGCTCAGTTCATCAGCCTCCAGCCGGCACCAGCGCGGCGTGGGCAGTTTGACGCTGCTCCACAGCCGCTTGGTCATGACCTTGTCGATGGCGATGGCCGACGCCATCACGCCCGAGCCGGTGTAGGGCAGGCCCAGCAATTCGAGCGCGCCTTGCACCGTGCCGTCTTCACCGTGGCGGCCGTGCAGGGCG
>JANOXU010000266.1:0-5997 GCA_031418595.1 Burkholderiales bacterium
GCCACCGGCGGCGCGCCCACCACGCCGGCGGCCACTTGCGCGTTCTGTTCGCGCAATGCCTTCACCACATCGGCCGAGGTGAGCTTGCGCTCGGCCAGCTTGTTCGGGTCGAGCCAGATGCGCATGGCGTAGTCGCCCGAACCAAACGTTAGAACCGTGCCGATGCCGGGGATGCGCAGCAAGCGGTCGCGCACGTTCAGCGCCGCGTAGTTGCGCAGGTACAGCGCGTCGTAGCGCTTGTCGGGCGACAACATGTGCACCACCATGATGAAGTTCGGTGAACTCTTCTCGGTGGTCACGCCGATCTGGCGCACGCTGTCGGGCAGCCGCGGCAGCGCGCGGTTGACCCGGTTCTGCACCTCGGTGGCCGCGGTGTCGGGGTTGGTGCCGATCTTGAAGCTGATCGACAGCGTCATCGAGCCGTCTGCCGCCGCCTGGCTGTTCATGTACAGCATGCCTTCAACGCCGTTGATCTGCTCTTCCAGCGGCGTGGCCACGGTCTCGGCAATCACGCGCGGGTTGGCGCCCGGGTACTGGGCGCGCACCACCACTTGCGGCGGCGTCACTTCGGGGTATTCCGAGATCGGCAGCCGTTGCAACGACAAGGCGCCGAGCAGGAAGATGATGATCGACAGCACCGCTGCAAAGCGCGGCCGGTCGATGAAAAAGCGTGAGATGTTCATGCTGGCTTCTTGGGCGCTGAAGCAGGTGGCGGCGGTGCGCCGGGCGCCATAACAGCCGGCTCCACCGGCATGCCGCGCGCATCCACCGCCAGCACCTGCGCGGCCACCGGCGCGCCGGGGCGCACGCGCTGCAAGCCGTTCACCACCACCAGCTCGCCGGCCTTGAGGCCGCTTTCAATGACGCGCAGGCCATCAACCAACGGCCCGAGCTTGACTTCACGAAACTGCGCCTGCTTGTCGGCGCCCACCACGTAGACGAAGCGCTTGCTTTGATCCGTGCCGATGGCGCGTTCCGGCGTCAGCACCACGTCTTGCGCCGCGCCCGCGCTCAGGCGCAGGCGGGCGAACAGGCCGGGCAGGAACAGGCCGGCGCGGTTGTCGAACACCGCGCGCATGCGGATCGATCCGGTGGCGGCGTTGAGCCGGTTGTCGATGAAGTCGATCACGCCGCTGTGCGGAAAGCCGGTCTCGTTGGCCAGCCCGAGGCTGACGGGGCTGCCGGCCCTGTCTTTCGCTGCGCCGTTGATCAGCAGCGTGGGCCGGGCACGCAGATAGGCTTGCTCGCTCATGTCGAACCAGGCATGCACCTTGTCTTGCGCCACCACGGTGGTGAGCACCGGCTCGCCCACGCCCACCAGGTTGCCCGCGGTGACGGCCGCGCGCGACACGCGCCCGGCAATCGGCGCGCGAATTTGCGCGTAGTCCACATTCAGCTGCATGCTGGCCACCGCGGCCTGCGCCACGCGCACCGCGGCCTGCGCGCTGCGCGCCGTGGCCTCGGCTTGGTCCGCCTCTTGTTGCGCCACCGCTTTTTGTTCCAGCAACTTGCGCGAGCGCGCCAACTCGCTGGCGCTCAGGGCTTCGCTGTTTTGTGCCGCGGCCAGTTGCGCTTGCAAGCGCGCCAGCTCGGCCGTGAAGGGCCGCGCGTCAATGCTGAACAACAGCTCACCGCGCTTCACGTCTTGGCCGTCGCGGAAGTGCACTTTCAGCACCGTGCCGGCCACGCGCGAGCGCAGGTCCACTGTTTCCACCGCTTCGAGCCGGGCACTGAAGTCATCGAACAAGGGCAGCTTGCGCTGCACCGCCGGGGCGGTCGAAATGGGCGGGGCCATCGGCGGGCCGCCCTGAGCCAAGGCTTCGACAGCGCCCAACAACAGGCTGATCACGAACGTTAGTCTATTGAATGTCATGCGCCACTGACCCCATGCAAGATGGCCACGGTTTTGAGCGTGGAAAAACCGTACAGGGCTTCAAAGCCCTTTTCACGGCCATGGCCGCTTTGTTTGACGCCACCGAACGGCAATTCGACGCCGCCGCCAGCGCCATAGTTGTTGATGAAGACCTGGCCGCAATGCAGGGCGTGGGCCAGGCGCAGCGCGCGGCTGCCGTCGCGCGTCCACACCCCGGCCACCAGGCCGAAGTCGGTGCCGTTGGCGATGCTCAAGGCTTGTGCTTCATCAGCAAACGGCAGCACCACCTGCACCGGGCCGAAGATTTCTTCACGCGCCAAACGATGCGCGGGCGGCACGCCGGCCAGCAAGGTGGGCGGCACATAGAAGCCGCGCTGGGGCAGGCCCACGCCCAGGCTGGCCTGGCCGGCGATGCGCACACCGTCCGTGCCTGCAAGAGCCAGGTAGCTTTCGATGATTTCTTTCTGGCGCTGCGAGATCACCGGGCCCACGTCCAGGTCATCCAGCGCCGGACCCACGCGCAGCGCGGCGTAGCGCTCGCTCATGCGCCGCAGCACTTCGTCATACACGCCTTGCTGCACCAGGATGCGCGACGCCGCCGAGCAAGTCTGCCCGGCGTTCTGAATACCACCGTTCACCAGGAACGGCAACGCGGCGTCCAGGTCAGCATCATCAAAAACAATCTGCGGGCTCTTGCCGCCAAGTTCCAGCGTCACGGGCACGGTGTGGCGCGCCGCGGCGGCCTGGATCAGCCGGCCCACTGCCACCGAGCCGGTGAACGACATATGCGCCACGCCGGCATGCGCCGACAGCGCCGCGCCGGCTTCTTCGCCCAGCCCCGGCACCACGTTCAGCGCCCCGGCCGGCAGCCCGGCTGCATGCGCGATGTGCGCAAACGCCAGCGCGCTGAGGCAGGCTTCTTCGGCCGGCTTGAGCACGCAAGCGTTGCCCATGGCCAGCGCCGCGCCGACGCTGCGCCCGATGATCTGCATCGGGTAGTTCCAGGGCACGATGTGGCCGGTCACGCCATGCGGCTCGCGCAGCGTGAGCGCGGTGTAGCCGCGAGCGAAAGGAATCGTTTCGCCGTGCAGCTTGTCGGCCGCGCCGCCGTAGAACTCCAGGTAGCGCGCCAACGCCACGGCGTCGGCACGGCCTTGCCTGAGCGGCTTGCCCACGTCTAATGCTTCGAGCCGCGCCAGTTCTTCGGTTTGTGCCAGCACCAGCGCGCTCATGCGCAGCAGCACGCGGCCGCGCTCGGTGGCGGTGAGCTGCCCCCAAGAACCGGCGCGCGCGGCCTGCGCGGCGGCCACGGCAGCGTTCACGTCGGCGTGGCCGCCGCGCGCAATGTGGGCCAGCTCGCTGCCATCAGACGGGTTGAACAAGGGCAAGGTGCGGCCCGTGGCGCAGGCCTGCCAGCGGCCAGCGATGTAGACCTGTGTGCTGTCAAACCCGATGTTGCTCATGTCGTGCCGCCGCCTCCTTGGGGCATCATAGGTTGCATGGCGTCGTTCCTTCTGCGCCGCCTGGTCACCTTCATGCTGACCCTGGTGGTGGCCTCCATCGTGGTGTTTGCCGTGCTCGAGCTGCTGCCGGGCAATGCGGCGCAGGTGATCCTGGGCGACACCGCCACGCCCGAATCGCTGGCCGCCTTGCAGGCCAAGCTCGGCCTGGACCGCCCGCCCCTGCAGCGCTACACCGACTGGGTGGGCGGCCTGCTGCAAGGCCGCACCGCCATGAGCGTGAGCTACGACACGCCCACCGCAGAGCTGATCGCTGAACGCCTGCAAGTCACCGCGCCGCTGGCGCTGCTGGTGATGCTGCTGACCACCGTGCTGGCCCTGAGCCTGGGCCTGTACGCCGCCGCGCGCCACCAACGCGCGGGCGATGTGGGCGTGATGGCCTTGAGTCAGCTCGGCATTGCCATACCCAGCTTTTGGTTTGCCATCCTGCTGGTGCTGTTGTTCGCGGTGAAGCTGCAATGGGTCAGCGCCGGCGGCTTTCCGGGTTGGAGCGAAGAAGACGGCGGCGGCCTGTGGCCGGGCCTGAAAGCGCTGCTGCTGCCGGCCATTGCGCTGGCGGTGGTGCAAGCGGCGATCCTGGCCCGTGTCACGCGCTCGGCGGTGCTGGAGGTGATGCGTGAAGACTTCGTTCGCACCGCGCGCGCCAAGGGCCTGAGCCGGCGCCAAACGCTGCTGCGCCATGTGCTGGGCAACGCCATGATCCCGGTGCTCACCATCATGGGCCTGGAATTTGCCAACCTGCTCACCGGCACCGTTGTGATCGAGAACGTGTTCGTGCTGCCCGGCGTGGGCCGGCTGGTCTTCCAGGCCATCTCCAACCGCGACCTGGTGGTGGTGCGCGATGTGGTGATGCTGCTGGCGGCCATGGTGGTGGCGGTGAACTTCATCGTCGATGTGCTGTATGCGCTGATCGACCCCAGGCTGCGCGTTTCATGACGACCAGGCCGAACGAATTTGCCGCGCGTGCCGCGCGGCATCCGAGCTTCATGATCGGCGCCGTGTTGACGGCGCTGTTATGCGCCGCGGCGTTGCTGTCGCTCGTCTGGACGCCCTACCCGGCCACCGAAATCAACATCCCGGCCAAGCTCGCCCTGCCCAGCGCCGCGCACTGGCTGGGCACCGACAGCCTGGGCCGCGACATCGTTTCGCAGTTGCTGGTGGGCGCGCAAAGCAGCATCGCGGTGGGCGTGATCGCGGTGGGCATCGGGCTGCTGGCGGGGGTGAGCCTGGGCGCGCTGGCCGCGGCGCGCGGCGGCTGGGTCGAAGAACTCGTGATGCGCGGCGCCGACTTCAGCTTCGCCTTCCCGGCGCTGCTCTCGGCCATCATGCTCACAGCCATCTATGGCCCGGGCATGGTGACCAGCATCGTGGCCATCGGCATCTTCAACGTGCCGCTGTTTGCGCGCATCACGCGCGGCTCGGCCAAGGCGGTGTGGGCACGCGAATACGTGCTGGCCGCGCGTGCCGCGGGCAAGGGCGCCTGGCGCATCACGCTCGACCATGTGTTGCCCAACATCGCCAGCGTGCTGATCGTGCAGGCCACCATCCGCTTCGCCACCGCCATCCTGGCCGAGGCCGCGTTGAGCTACCTGGGCCTGGGTACGCAGCCGCCGCAGCCGAGCTGGGGGCGCATGCTGAATGAAGCGCAGTCGCAGATCTTCCAGGCCTGGCAACTGGCCATCTACCCCGGCGTGGCGATTGCCCTGAGCGTGCTCGGCCTGAACCTGATGGGCGACGGCCTGCGCGATTTGCTCGACCCCAAACTGGCGCGCAAGCGCTGAAATGAAACACCCCCTACGGCCTTCGGCCGCCCCCTCAAGGGGGCACTGCCAACGGACCGGCGGAGCCGGATCCGCGGCAGTCGCTTGGGGGCAATGTTCCGTCCAACACGAGTGCCGCTTCGGCGGCACGGGAGACTGATATGAACGGCGCTGAAAGCCTGGTGCGCACGCTGGTGGCCAGCGGCGTGGAGATGTGTTTCACGAACCCCGGCACGTCTGAAATGCACTTCGTGGCCGCGCTCGACAAACTGCCCGGCATGCGCTGCGTGCTCGGCTTGTTTGAAGGCGTGGTGACCGGTGCAGCCGACGGTTATTACCGCATGCGCGGCAGCCCCGCGGCCACGCTGCTGCACCTGGGTCCGGGCCTGGGCAACGGCCTGGCGAACCTGCACAACGCCAAGAAGGCCGGCTCGGGCATCGTCAACATCGTGGGCGAACATGCGCGTGCGCACGTGGCGCTCGACGCGCCGCTCACGGCCGACATCGCCGGCATCGCGCGGCCCATGTCGCACTGGGTGCGCACCGCCACCTCGGCCGCCGACGTGGCCGGCGCAGGTGCTGCCGCAGTGCAGGCCGCACGCAGCGCGCCGGGGCAAATCGCCACGCTGATCTTGCCGGCCGACACCGCCTGGGGTGAAGCGCCCGCCAGCGAAGTTGCCACTGCGCCCGCACCCAGGCAGCAGGTTGATGCCGCAGCCGTTCGCGCCGCGGCCGCTGCCCTGCGCAGCGGCGCGCCGGCTGCACTGCTGCTGGGCGGCGTGGGCGTGCACGACAAGGCCTTGCTCTGGGCCGGCCGCATCGCCGCCAAGACCGGCTGCAAGCT
>JANOXU010000267.1:0-107649 GCA_031418595.1 Burkholderiales bacterium
CTTGCAAGCCGATGGGCAACGCCAGCGGCCCGGCGAAGCCGGTTCCGCGGCGTTCGGCTTGATCCGGCCGTTTCGTGCGTCGCGGGCGGCTCTTGGCGCCACGGACAACTGATATGACAACGTTCGAAAACAGCCAACTTCGCGTCAACAACCTGGTCATGGTGCGCGGCACCAAGGCGGTGGTGCATGCCATTGAACTGCGCATCGCGCCTGGCCGCATCACGGCACTCATGGGTCCCAACGGCGCGGGCAAGACCAGCACCGTGCTGGGCATCGCCGGTGTGGTCGAGCCGGCCTTCGGCGAGATCTGGCTCGATGGGGTGGACCTGGCCGGGCGCGATGCCGATGAGATCCGCCGCCGCGGCATTGCCACCGTGCCCGAAGGCCACCAAGTGCTGCGCGAACTGAGCGTGCGCGACAACCTGCGCGTGGCCGGTGGCCCGCTGGCACGCGGTGAGTTGAGCGCGGCGCTTGAACGCACACTGGAACTCTTTCCGGAGTTGAAGGAACGCTTGAACCAAGTGGCGGGCGATTTATCAGGCGGCCAGCAGCAAATGTTGGCGCTGGGCCAGGCCATGGTGGTACCGCCCAAGTTCTTGGTGATCGACGAACTCAGCTTCGGCCTGGCGCCGCTGATCGTGGCGCGGCTGGTGCCGGTGATCCGGCGCATTGCTGCCGGTGGCGTGGGTGTCCTGTTGATCGAGCAGTTCACGCACCTGGCCCTGGCCTTGGCCGACCATGTTTACGTCATGAGCCGCGGCAAGGTGTCGTATGACGGCGAGCCCGCCAAACTGCGCAGCAGCCCCGACATCCTGCACAAAGCCTATTTCCCCGTCAGCGACCGCGAAGCGGTGGGCCTGAGCTAATCAAGGATTCGTCATGGACACCAAAGTCACCAAGAAGAAGCTCGGCCTGAAAGATCGCTACGCCGCCAACACGCGCGGCCTGCACTGGGACACCACGTACCAGCCGATGGACAAGGTGTTTCCCTTCGACAAGTACGAAGGCATCGTGATCCATGACTGGGACAAGTGGGAAGACCCTTTCCGCCTGACCATGGACGCCTACTGGAAGTACCAGGGCGAGAAGGAAAAAAAGCTCTACGCGGTGATCGAAGCCTTTGCGCAAAACCACGGCGAGCTGGGCGTGACCGATGCGCGCTACATCAATGCGCTCAAGCTGTTCATTCAAGGCGTCACACCGCTGGAGTACTACGCCCACCGCGGCTTTGCGCATGCCGGGCGCCAGTTCACCGGTGCGGGCGCGCGCGTGGCGGCGCAGATGCAAAGCGTGGACGAGCTGCGCCACTTCCAGACCGAAACCCACGCCATCAGCCACTACAACAAGTACTACAACGGCCTGCACAGCGCCAACCACTGGTTTGACAACGTCTGGTACCTCTCGGTGCCCAAGAGCTTTTTCGAGGATGCGTTTTCGGGCGGGCCGTTTGAATTTCTCACCGCGGTGAGCTTCAGCTTCGAGTACGTGCTGACCAACCTGCTGTTCGTGCCCTTCATGAGCGGCGCGGCGCACAACGGCGACATGAGCACGGTGACGTTTGGCTTCAGCGCGCAGAGCGACGAAAGCCGGCACATGACGCTGGGCATTGAGTGCATCAAGTTCATGCTCGAACAAGACCCGGCCAACGTGCCCATCGTGCAGCGCTGGATGGACAAATGGTTCTGGCGCGGCTACCGGCTGCTCACGCTGGTGGCCATGATGCAAGACTACATGCTGCCCAAGCGCGTGATGAGCTGGAAAGAAGCCTGGGAGATGTACGCCGAAGAAAACGGCGGCGCGCTGTTCGCTGATCTGAAACGTTATGGCATTCGTGAACCCAAGGGCTGGAAAGACGCCTGCGAAGGCAAGAACCACATCAGCCACCAGGCCTGGAGCACCTTCTACCAATACAGCCACGCCGCGGCCTTTCACACCTGGCTGCCCACTGAAGACGAGATGAGCTGGCTTTCAAGCAAGTACCCCGACAGTTTTGACCAGAACTACCGCGCCCGCTTCGAACACTGGGGCAAGGCGGCTGCCGCGGGCGGCGAGGGCCGCTGGTTCAACCAGGTCCTGCCCATGCTGTGCCAGGTCTGCCAGGTGCCCATGCTGTTCACCGAACCCGGCGACCCCACGCAAATCTGCTTCCGTGAAAGCAGCTACCACGGCATGAAGTACCACTTCTGCTCAGACCATTGCAAAGAGATCTTCGACAACGAACCGGCCAAGCTGTCGCAAGCCTGGCTGCCCGTGCACCAGATCTACCAGGGCAGTTGCTACCCGCCCGACATCAACCCCGCCTCGCCCGGCGACAGCCCGGTGCGCGAGGTGCTGCGCTACTACGGTGTGAACGGCGGTGAAGACAACGGTGACTTCAACACCAGCCAGGATCGCAAGAACTTTGCCAAGTGGAGCAAGCGTGGCAAGACTGATGGCGAGGGCAAGAAATGAGCGCGGCCGAGCAGACGTTTTTGAAGACGGTGGGCGCCTACCCGCTGCGCCAGCAAGACACCGAAGACCGCTTCTACGGCAAGCGCCTCATTTACCTGAGTTGGGAGAGCCACCTCATGTACGCCGCGCCGTTTTGCGTGCCGCTGCCGCCCACACTGCCCTTCGGCGCCCTGGTGCGCGACGTGTTGCCCGAGCTGTACGGCGAGCATCCCGAATTCGAGCAAATCGACTGGCAGCGCACGCGCTGGTTCAATTCGAGCAAGCGCTTCGTGCCTGACTTCGGCAAGTCGCTGGAACATCATGGCCTCACGCACAAGTCACTCATTCGCTTTCACACGCCCAAGCTTGAAGGCAGCCGCGGTAAGAACGCGGCGGGGCACAACAGCTTCTAACCGTTTGTTCCATGGCACAGCAACTCACCATTGAGCCCTTGGGCGCGACCATCGAGGTCGAAGACGGCCAGACGCTGCTCGATGCGGCCCTGCGCCAGGGCATCTACATTCCCCACGCCTGCGGCCACGGCCTGTGTGGCACCTGCAAGGTGCAGGTCACGGGGGGTGAGGTGGAGCATGGTGTCTACAACCCGTTTGCGTTGATGGACTTCGAGCGCGACGAAGGCATGGCGCTGGCCTGCAGTGCCACGCTGCTGTCAGACGCCACTATCGAAGCCGACATCGACGATGAGCCCGATGCCCGCATCATCGCGGTGCGTGATTTCAACGCCACGGTGAGCCGCATCGAAACCCTCACGCCCACCATCAAGGCCATCTTCCTGAAGCTCGATGGCGAGCTTGATTTCCAGGCCGGCCAGTACGTGCAACTGCGCCTGCCGGGGGTGGAAGGGGACAGGCCATTCTCGGTGGCCAATGCACCGGCCGATGTGCGGGCGCGCGGCGAGATCGAGATTAACGTTCGGCTTGTGCCAGGGGGTGCCGGCACGGCTTACCTGCATAACCAGTTGAAGGTGGGCGACACGGTGCCGCTCACCGGCCCCTATGGCCGCTTCTTCGTGCGCGAATCACAGCGCGAGCCCTTGCTGTTCATGGCCGGAGGCTCGGGCTTGTCGAGCCCGCGTTCGATGATTCTTGACTTGCTCGGCCGCGGTTGGGCTCAACCCATCACCCTGGTCTACGGCCAGCGCAACCTGGCCGAGCTGTACTACGACGCCGAGTTTCGCGCTTTGGCCGCGCAGCATGCCAACTTCAGCTACGTGCCGGCCTTGAGCGAAGACGCCAGCGGTTTTGAAGGCGCCAAAGGCTTTGTGCACGACGCCGCGCGGGAGCACTTCAAGGGCGACTTCTCCGGCCGCAAGGCCTACCTGTGCGGCCCGCCGGTCATGATCGAAGCCTGCTTGGCCACGCTGATGCAGTGCCGCCTGTACGAGCGCGACATCTACGCTGAAAAGTTCATCACCGCCGCCGATGCGAGCAAGCCGCGCAGTGCTTTCTTCAAGCGCGTGTGAGTTGAGTAAAACGCATGTACGACTTCCGCCCCAAGGTCAACGTGACCATCGCACAGACCGGCGAAGTCTTTGCCTGCGCCATCGGCGAAGCCGTGCTCAAAGGCATGCTTCGTCTGGGCCGCAAAGGCATCCCCGTGGGTTGCGTGAATGGCGGCTGCGGCGTGTGCAAGATTCGCGTGCTGGAAGGCAAGACGCAACTGCTCGGGCCGATCAGCCGCGCGCATGTGAGCGTGGAAGACGAACAAACCGGATACACCCTGGCCTGCCGGGTGGCGCCCACTGAAAACGTGCGGCTCGAAGTGGCGGGCAAGATGGCCAAGAAGTTTTCAACTGGGGCGGCCATTCCGGCGAACCCCGCTGTTCCTTAAGGAGACTGCAATGGGCGTGATGCGTATTGGACATGTCAACATCAGGGTGATGGACATGCAGGCCGCGGTTAAACACTACCGCGATGTGATCGGCATGAATGTCACCATGGAAGACAAGGCCGGCAACGTCTACCTGAAGTGCTGGGACGAATGGGACCGCTATTCCGTGATCCTCTCGCCCAGCGACCAGGCGGGCATGAACCACGTGGCCTACAAGGTCGAAAAAGACAGTGACCTTGATGACCTGAAGAAGACCATCGAGGCCTTTGGCACCAAGACCACCCTGCTGCCCGAAGGCACGCTACCGGCCACCGGCCGCATGCTGCAATTCAAGCTGCCCAGCGGCCACGACATGCGCTTGTTTGCGCTGAAGGAGTATGTGGGCACCGATGTGGGCAGCACCAACCCCGACCCGTGGCCAGACAGCCAGCACGGCGCTGCCGCTCATTGGCTGGACCATGTGTTGCTGATGTGCGAGTTCAACCCTGAAACCGGGTTGAACACCGTGGCGGACAACCGCAAATTCTTCATTGAGGCGCTGAACTTCTACGAGACTGAACGCATCATGGTCGGCCCCGGCGGCGCGATTCAACTGGCCAGCTTCCTGACCATCAGCAACAAGGCGCACGACATTGCCTTTGTGGGCGGGCCGCGCTCGGGCTTGCACCATGCCTCGTTCTTTCTGGATTCCTGGCACGACGTTCTCAAGGCCGCCGACATCATGGGCAAGCGCAAGGTCAAGATCGACGTGGCACCCACGCGCCACGGCATCACGCGCGGCGAGACGATTTACTTCTTCGACCCCAGCGGCAACCGCAACGAAACCTTCGCTGGCATGGGCTACCTGGCCCAGCGCGACCGCCCCGTGACCACCTGGACCGAAGACCGGCTGTGGAGCAGCATCTTCTTCCACACGGGTGAGGCGTATCCGAGCTTCACCGAGGTCTACACCTGAAAAGCCCACGAATCTTTCTACTGCGCGCCCCAATCTTGGCTCTGCGCGTCTCGCCGTACCTCCAGTACGGCTGCGATGCTCGAACCAACCTTGGGCCGCTCGCTACGAAATCTTCATGAGTTTTCTCTTTCGTTAAATGGAGCTGCTGATGAGCAACGAGCAACAGAGCAGCGTGCCCCAGCGCAGCATCAGCGCCACCGCAGCCCACGCCGTGGTGGCGGCTGCGGTGGCTGAAGCAGGCAGGCTGGGCATTCGCATCAACGCCGCCGTGGTGGATGCCGGCGGCAACCTGGCGGCGTTTTTGCGCATGCCCGGCGCCTTCATCCATTCCATCGACATTGCCATTGACAAGGCTTACACCGCGGCCAGCTTTGGCTTCCCCACCTCGCAGTGGGGCGCCATTGTTGACAGCGACAAGATGCTGCATCACGCGCTGAACCAGCGCGCGCGGCTGGTGATGATCGGCGGCGGCTTGCCCCTGCGCGAAGGCGATGTGCTGATCGGCGGCATTGGCGTTTCCGGTGGCTCAGCCGAGCAAGATGAAGCCTGTGCGGCAGCGGCCATCCAGGCTCTGGGCCTGGTCTAACTATTCAGATAGGCGGACATGAAGCAGTTCCTCAACTACATCAATGGCGCATTCGTTGCCACCGGCAGAACCTACAACAAGCACCGGCCGGTTGACAACCTGGTCATCGGCGCCGTGCACGAAGCCGGCCGCGCTGAGGTCGACGCTGCCGTGGCCGCCGCGCGTGCCGCGCTGCATGGCGACTGGGGCCGCATGAGCGTGGTCAAGCGGGTGGAGCTGCTGTATGCCGTGGCCAATGAAATCGACCGCCGGTTCGATGACTTCTTGCAGGCCGAGCTGGCCGACACCGGCAAACCTCATTCGTTAGCGTCGCACATCGACATTCCGCGCGGCGCGGCCAACTTCAAGGTGTTTGCCGACATCGTGAAGAACGTGCCGACGGAAAGCTTCGAGATGACCACGCCTGACGGCGGCAGGGCCGTGAGCTACGGGTTGCGCACGCCACTGGGCGTGGTGGCCGTCATTTGCCCCTGGAACCTGCCGTTGTTGCTGATGACCTGGAAGGTGGGCCCGGCGCTGGCCTGCGGCAACACGGTGATCGTGAAGCCTTCGGAAGAAACGCCCGCGACGGCCACACTGCTGGGCGAGGTGATGAGCAAGGTGGGCATGCCCAAGGGCGTGTACAACGTGCTGCACGGCTTTGGCCCCGATTCAGCCGGCGAGTTCCTCACCCGCCACCCCGGCGTGAACGGCATCACCTTCACCGGCGAAACGCGCACCGGCGAAGCCATCATGGCCGCCGCCGCCAAGGGCGTGCGGCCGGTGAGCTTCGAGTTGGGCGGCAAGAATCCCGGCATCGTGTTCGCCGACGCCGATCTTGAAAAAGCCGTGGCCGGCATCGCGCGCAGCAGCTTCGAAAACTGCGGCCAGGTCTGCTTGGGCACCGAGCGCGTCTACGTGCAGCGGCCCATCTTCGACCAGTTCGTCGCGGCGCTCAAGCTCAAGGCTGAAGCCTTGAAGATCGGCCCGCCCGACATGCCCGGTGTGGGCCTGGGCCCGCTGATCAGCGCCGAGCACAAGCAAAAAGTGATGAGCTACTACGAGCTGGCGCGCAGCGAAGGCGCCACGGTGGTCACTGGCGGCGGCGCGCCGGCCATGCCGGCCGATTTGGCTGAAGGGCACTGGGTGCAACCGACCATCTGGACAGGCCTGCCCGAAAGCGCGCGCGTGATCCGCGAGGAGATATTCGGCCCGTGCTGCCACATCGCGCCGTTCGACACGGAAGATGAAGCCATCGCGCTGGCCAACGCCTCCGAGTACGGTCTGTGCACCACGGTGTGGACGCAAAACCTGGGCACCGCCCACCGCATGGCCGCGGCCATCGAGGTGGGCCTGTGCTGGATCAACAGCTGGTTCCTGCGCGACCTGCGCACGTCGTTTGGTGGTGCCAAGGGCTCGGGCATCGGCCGCGAAGGCGGCGTGCATTCGCTGGAGTTCTACACCGAGCTGCGCAACGTGATGGTGAAGCTGTGAGCAGCGTTGCGGCCAATCCAGAAATTGGCACGCGCGTTCGCACGGGCGGGTTCGACACCAATCTGCATGACATGGGGCAGGGCGCGCCGCTGCTCATGATCCACGGCTCCGGCCCCGGCGTCAGCGCCTATGCAAACTGGCGTTTGGCCATGCCGGCGCTGACCACCGTGCGCCGTGTGATCGCGCCCGACATGGTGGGCTTTGGCTTCACCGAGCGGCCAGTGGGCGTGGCCTACAACATGACGACCTGGGTGCAACAGGCGCTGGATGTGATGGACGCACTGGGCGTGCAGCAAGCCGACGTGGTGGGCAATTCCTTCGGCGGCGGCCTGGCCCTGGCGCTGGCCATTCGCGCACCGCAACGTGTGCGCCGCCTGGTGTTGATGGGTTCGGTGGGCGTGCCTTTCCCCATCACCGAAGGGCTGGATGCGGTGTGGGGCTACCAGCCCAGTTTCGAGGCCATGCGCCGCTTGATGGATTGGTTTGCGTTTGACCGCGGCCTGGTCACCGATGAACTGGCGCAGTTGCGCTACCAGGCCAGCATTCGCCCGGGGTTTCAAGAATCGTTCAGCGCCATGTTCCCGGCGCCGCGCCAGCGTTGGGTCGATGCCATGGCCAGCGCTGAAGCCAGCATTCGTGCTTTGCCGCATCAAACCTTGGTGATCCACGGCCGCGAAGACCAGGTCATTCCGCTGCAAACCTCGCTCACCCTGGCCACGCTGATCCCGCGCGCGCAACTCCATGTGTTTGGCCAATGCGGCCACTGGACGCAGATCGAGCACACCGCGCGTTTCAACCGCCTGGTGGCTGACTTCCTTGCTGAAGCCGACGCAAGCTAACGGTTCATTCCACTTCTTGATTCACCCCCACATGGACAAACAAACCATCCAACGCCACGGCGACGAGCTGCACCGTGCCCTGGTGCAGCGCGAAGCCATCGAGCCGCTGACCAACCGCGAACCCGGCATCACCATTGAAGACGCCTATCAAATTCAACTGCGCATGGTGCAGCACCGGCTCGATGCCGGCGAACGCCTGGTGGGCCGCAAGATCGGTGTCACCAGCAAGGTGGTGATGGACATGCTGGGCGTGAACCGGCCCGACTTCGGGCAACTGCTTTCCACCATGGCCTACAACGAAGGCCAGCCGATTGATGCCAGCCAGTTCATCGCCCCGCGCGCCGAGGCTGAAGTGGCCTTCATGCTGGCGCGCGACCTCACCGGCCCGGGCGTCACCGCTGCCGATGTGCTGCGCGCCACCGATTGCGTGATGCCGTGCTTCGAGATCGTTGATTCACGCATCCGCGACTGGAAGATCAAGATTCAAGACACCATCGCCGACAACGCCAGTTGCGGCGTCTTCAGCCTGGGCGGCACGCGCAAAAGCCCGCGCGCGCTCGATCTGTCACTGGCCGGCATGGTGCTGGAAAAGAACGGCGAAGTCATCAGCACCGCCTGCGGCGCCGCGGCCCTGGGCTCGCCCATCAATGCGGTGGTGTGGCTGGCCAACACGCTGGGCGCGCTGGGCATTGGGCTGAAGGCCGGCGAGGTGATTCTGTCGGGCTCGCAGTCGCCGCTCGTGCCCTTGAAGGCGGGCGACCATTTCCACTGCGCCGTGGGCGGGCTGGGCAGCACGTCAGTTCGCTTCATCTAACGAAAGACATCACCTACCATGGCACTCAGCAAAGCCACCATCGCCGAACTGGCCGAACACCTGGAAGCCGCGCAACTGCAAGTGCGCGACGTGGTGAAGATCACCGACGCCCACCCTGACATGGATTGGGTCGATGCGTATGACATTCAAGACGCCATTCGCGCGCGCAAGGAAGCGGCGGGCGACAAGTGCGCGGGCCTGAAGGCCGGCCTCACTTCGTTCGCCAAGATGAAGCAAATGGGCGTGGATGTGCCGTGCTTCGGCTTCATGAGCGCCAGCATGGCGCGCGCCGAAGGCAGCGAGATTCGTCTGGCTGATTTCATTCACCCCAAGGTGGAGGCCGAGATTTGCGTCGTCACCAAGGCGCCGCTGTACGGGCCGGGCTGCCACCTGGGCAACGTGCTGGCGGCCATCGATTTCGTGCTGCCCGCGGTGGAGATCATCGACAGCCGCTACCGCGATTTCAAGTTCGATTTGAAGAGCGTGGTGGCCGACAACACCTCGGCCGCGGGCTTCGTGGTCGGCGGGCGTTCGCGCGACTTGGCTGAACTTGATCTGCGCACCCTGGGCGTGTGCCTGGAAAAGAACGGCCAGGTCGTGGCCATGGCCGCCGGCGCTGCCGTGGTGGGCCACCCGGCGGCCGCGGTGGCCATGCTGGCCAACCACCTGGGTGCGCGCGGCCAGCATATTCCTGCGGGCAGTTTCATCATGACGGGTGGTGTGACCGAAGCCATTGCCGTGGCCAAGGGCGACCACATCAACGTGCGCTTTCAAGACCTGGGCAATGTGTCCATGCGCTTTGTCTGATCGTTGCCCATGACCACGCTCAACCACCAAGCCTTGGCCGGCCGGCGCGCGCTGGTCAGCGGTTCCACTTCAGGCATCGGTTATGCCATCGCATGGGCCCTGGCTGAACAGGGCGCGGCCGTGGTGGTGAACGGCCGCGACGCAGCCCGCACCGAAGCCGCGGTGCAGCGTTTGCAGCAGGCCGTGCCGGGTGCCAGCTTGCACGGCGTGGCGGCTGATCTGGCCACGGCGGCGGGTGCCGATGCCGTGGTGCGTGCGGCGGGCGAGGTCGATGTCCTCATCAACAACCTTGGCATCTACGAACAGCGCGCCTTTGCCGATCAAACCGATGACGACTGGACGCGCCTGTTCAACGCCAACGTGATGAGCGGCGTGCGCCTCACACGCAGCTTGTTGCCGGCCATGAAGGCGCGTGGTTGGGGCAGGGTGGTGTTCATCTCCAGCGAGTCGGGCGTGAACCCACCCGGTGACATGTTGCACTACGGTGTCACCAAAGCCGCGCAAATTGCCCTGGCGCGCGGTCTGGCAGAGACCTGTGTGGCCTGCGGCGTGACGGTGAATTCCGTGCTGCCCGGGCCCACGCTCACCGAAGGCGCACAGGCCTACCTTGAAGGCGAGGCGGCGCGCGCCGGCACCAGCGTGGCCGAGGCGCAAGCGCAGTTCTTTCGCAACGCGCGGCCCACGTCACTCATCCGCCGTTTCATCGCCCCCGAAGAAGTGGCCGCCTTGGTGGCGCACGTTTGCGGGCCGCTTTCTGGTGCCATTCATGGCGCAGCACTGCGGGTTGAAGGCGGCGTGGTGCGCAACATCCTCTAACGTTCCAGGAGACTCGTATGCCATTTGCCCAGATCTACATGCTCGAAGGCCGCACACCCGAACAGAAGAAAGCCGTGCTGGAGAAAGTGACGCAGGCCTTGATGGACGCCGTGGGCGCGCCGAAAGAAACCGTGCGGGTGTGGATTCATGAGATGCCCAAAGAGAACTGGGGCATTGGCGGGGTGAGTGCCAAGGAGCTGGGGCGATAGCAAGGCGACGGGGTCAAGGCGATGCCAACGATCTTCATCCTCAACGGCCCCAACCTCAACTTGCTGGGCGAGCGCGAGCCGCACATCTACGGCCATGCCACGCTGGCCGATGTGGAGCAACGCTGCCGTGCCGCCGCGCAGCGCCTGGGTTTGGCGCTGGAGTTTCGCCAGTCGAACCACGAAGGCGAGTTGATCGACTGGATACATGATGCCCGCCAGCGCGCCGCGGGCATCGTCATCAACCCCGCAGGCTATTCGTTCACTTCGGTGGCCATTCTTGATGCGCTGAAGACCTGCACGGTGCCCATCATTGAAGTGCACCTGAGCAACATTCACCGCCGCGAGGTGCAGTACCAGAGGTCGCTGGTTTCGCTGGCCGCGCGGGGTGTGATCTGCGGCCTGGGGCCGCTGGGCTACGAGCTGGCCCTGGCGGCCTTGGCGGAACAGCTTCAGGCGCCCAGCAGCGCGCAAACGGCCTGAGTCACGTCAACCGTTGTGGCCTGGCCACCCAGGTCGCGCGTGTGCAGCTTCGGGTTGGCAGTGCAATGTTCAATGGCTTGCATCAAACGTTGCGCGGCGCTGGCTTCGCCCAGGTGTTCGAGCATCATCACCGCTGACCAAAACGTGCCAATCGGGTTGGCCAGCCCCTGGCCCATGATGTCGAAGGCCGAGCCGTGGATGGGCTCGAACATGCTGGGGTAGCGGCGCTCGGGGTCGATGTTGCCGGTGGGCGCGATGCCCAAACTGCCGGCCAGCGCGGCGGCCAGGTCACTCAAGATGTCAGCGTGCAAATTGGTGGCCACCAGGGTGTCGAGCGTGGCCGGGCGGTTGACCATGCGCGCGGTGGCAGCGTCGACCAGTTCCTTGTCCCACTTCACCGCTGGAAATTCCTGGCTGATTTGCAGCGCGATCTCGTCCCACATCACCATGGCATGGCGCTGGGCGTTGCTCTTGGTGACGACGGTGAGCAGCTTGCGCGGGCGCGACTCGGCCAGGCGAAAGGCAAACCGCATGATGCGTTCGACGCCCGCGCGGGTCATGATGGAAACATCCGTCGCGGCTTCAATCGGGTGGCCCTGGTGCACGCGCCCGCCCACGCCGGCGTATTCGCCTTCGGAGTTCTCGCGCACGATGATCCAGTTCAAGTCGTTCGGGCCGCAACGCTTCAACGGGCCGTCGATGCCGGGCAGGATGCGGGTGGGCCGCACGTTGGCGTATTGGTCGAAGCCCTGGCAGATTTTCAGGCGCAGGCCCCACAGGGTGATGTGGTCGGGGATGTGCGGGTCGCCCGCGCTGCCGAACAAGATGGCGTCTTTGTGGCGCAATGCAGAAAGGCCGTCGGCGGGCATCATCACGCCGTGCTGGCGGTAGAAGTCGCCGCCCCAATCGAAGTTCTCGAATTCGAAGCGAAAGCCCTGGCTTGCGGTGGCCAAGGCTTGCAGCACTTGCTGGCCGGCCGGAATCACTTCCTTGCCGATGCCGTCTCCCGGGATGGTGGCGATGGCGTAGGTCTTCATGGGTGTGCTGGGTTTGGGGTGAGGTTGGTGCAACTGTACGGTGCGCAGCATGCAGAATGCCGCGTCACGGCTGCGCCGGCATGAAGCTGGCCTGCCACACCGGAGACGTGAATGCTGCTGCGCCGAGGTTTGATCTGCTTGCTTGGCTTGGCGGCGATGTTGCCCGCGCTGGCCCAGCCCATTTGGCCCGACAAGCCGATCCGCATCGTGCTGCCATTCCCGCCCGGCGGCCCCAGCGACATGGTGATTCGGCTGGCGGCAGAAAAGATGCAGGCCAGCCTGAAACAGACCATCGTCATCGACAGCAAACCCGGCGCCGGTGGCAACCTGGGCACGGCTGAAGTGGCGCGCGCTGCACCCGACGGTTATACGTGGCTGTGGGGCACCGACACGCTGGTCACCGTGAACCCGCATGTCTACAAGCAGCTCGGCTTCAAGGTGGATGAATTGCTGCCGGTGAGCATTGGCACGCAGTTCGGCCAGACCTTGGTGTGCCACCCCGGCGTGGGCGTGAAGACACTGGCCGAGTTGATCGCCAAGGCCAAGGCCGGCCCCATGAGTTATGCCTCGGGCGGCAACGGCGTGCCAGGGCATTTGTCGATGGAGCTGCTGCTGCACACGGCTGGCTTCGAGATGACCCATGTGCCGTACAAAGGCCCGGCGCCGGCCACGCAAGACGTGATCGGCGCCCAGGTGCACTGCGGCCTGCTGGCCGGGCCCACCGTGCTGCCACATGTGCGCGCCGGCCGGCTGGTGGCGTTGGCTGTGTCCAGCGCTGCGCGCTCGCCCACGCTGCCCGATGTGCCCATCATGGCCGAAGCGGGTGTGCCGGGATTGCGCGCTGAGTTTGCGTTGGTGATGTTTGCGCCGCGCGGTGTGGCTGATTCGATCGTTAACCGGTTTCGGCAAGCTTTTGTTGATGCACTCAAGGCGCCTGATGTGGCTGACAAGCTGAAAGCCAGCGATCAGGCCGTGGTGGGCAGCACTCCGGCCGATGCGGCGCGCGTGTTGGCGGCTGATTCACACAAATGGGGCGAGGTGGCGCGGCGCATCAGGCTCGGGCTTGATTGAGCCAACAGCAGACCGTTCTTCGATCATGCGCGCTCATCACGCCAAGCGACGCAAGGTCATTGGCCTGTCGGCCAAGGCTGTCCGCAAAGGTTGTCCGCGAAGTTTGTTGACAAGCGGCGCCATGGCGCGCAGGCTGGCGCGCAGGCGGTGGAGCAACACCCGCTTGGAGTTGCTGCCGAACCGCCGCGTCGCGCGGCCGCGGGTTTGACGCTGCCGGTGCGGGCCCAGGAGGTGGTCGATTGATCAATGGTCGCCTGCAACACATCACCCTGTTTGCGCGCCGGGCGTGGTTGCTCGGCTCGACCACTTTGCTTTGGCTACCGTCAATGGTTGTGGCGCAGCAGCGCCCTTGGCGCATTGCGTTGCTCGGCGGTACGGCCGGCGATGCCATCGCCTGGCGTAATTTCATCGACCCGCTGCGCCGCGGGCTGGCTGAACTGGGCCACTTGGAGGGGCGCCACTACACACTGGATCTGCGCTGGGCCGAAGGCCAACCCGAACGCTTGCCCGGCCTGCTGGCCGAGTTGGTGGCCGCGCGACCTGACATGCTTGTGACCATCGGCCCACGCCCAGCGCAACTGGCACGCGACAGCGCGGCAGGCCTGCGCGTGGTGGCCGTGGGCGTGGATGACCCGGTGGTGTCGGGCCTGGCCCAAGGCGTGGCACGGCCGGGCGGCCACATCACGGGGCTGTCGACGGCGTTCGACGGCCTGGTGCAGAAGCGCTTGCAGTTGCTCAAGGACATCGTTCCCGGGGCGCGGCGCCTGGGCATCTTGATGAACCCCATCACCCTGCGGCGTGCCGTCCTGGAGGCTCAGTTGCCAGCGTGGCAAAGCGCCCTTGGCCTGGAGCTGCGTCTGTTTGAGGCCCGCGCCGCCGAGGACTTTGCGGCCGCCTTCGACGCCATGCTGCGCGAGCGCCTGCAAGGCGTCGTGATCCTGGCGGACGCTGTTTTCTGGGCCCACCGCCAGGCGCTGGGCACCTGGGTGGTCAAGCAGCGTTTGCCATCGGCCTGGGGCGGGCGCGACTACCTCGATGCCGGCGGCCTGGTGTCGTACCAGGGTGATTGGCCGGCTTTGTTTCGACGCGCCGCGACGCTGGTCGACAAGGTCTTGAAGGGCACGCCGCCGGGTGACATTCCCTTCGAGCAAGGCACCAAGCTCGAACTCGTGGTGAACCTCAAGGGTGCGCGGGCACTGGGCATCAAGGTACCGCAGTCTGTCTTGCTCAGTGCGGATGAGGTGATCGAATGAAGCGCCGTCATTGCCTGGCGCTGCCCGCTTGGGGCCTGGCCGCAAGCGCCGCGGCACAAACCATTTCGGCGCCCACGGCAGCCCGCCCGCGCCGCGTGGCCGCACTCAATACCGGGCCGCAGAGCTATACCGAGTGGTCGCGTTACTTCATCGAACTGCTGCGCCTGGGCGGGCATGAGTTGGGCCGCAACCTGGTGGCCGACGCGCGCTACGCCGAGGGCGAGATGGCGCGCCTGCCGGCCCTGGCTGATGAGTTGGTGGCGGGCCAGCCCGAAGTCATCGTGGCCTTCGGCAACCAGGCGGTGGCCGCGGCGCAGCGGGCCACCACGCGCATCCCCATCGTCATGAGTTTTTGCGCTGACCCGGTGAGCGCGGGCTTCGTGCACAGCCTGGCCCGCCCGGGCGGCAATATCACGGGTGCGGTGTGGGTCTCGGCCGAACTTGCCGGCAAGACCCTGTCCATGCTGAAAGAGGCCGTGCCGCGCGCGCGCCGCGTGGCCGCGCTGGGCAGCGCCATCGACCCCACGCTGCGGCCCTACCGCGAGGCACTGGGGCGCGCCGCCGCGGCGCTGGGCATCACCCTGGTGCCTGTGGCTGTGGAGCGCCCGGCCGATGTGCTGCCGGCGCTGGAACGCTTGGCCGCGGCACTGCCTGGTTCGATGCCCGATGCGCTGTACGTGGCCTCAGACGGCGTGACCGAAACCCGCAACAGCGAAATCGCCGCCTTTGCGCTGCGCCACAAGTTGCCCACACTAGGTGTTTCACCAAGCCTGGTGCAGGCCGGCGCCTTGCTGTATTACGGGCCCGATGTGCGCGAGGTGATCGAGCGCACGGCGAGCTTCGTCAACCGCATCCTGCATGGCGCCGCACCCGCCGAGTTGCCAGTGGAGCAGCCCACGCGCTTCAGGTTCATCGTCAATCAAAGGTCGGCCAAGGCGATGGGCTTGGTGCTGCCACAGACCGTTCTGCTGCGGGCAGACGAGATCATTGAATGACACGCCAGCACGCCTTTGAAGAGGTGACACCGCATGGACGCACTCACCGCCATCCACACGCGCCGCACCATCCGGGCCTACACCGAACAGCCGCTGGCCCGCGATGTGTTGCAGCGTCTGCTCTACGCTGCCGTGCAGGCGCCCACGCCACCGGTGAGTGGCCCCTCGCCTTGGCAGATAGGCGTGATCGAGGGCGCGGCGCGCCTGGCAGGCTATGGCAGCCGGGCCAAGCAATATGCCTTCGACCACCAACCGCAAGGCCAGCGCTGGGAGTGGGCCTCGCGCCCGGGCTTCGAGGTGTTCTGGAACGCCCCGGCCGTGGTGCTGTTCTGTGCCCGCGAGGGCAACCCCGAGGCGCCGTTCGACTGCTGCCGCGCGGCGCAGAACCTGCTCATCGCCGCGCAGGCGTTGGGCCTGGGCAGTTGCTGGGTGGGTGCGCCCCTGCCCTGGTTGGCCAGCCCGGGCGTGCAGCAAGAATTGGGGCTGCCCGCCGGCCATGCAGTGGCCGCGGCGGTGCTGGTGGGGCACCCGGCCGAAGCCCCGGCCGGGCAACCGCGCCCGCCGCCCCAGGTGCTGTGGTGTTGACGGCTGGCGCTGAATTTTGCGGATACTGGCGCAGGCTTCGCGCCACCCGGTTTGTACAGTTTGAATTTCACAAGTTCATTTTGTACAAATCGAACGAACAACAAGCCACCGCATGGGTGCACCACCCTGCGCGCGCCTGTGCCTGGCCATGGCTGGGCGGCGCCCGCTGACAACCACCACACTCCCGGCCATGCCAGACATGATTCGCCGCAGCGTCGCGCGTCAAGCTGTTGACCTGATGAACCCAAACATTGATCGACCGAACCAACGCCGGTAGCGGGCTGCATGCTGACTCTTTTCGCGTTCCTCGCCCCCTACGCCGTGGCCGTTGTGGCGCACCCCCTGCTGGCGCGCCCCGGCCCATTCGCTGGCATCACCCTTGTAGCGGCGTGCTTGTTGATCTTCTGGGCGCCTTGGCTCATCACAGCAGACGCCCCCATGCTTCGGCTCATCGCCGCCATTTCGGCGGCCATGCTGGCCCTCAAAGTCATCGACGTGGCTGTCGACTTGAGGCTGGGGCACAAGGTCACCTTGAAAAGCCACCTTGAGTTCCTGGCCAATCCCTTCACCCACGTTCGCCGCAGTCTGGCGCTTGAGCGGCGCCCGCCGTTCGACGAGAACCTCTTGAATCTGGTGAAGGGCTCGGTCGGTTGCGGTCTAGGCGTGGTGCTGTTGATGCGGCTGTTCAACGTCGATTGGTCAAGCTCACACTTTCTTGTTGAACACATCAGCAAGGTCGTTGTGCTCATGGTGGCGATAGCCTGCGGCTTGAACGCCGCGGCCGCGGCCTGGCGCCTGAGCGGTGGCACCGCCCGCAGCTTCATGGACGCACCCCTGTGCGCACGCACACCTGCAGACTTTTGGCGGCGCTACAACCGCAACGTGCAGCAGTTTTTCTGGCAGCACGTTTTCAAGGGCGGTGGCGGCCGGCACTCACCTGCGCGCACGATGCTCCTTGTGTTTGCACTGTCGGCACTGCTTCATGAAGTGATCTTCTTTGCCGCGGTGGGACGGGTGCAGGGCTATCAAACCGCCTTTTTCACTTTGCAGGGCCTTGCCGCGGCCATGACCGCGCGCGTGCGAGTTCGAGGCTGGTTCGTGTTGCCCTGGATGGCGGGGACGCTGGTCTTTAACGCCCTGACGTCGGTGTTATTTTTTGCCAGCATCCACAGCGTTCTTCCCTTCTATTCTCAAGAGCTGCCGCAATGGTTGCGTGGCTGGTAGCTCCGCGGCGCGGTGGATGCATGACGGTGCGGTTGGCCGGCCGCTTGATATGTACAATCTGAACATCATGAATTCATTTTGTACAAAGTGATCGAACGCCAAGCCACGGCCCTGGTGCACCAGCTCGCACGCGGCTTCCCTGTGGTGGCGCTGACCGGCCCGCGCCAGTCAGGCAAGACCACGCTGGCGCGCCAGGCCTTCCCTGCCAAGCCCTACCTCACGCTCGAAGACCTGGAAGTGCGCCAGCGTGCCGTGACCGACCCGCGGCAGTTCTTCGCCAACCTGCCGCACGGCGCGGTGCTCGATGAAGTGCAGCGCGCCCCGGAGCTGTTTTCCTATCTGCAAGGCGTGGTGGATGAGCGCGCACGCATGGGGCAGTTTGTGCTCACAGGCTCGCAGCAGTTCAGCTTGAACGAGCGCATTTCGCAGTCACTGGCCGGCCGGGCGGCGCTGGTTCAACTGCTGCCGCTCTCAATGGCCGAGCTGCGGCAGGCTGAAGCGGCCGAACACAGCCTTGATGGCGTGCTGTGGCGCGGTGCCTACCCGGCCTTGTTCGATGGCCGGCGCGAGCTGCTTGAACCCGGGCACTGGCTGGCGGCCTACGTGGCCAGCTATGTGGAGCGCGATGTGCGGCAGCTGTTGGGGGTGGCCGACCTGAGCCTGTTCCGGCGCTTCGTGCTGAAGTGCGCAGCGCGCACCGGCCAGTTGCTGAACCTGGCTTCGCTGGCCAGCGATTGCGGCGTGAGCCACACCACGGCGCGGCGCTGGCTCACGGTGCTGGAGGCCAGCTACATCGTGCACTTGCTGCAGCCCCACCACCGCAACCTGGGCAAGCGGCTGGTGAAGATGCCCAAGCTGTATTTCCTGGACACCGGGCTGCTGTGCCACCTGCTGCGCATCGACAGCCCGCTGACCCTGGCCACACACGCGCTGCGCGGCCCCATTTTCGAAAGCTGGGTCGTGGCTGAGACGCTGAAGCACCGTTTCAACCAAGGCCTGCAACCCGACCTGTTCTTCTGGCGCGACAACCACGGCACCGAAGTTGACTTGTTGTTCGAACACCAGGGCTTGATGCACGCGGTGGAAATCAAGTCCGGTGCCACCTTCGCGCCCGATTGGCTGGCCGCCTGCCAGCGCTGGCTGCGCTACGCCGGCAGCGCCGCGGCGGCGCCCACCGTGGTGTATGGGGGGCAAGACAGCTACACCGTTCAGGGTGTTCGGGTGCTGGCCTGGCGGCACATCGGTGCAGCGCAGGGCCAACAAGAGGCGTGAATTGCAGCAAGCGAGAATGCCCGCGATGTCTTCATGCCCAGCTACGGCACACCGCCTGAGTTTCGCCGCCCAGGCGGGTGTGCTGGCGCGTTCAACCCAGGTGATCGAATGACCCGCCGCTTCGGCCTGTTCCCCAAGTACACGCTGCTCATCATCGCCTTGGTGGGTTCGCTGCTGGTGGCCAGCGGCGCGGTGGGCCTGTACTTTTCGTACCACGAGAACCAAGACAGCCTGGTGGCCTTGCAGTTTGAAAAGGCCCAGGCCGCGGCCACGCGCATCGAGCAATATGTTTTGGACATCGAACAGCAGGTGAGCTGGACCGCGCTGCCCGGCATGGACGGCGGGGCCGACCCGGCCGAACAGCGCCGCATCGATTACCTCAAGCTGCTGCGCCAGGCGCCGGCCATCACCGAAGCGGCCTGGATCGATGCCAAGGGCGTGGAACAACTGCGTGTGTCGCGCCTGGCCATGGATGCCGTGGGCCGCGGCACCGACTACTCTGCCGCCCCGATGTTCACTGTGCCCATGGCCGGCAAGGTGTTCCACAGCCCGGTGTCGTTTCGCAAAGAGACCGAGCCATACCTGACCGTGTCGCGCCGTGCCGGTCCAGGTGGGGGTGTGACGGCGGTCGACGTGAATTTGAAGTTCGTGTGGGATGTGGTGTCGCGCATCAAGATTGGTGATGCCGGCCTGGCTTATGTGGTGGACGACAAAGGCACGCTCATCGCCCACCCCGACATCAGCCTGGTGCTGCAAAAGAGTGACCTGTCCAAACTGCCACAGGTGGCCGTGGCCATCGGCGCGAAGGCGCAGCGCGCAGCGGGTGATGCTGCCATGGTGGAAAAGGCGCGCAATGCGCGCGGCGGGCGCGTCTTGGCCGCGCACGCCAGCATCCCCACGCTGGGCTGGACGGTGTTTGTCGAGTCGCCCCGCTCTGAAGCGTTCGCACCGTTGTACGAAACCCTGGCCCGCATGGCCCTGGTGCTGGCGCTGGGCCTGGGGCTGTCGGTGGTGGCCAGCTTCTTCTTGGCGCGCACGCTGGTGCGGCCGATTCGCGCCATTCAAGACGGTGCTGAGCGTGTGGCGCAAGGCGATCTGGATCATCACATTGAAGTCAAGAGCCACGACGAGCTGCAAGTGTTGGCCGGTCAATTCAACCGCATGAGCAGCGAGCTGAAGGCTTCGTACACCGGCCTGGAACGCAAGGTCGATGCGCGCACGGCCGAGCTGCAAGAGGCGTTGGACTACCAAACCGCCAGCGGTGACGTGCTCAAGGTCATCAGCCAGTCTCCTGGCAGCGTCTTGCCCGTGTTCGAGGTGATCCTGGACAGCGCCAAACGCTTGTTCGGTGCGTCGATGGCAGCGGTGTTTCGTTACGAGGCGGGCAATGTGGCGATCGTGGCCACACGCAATTGGTCAGCACAGGCCATTGAAGACGCGAAGCGGCACTATCCCGGGCCAGTGAACCCTGGCATGGTCACAGGCCGGGCGATCCTGACACGACAAGTGGTGAACCAGCCCGATGTGCGCAACGACCCCCACTACGACAAGGCCACCGCCGCGGCAGGCGGCTGGCGGCGCCTGCTGGCGGCGCCTTTGCTGCGCGAGGGCGAACCCATTGGCGTGATCACCGTTGCCTGGCACGAACCCGGCGACACGCCACCGCGCCAGCAGGCCTTGGTGCGCACCTTTGCCGACCAGGCCGTCATTGCCCTTGAAAACGCCCGCCTGTTCAACGACCTGCAAGACAAAACCCGCCAGCTCGAAGCCGCCAACCGCCACAAGAGCGAATTCCTGGCCAACATGAGCCACGAGTTGCGCACGCCGCTGAACGCCATCATCGGTTTTTCAGAAGCGCTCATCGAGAAGATGTTTGGCGACGTGAACGACAAGCAGATGGAATACCTGCAAGACATTCACTCCTCGGGCCACCACTTGCTCAGCCTGATCAACGACGTGCTCGACCTGAGCAAGATCGAGGCTGGGCGCATGGAGCTGGATCTGAGTTGTTTCGATCTGGGCCAGTTGCTGGAGCATTCCACCATGCTGGTGCGCGAACGTGCCCAGCGCCATGGCTTGGCATTAACCTTAGAGGTGAGCGACGACCTGGCCGAGTGGGTGGGCGACGCGCGCAAGATCAAGCAAGCGGTGGTGAACCTGCTCAGCAACGCGGTCAAGTTCACGCCCAACGGCGGGCGCGTCACGCTGCGCGCCCGGTTGCTCAACGAATGGCAGGGCCAGGGCGGCGCGTTTGCGCTGGTGTCGGTGCAAGACACCGGCGTGGGCATTGCACCGGGCGATCAGGAACTGGTGTTCGAGGAATTCCGCCAGGCCGGTGGCGACGTGCTGCGCAAGAGCGAAGGCACGGGGCTGGGCCTGGCGCTGGTGAAGCGCTTTGTGGAACTGCACGGCGGCAGCGTCACGCTGCAAAGCGCGCCGGGCGCCGGTTCCACCTTCAGCTTTGTGTTGCCGCAGCATGAATTGAAAGCCCTCCAATGAGCCGCATCCTGATCGTTGAAGACAACGCCAAGAACATGAAGCTGGTGCGCGATTTGCTGCAACACCGCGGCCATGAAACCCTGGAAGCCGAAGACGGTGAAACCGGGGTGGCGTTGGCCCTGGCGCAGCGGCCCGAGCTGATCCTGATGGACATTCAGTTGCCCGACATCAGCGGCGTCACCGCGCTGGCGCGTATCCGCGAAGATGCCTCGCTCGACGCCGTGCCTTGTTTGGCCGTGTCAGCCTCGGTGATGCCCGACGAGCAGCAACGTATCGTGGCCTCGGGCTTCGATGGCTTCATCGCCAAGCCAATTTCTTTGAAGACGTTCCTGGCGGCCGTGGACGCTGCACTCAGCAACGGCCGCAAAGCATGACTGACGCAGCAGGTGGCCACATCCTCGTCGTTGACGACGTGGAAAAGAACGCCCGTCTGCTGGCCGATGTGCTCACTGCCAAAGGCTTTCGCACGCGCACCGCGCTGTCGGGCGAGGCTGCGCTGCAAGACGTGGCGGCGCACCCGCCCAGCCTGATCTTGCTCGACGTGATGATGCCGGGCATCAGCGGCTACGACGTCTGCCGCACGCTGCGCGCCGACCCGGCGCATGCCGTGTTGCCCATCGTGCTGGTCACGGCACTCGACCCGAGCACGGAGCGCGTGAAAGGCCTGGAGGCGGGTGCTGACGACTTCTTGAGCAAGCCGGTGAATCAAGCCGAACTGCTGGCGCGCGTGCGTTCGCTGTTGCGCATCAAGACGCTGTATGACGAAGTGCAGCGCCAAAAGGCCGAGCTGCAGCAATGGAACCAGTCGCTCGAACAGCGTGTGGCCGATGGCGTGCGGCAACTCGAACAAGTGGGCCGCCTGAAGCGCTTTTTCTCACCGCAACTGGCCGACATGCTGGTGCAAGGCGGCGACGAACTGCTCAAGACGCACCGCCGCGAGATTTGCGTCGTGTTCATCGACTTGCGCGGCTTCACCACCTTCACCGAACGTGCTGAACCCGAAGAGGTGATGGAGTTGCTGCACAGCTACCACCAGGCCATGGGTCAGATCGTGGTGGCGCACAGCGGCACGCTGGAGCGTTTTGCCGGCGACTCGGTGATGGTGTTTTTCAACGACCCCGTGCCCATCGACAAGCCGGCCGAAGCCGCCGTGCGCATGGCCTTGCAAATGCAGCAGGCCTTCACGCCGTTGGCCCAGGCGTGGGCCAAGCGCGGCTTTGATTTGGCGCTGGGCTGCGGCATCGCCCAGGGCTACGCCACGCTGGGTGCGATTGGCTTCGAGGGCCGCTGGGACTATGCCGCCATCGGCAACGTCACCAACATGGCCGCGCGCTTGTGCGGCGAGGCCGGCGGCGGCCAGGTGCTGGTCGACCGCAAGGCCATGGCCCACATTGAAGACCTGGTGCATGCCGCGCCGGTGGGGCCGCTGGTGCTGAAGGGGTTGGCGCAACCGGTGATGGCGTTTGCCGTGTCGGAACTGAAACCATCGAACTCATGAGAGACAGACTGCAGATGAACGACGAAAGTGCTGTGCGCGCAGGCGGGTCAGAGCGGGTCGCGGTGCAGCCCGATGTGCTGCGCCGCGGCCTGGCCTTTTGTGCGCTGGCCTGGCCTGCCTGGCCGGCTGGCGCGCAGCAGCCCGGGCGCATCTATCGGCTGGGTTGGCTCAGCAGCACCGAACGCCAGGAGCCCTATGCCTTGGCCATGGTGCAGCGTTTGCGCGAGTTGGGCTTTGTCGAAGGCGGCAACCTGAGCATCGAATTCAGGCTGGTGCCGGCACGCGAAGACGCCTTTTTGCGCATGGCCGAGGAGCTGGGCCGGCTGAATTGCGACGCGCTCTTTGCGTCGGGCCATCAGATCGGTCTGAGCGCCGCGTTGCAAGGCACGCAGCGCATTCCCATCATCACCGTGGCCAACGACATCGACCCCGTGGCCGCCGGCTTTGTGGCCAGCCTGGCGCGGCCCGGCGGGCGCATCACGGGTGTTTCGCAACTCATGAGCGAGTTGCCGGGCAAGCGCCTGGAAGTGGTGCGCGAGCTGCTGCCGCGGGCGCGCCGCGTGGCCGTGTTGGCCGACGCGGTGACCAAGCCGCAGTTGCAGGTCACTCGCGCTGCCGCGGCCAAACTCGGCTTTGAACTCGTGGTGCATGAATTCGATGCCCCGCCCTACGACCTGCCCGCTGCCTTTGGCCGTTTCAAGCGGGCGGGCGCTGAAGTGATGGTGTCGCTGGCATCGGCTTTCTTCGCGGTGCAGCGCAAGGCCATCGTTGCGCTGGCCACCCAACACCGCTTGCCGGGCATCTTCCCGAATGCAGTGTGGGCAGACGCGGGTGGTTTGATGTCGTACGGGCCGAACTTCTTGGTGTCATACCGGCGTGCCGCCGACATTCTGGCCAAGGTCTTCAACGGCGCCGACCCGGCCGTGCTGCCGATGGAGCAGCCCCAGGTCATCGAGACGGTGCTCAACCTTGGCGTGGCCAAGCGCATGGGTGTGGCCATTCCACAGGCCATCGCGCTGCGGGCGGATCGGGTGGTCGAGTGAAGGCCGCCCGGGGCAATGGCGGGCCGTTGCGCGCGTGCTCGTCGGCGCTTGCCCTTGGGCGCCCGGCGCGGGCAAGTTCTTGACCTTGAAAGGCAGCGCGATGAAATGTGTCCTGGCCGGCTCCCGGTTCTTCGGCGCCTCGGTGTTGCAGGCGCTGCATCGGGAGCCGGGCATTGAATTCGCCGGCGTGGTGGTGCCCGCGGCCGACGACCGCCTGGCCCTGGCCGCGCACACCCTGGGCGTGCCGGTGCACGTGCTGGCCAACCCGAAGCTGGTGCCCGGCGGGGCGATGCCTGAGGGCACCGAGCTGATCATCGCCGCACATACGCACGCGCGGGTGAGCAATGAAGCGCTGCAACGTTCCAGATTAGGCGGCGTGGGCTACCACCCTTCGCTGCTGCCGCGCCACCGCGGCATTGCAGCCGTGGAGTGGACGGTGCTGCAAGGTGACGCCATTGCCGGGGGCTCGGTCTACCACCTGGCTGATGGCTGGGACAAAGGCGCCATCGCGGCGCAGGAATGGTGCTTCGTGCTGCCCGGCGAAGGCGCGCGCGAACTGTGGGAACGTGCCCTGGCGCCGCTGGGCCTGAAGCTGCTGGCGCAGGTGGTGCAACACGCGCGCTTGCAGGGTGCGCTGCCGGCGCAGATGCAGGACGAACGCTTTGCCACCAAGGCACCGCTGATGCGCAAGGCCGTGCTGCTGACGGAAGACGCGCCGGCCGCGACCACGGCGCTGGTCGTCACCATCATGGGGCCTGACCGGCCAGGCATCGTGAGCCAGCTTGCCAGCCTGGCGCAGCGCCATGGCGCCAACTGGGCGGCCAGCCGCATGTCCAACCTGGCGGGCGAATTCGCCGGCATGGTGCACCTCGACGTGCCGCGCGACCACGCCGCCGCGCTGGCCGCCGCGCTGCGTGCGCTGCAAGGGCCTGGCCTGCGGGTGCAGGTGGCGCAGGGTGCGGGCTCGGCCGCGCCGGCCGGGCAGCGTGGCGTGTCGCTGGAACTGGTGGGCGAAGACCGGGTGGGCATCGTCAGCACGCTGGCGCGCCTGCTGGCCGAACGCGGCGTCAGCATCGAGCACATCCACACTGAAATCATCAATCCGCATGGCAGTGCCGCCGCCGCTTTCAAGGTAGTGGCCCATCTGCTGGTGCCCGCGGCCATGAGCAACGATGCGTTGCGCGAAGACCTGCAAGGCCTGGCGCGAGCGATGATGCTGGACATCGCCCTGGGCGAGCACCAGCCCTGAACCACCCGCCCTGAACCACCCGCCCTGACACCCCGCAACCACCACGACGCAACGACCCGGGAGCCCGCCATGACCAGTGCCTTTGACCGCAGCGCCGAAGACATCGGCAACATCGTTCACCTGGAGCATGTGAACCTCACCCAGCCAGACCAACGCCTGGCCACGCAGTTTTATGTGAGCGCATTGGGCCTGACACGCGACCCCTACATGCAGACCGGCACCGACAACATGTGGGTCAACGCCGGGCGCACGCAGTTCCACCTGCCCAGCGGCGCGGCGCAGCGTTTGCGCGGTACGGTGAACGTCGTGATTCCCGGCCGCCAGGCGCTGCTGGAGCGCCTGCGCCGCCACAGCGCGGGTTTGAGCGGCACCTTGTTTCGCTTTGCCGAACATGCCGACCATGTTGAAGCCCAGTGCCCCTGGGGCAACCGCCTGCGCTGCTACGAGCCCGACCCGGCGCGCTTCGGCGGCGTGCAACTCGGCATTGCCAGCATCGAGTTCGACGTGCCGCACGCCTGCGCCGTGCCCATTGCCGCCTTCTACAGCCAGGTGTTCCGCGCCCGCGCCAAGCTCAGCGCCACGCCCAGCGGTGCGCCCAGCGCCTGGGTACAGGTGGGCGCGGGGCAGGCGCTGTGGTTCACTGAATCAGCCGCGGTGCCGGCGCACTATGACGGCCATCACATCCAGCTTTACGTGGCCGACTTTTCCGGCCCGCACCGGCGCCTGGCCGAGCTGGCGCTGGTGAGCGAAGAAAGCAACGCGCACCAGTACCGCTTCACCGACATCGTCGACCCACAAACGCGCGAGCTGTGCTTCAGGCTCGAACACGAAGTGCGCAGCCTCACGCACCCGATGCACGGCCGGCCCTTGGTCAACCGCAACCCGCAGCAAAGCGCGCGCCACTACGTGCGCGGTGGTGATGCATTCATGCCCTGAGCGGCTTGCCCTGTTCAGGCGTCTGTTTGACGGCGACGTGCAGCGGGCCAGCATTTCGTTTCGCAACGCGCGGCAGCAAAGTCACCTGCGCCGCAATGTCCACAGCCTGACGGATGCTCGCGCTGACGCAGCGCCGAGGAATGAATCGCCAGCCACGGCGTCGTTGGCCACCGCCAGTGCTACCCCTAACATCGAAACGCACGGGACTGCGGCATTGGTGGCAAAGTAGACGGCCTGTTCTGAGCGGCACGGCGCGCGTGGCCGTAGCGAGCCATGCGCCGTTTGACCTGCGAGATTGATCAGCTGTCACACCATGGTCTGCATTGACGAAGGTCGGGCACGAATGGTCGCACTGCAGCACAGTGCCGGCCTGCATCTCAGCATGACGGATTCAGCGCCGTCTGGGCGCACGGTCTTCCTCAGCTACAACCGCGAAAACGCCACGGCGGCGACGCAACTGCGCGACTGGCTGCGTGATGAAGGCCTGGACGTGTTCATGGACAACGTCCACCTCATCGCCGGCGAGCCCTGGCTGCAGCGCCTGAAGCAAGAAGTGGCGCAGGCCCGTGCGGTGGTCGTTTTGATGCGCCACGAAGGCCCGCGCGGCTTTGTGCTCGACGAAGTGAGCTGGTTCCTTGAACGCCACGCGCAGGCGCTGGCCCTGAAGCTGCCCGCGCCGGGTTTGTTTCCGGTTTGTCTGGGCGAGGTACCCGAAGAGCAGGCGCTCGATGCGCGCGTGCACGCGCTGCTGAAGTTTCAGGTCACGCTTTGGCAACCCGGGCAAGCCATGCCCACCGCTTTGCTCGATGCCCTGCGCAAACTGCTGCCGTCGGAACACTTCGCGCCCCAGCATTGCCCGTTCCGTGGCCTGGCCACCTTTGAAGAGAGCGACGCCGCGTGGTTCTTCGGCCGCAAGCGCGAAACGCACGAGGTGACCGACGGCCTGGGCAGCGCGCCCGCAGCCGACGGCACATTCGACCGGCAAGCGCCGGGCCACCGCCGTTATGCGCTGATCAGCGGCGACAGCGGTTCGGGCAAGTCCTCGCTGCTGCGTGCCGGAGTGTTGCCGCTGCTGCGCGCAGGCGCCCTGTGGTCGCGCACCGGCCTGCGCCACTGGCGCGTCGTGGGCCCGCTGCGGCCCGGCGCCCGGCCGTTGGCCGAGCTGGAACGCGCACTCAGTGCGATGCTTGACGCGGCCCAGCCCGAGGCGCCGGCTGCGGCCCGGCTTGCGGCTTTGCGCGGCGATGCCGGCGCGCTGGTTGGCCTGCTCGCCAAGGTTCAGGTTGCGGACACCGGCGTGCTGCTGATCGTTGATCAGATGGAAGAGCTGCTGCAAACCAGTGTCGATGCGGGCGAGCGGCAGCAGTTTGGCGCGCTGCTGGCCATGGCCTTGCAAACCCCAAGCTGCCCGCTTTACCTGGTCGGCACCGTGCGGGCCGATGCCCTGGCCGAACTGGACACCTTGGAGCCCGAGTTGGTGCGCGCGCGCAACCGCTGCGGCCTGGTCTATACCTTGCCACGCATCACCGAGTCGGGCCTGCGCCTGAGCATTGAAGAGCCGGCGCGCCGCGCGGGCGTCGACGTCAGCGAAGTGGCCGAACTGATTCTGGGCGAGGCGCACAACGAGCCCGGCGCCTTGGCCTTGGTGCAGCACGCGCTGTGGTCGTTGTGGCGCACGCAGCACCGGCGCGGGCCCGTCACCCGCTTGCTGCGCAGCGACCATGAAGCCGCCGGCGGCCTGGCCGGCATGCTCAGCCGCGATGCGGATGCCGCCCTGGAGCAGGTGAAGGCAGAGCTGGGCAGCGACGCCGGCGCGATGCAACTGTTGCGCCAAATGACCTGGGTGGGCGCCGAAGACCGGCTGTTCCGCCGCCGGTTGGGCCGCACCGAGGCCGAGTGGTGGGCCGGTGCGGGCGAGCGCGAACGCGGCGCGCGGGTGATCGGCATGCTCTCAGGCCAAAGTGCAGCGACAGCAGATGCTGAACCCGGCATGGCCCCGGCAGCACATTTGCCGCTGTTAGTGACCGGCAACGATGGCGGCGCCGAGCCCTACGTGGAGCTGGTGCACGAGATGCTGCTGCGCACGAGTGGGCGTTCCGGTGAGCCGGCGCGGCCGCATTGGCAGCGGCTGTATGAATTCATCCAGCGCCACTTGAACGAGCTCAAGCTCGAACAGCGCTTGCACGCCGACGTGCACACCTGGCGCCAGCTCAGCTTCTGGCAACGCTGGCGCCGCCTGGCCAGCTTCAAAGAGCAGCGCCAATACGCACGCTTGCCGCGTTCAGCCGATGCCAACACGCGGCGCTATTTGGCGTTCAGCCGCAGCAAGTCGGGCGTGCTGGTGGCCGCTGTGGCGCTGCCCTTGGCTTACCTGGGCGTGGGCAGCTACTTTATTTTCCAGCAGGGCAATATTTTTCCCATCAACTACGCCACGCGGCTGCCGCTGTGGGCACTGGGCATGGGCGCCGAACCTGAGTTCGCGCGCCTGCCCGGCGCCACCGCGACCTTTGACTTTGGTTGCGACCCGGCACGCGACACGGTGGACAGGCAGGCTTGCGGCGGCGGCTACTTGCCGCTGCAACGCGCTTTCAGCCAGCCCATTCGTTGCGACATGGGCCGCCACGAGGTCAGCTTCGAACAGTTCGATCGTTTCGTTTTCAGCCAGCGACGTGCCGGCGCCGCACAACACCCGTATCCCGCGCCGGGCGAGAAGGTTCGCGGCGAGCAGCCGGTGATGGAGGTTTCACGCGCCGATGCGCAGGCCTACGCGGCATGGCTAAGCGCGCGCAGCAACCCACCGCAGCGGTATCGGTTGCCGCTGGAATGGGAATGGGAATACGCCGCCCGCGCCGGCTCCAGCGGGCCCTACCCGTGGGGCACCGAGTCGCCCGTGGGCCGCGCCAATTTCGACGACAACGGCCCGGCCACGCCCGCGGCGCGGCCGGTGCGCAGCGGCCAGCCCAATGCCTTCGGCCTGCACCATGTGGTGGGCAATGTGAGCGAATGGGTGGCCGACGATGCCAACCCCTTCACGGCCTCGGCGCCGCAGCATGTTTCACGCGGCGGCTCTTTCGCTCAAGGCGCCTCGCGGGTACGGGTGGCGGCGCGCCAGTCCATGGAACCCGATCAAGCGGGCGACACGAGCACGGCCACCAACATTGGCTTCAGGCTTTGTCGGGAAAGATGAACATGCGGCTCAAAGCAATCATGCTGGCATTGGCCACCGCTGGCGTTTGCGGCGCTGCCTGGGCACAGACCAGCCCACCCGTGCCGGAGCCACCGGCCCAGTTGGTGCCCAGCACCAAGCCGGCGGCACCGCCGGTGGTCGAGGTGCGGCATTACCTGGTGCTGGGCGTGACGCTGCTCGACGCCGCCGTGGTGCGCGCCGCACTCACCGGGTTGATCGGCCCACGCACGGTGGAAGAACTGCACCGCGCCGCGGGCCAGGTGCAGGCGCTGTACGCGCGTGCCGGTTATGGCGCGGTGGTGGTGTACCTGCCGCCGCAAGAAGTGTCGGGCGGCGTCATCACCTTGCAGGTGATTGAAGGCCGCTTGTCAGCGGTGCGCGTGGAAGGCGCTGGCCCGGCCTTCGGCGAGGCCGGCATCCTGGCCAGCCTGCCGGCGCTGCAAGCTGGCCAGACACCGCGCCTGGACCGGGTTGACGCGCAGTTGCGCATGGCCAACGACAACCCGGCCAAACGCACCCGCCTGGTGCTGCTGCCTGGGCAGCAGCCCGAACAGACCGAGGCCGAGATCGCGGTGGCGCCGGCGCCACGCCGCCAGCTTGGGCTGGAGCTTGATGACAGCGGCACGCCGGCCACCGGGCGCGCGCACCTGGGCCTGACCTGGCGCGACGCCAATGCGAGCGGCCGCGACGATGTGCTCGAACTGCGCCTGCAAGTCGCGCCCGAACAGCCCAGGCAATTCGCGGCGGCCGGCCTGAGCTACCGGCTGCCGCTGTACCGCGCGCGCACCATGCTCGACGCCTTTGCGCTGCTGTCAGACACGCGCAGCGCCAGCATTCCCACGGCGCTGGGCGAGCTGCGCTTCGCCGGGCGCGGCCATCTGCTGGGGCTGCGCGCGACGCACTACCTGCCGCGGCTGGCGGCGTTTGATGCGCGCCTGGCATTAGGGCTCGAATACCGCGACCAACGCAACCAATGCGCCATCGGCACCCTGCCTGGCGGGGCCTGCGGCAGCGCGGGCGGTGATTTGGCCATCTTGCCCTTGACCCTGGAATACAGCCTGGCTGGCGACGCGCTGACGCCGCTGGCCCTGAACCTGGCCTGGGTGCAGGGCCTGGCCGCGGGTGGCGGCCGCGCTGACCGCGCCGCGTTCGACGCCGTGCGGCCCGGCGCGCGACCCACCTTCACCGCGCTGCGGGCCCAGTTGAGTGCGCAACAACGCCTGAGCGTCACCGGCTGGGCCGCCAGCGCGCGCCTGGCCGGGCAATGGGCGGCGCAGCCCTTGGTGCCGGCGATGCAGTTCGGTGCCGGTGGGCGCGCTTCAGTGCGGGGCTACGAGGAGCGCGAACTCGCGGCCGACCATGGCCTGGCGCTGTCGCTGGAGTTGTCCGCACCCGGTTGGCAGGGCCCGCCCTGGCCGGGCACCACCTTGCGCCCACTGTTGTTCGTTGACGCCGCCACGCTGCGCAACCGCGACGCCGCCCCTTGCAGCGGCCTGCAGATGCGGTGCGACCTGGCCAGTGCCGGCTTTGGCCTGCGGCTCGACGCACGCGCGCTCACAGTCAGCCTGGACATCGCCCACGCTCTGCGCAGCGCGGGCACCACCCAGCGCGGGCACACGCGCGGCCACGTCTGGCTGCGCCTGGTGTATTGACGCCGACTCAACCGCAGGAGAACCGCCATGGCACTGCCTGTTCATCTTCACCTGTCGCGGCTCGCACAGGCTGCGCTGTGTGGCCTGGCCGCATGGCCGCTTGGCGCCTACGCCGGCGACCTGCTGCTGCCTGTGGCGCCCACGGTGGTGCATGGCCAAGCCCGCATCACCACCACGGGCCAGACCATGACGGTGACCAGTGGGCGCAATGCCGCGATCGACTGGCGCAGCTTTTCCATCGGGCCGCAGGCGGCGGTGCGCTTCGAGCAAGCTGATGCTGCCAGCCAGGTGCTCAACCGCGTGCTCGGGCGCGACCCCTCGCAGATCCTCGGGCGCCTGAGCAGCAACGGCGAGGTCTGGCTCATCAACCCCTACGGTGTGCTGTTCGGCCGCGACGCGCGGGTCGACGTGGCCGGGCTGGTGGCCTCGACCCTGAACCTGTCCACCGCCGACTGGGCCGCCGGCCGGCGCCGGCTTGATCAACTGGCTGGCGTGCCGGGTGCGGCCGTCAGCAACGCCGGCACGCTGCGCAGCCGCAGCGGCGGGCGCATCTTGCTGGTGGGCGGCGCCGGGGTGGTCAACGAGGGCGAGATCGACGCGCCTCAGGGCCGCATCGGCTTGCATGCCGCCGCCAGCGTGGAGCTGGCCGACAGTGCGCAGCCCGACATCGCCGTGCGCGTTTTCGCGCCAGGCCAGGGTGTGCTCAACCGCGGCGTGCTCAGCGCCGCAGGCGGCGTCATCGACCTGCAAGGCGCGATGGTCAATCAAGCCGGTGTGGTGCGGGCCGATGGCCTGGCCAGCGGGCCGGGCGGCGCGGTGCTGCTGCGCGCCAGCAACTCGCTGGTGTTTGAGGCGGGCAGCCTGACATCGGCCACCGGCGCGCCGGGCGGGCGCATTGATCTGCTGGGCGGCACGCAGCTCGTGCAGGGCCGCATCGACGCCGGTTCCGCCACCGGCCTGGGCGGACAGCTCAGCCTGGCCGGGCCGCAGATCGCGTTGCTGGACGGGGCGGTGCTGCAAGCGGATGGCGCCTTGGGCGGTGGCCTGCTCGCCGTTGGCGCGCCGCACGAAGCCAACGGCCTGCGCCTGCCGGCAGCGCAAGCGGTGTTTGTGGATCGCGGCGCGCGCCTGTCGGCCGACGCGCTGCACAGCGGTGATGGCGGCAGCATTCGCCTGTGGAGCGACGGCGCCACGCGCGCCTTTGGCCGCTTCAGTGCCCGCGGTGGCCCCCATGGCGGCAACGGTGGCTTGATTGAAACGTCTGGCCTGGGCTTGGAAGCCAACCCCGCCGCGGTGGACACTCAGGCGCCACGCGGGCGGGCCGGGCTGTGGCTGCTCGACCCGCTGGACGTTCGCATCGTGTCAGGCAATGGCAGTAACCAGGTCAGCGCGGGGCCCGACTTCAGCCCGCTGGGGTCGAATGCAAGCATCGGCACCAACACCATCACGAGCGCGCTGGCCAGTGGCGACGTGACCATCAGCACCGGCGCCACCGGCACACAGGCGGGGACGATCTCGATGAACGACGTGACGCTGAATGCGCCCCTGCCCGCGATCATCACAGGGGCCGGCAGCCTGATCGTGGAACGCACGCTCACATTGAATGCCGCTTCGGGCATTGTCCTGACCGATGCCAGCATTCAGTCGAGCAGCGGTCGACTGCACCTGCGCTTGCTCGCCGGTTCAGGCGCCGCCGACGGCATCAGCCTGAATAACGCCAGCATCAACGTGCGGGGCGACCTCACGATGCGCGGGGCGAGTCTCAGCACCCAGGCTTCAATCGTCATTGCGCGGCAGATCGACGTGCAGGCCAACCGGATCACGCTGGGCACGCCGTCGTCGATTGAAGGCATTGAGCCCACGCTGTTCGCCACGGGCGCGGGCAATGCGCTGGTCGTGCGCGGCCTGGTTGACAACGTCGCTGTCTTTGACAGCGTGGCCGGCAGCAGCGCCCTGGCCACGGGTGATTCAGGCCGCTGGCTGCTCTATGCGCGCGACCCGGCTAACACCAGGCTCGATGGGCTGGCCTACCAGTTCAAGCAGTACGGTGCCATCTACCCGGCGCCAGCGCTGGGCGATGGCAATGCAAACGGCCTGCTCTACGCCACGCAGCCGGTGCTGGGCGTTGCCTCGAGCCTGCCACTGAACAAGGTGTATGACGGCAGCCGCACGCTGGGGTTGTCGGCGGCCCAGCTCGACACGTTGGCCCTGACCGGCTTTCTGCCCGGTGATGCGCCAAGCGTGCGCACCGGCCTGATCGCCAGCCTGAGCTACGACAGCCGCAACGCGGGCGCTGCCGTGCCGATCACGGCCAGCCTGAAAGGCGAGCTGCCAGCGGTGTTTGATGGGGACAGTCCGGTCTACGGCTACGTCTTCGCGGGCCAGGGGCTGGCCGGCAACATCAACCCCGCTGCGCTCACCTACCGCGCCCAACCCCTGACCGTGGTGGCCGGCACGGGCTGGCCCGCGCTGGCCGGAACAGTCACAGGCTTCGTGCCCGGTGAGTCGCAGGCCAGCGCCACCAGCGGCACGCTGCGCTTCACAACCGCGGCCGGGCCAGCGTCGCCGGCCGGCGCCTACGCGGTGCAAGGCGTGGGCTTGACGGCGGCGAACTACACCTTCGTGAATGATCCGGCCAACGCGCAGGCCCTGCGCGTGCTGCCGGCCGGCAGCAACGAAGGTCTGCCACGTCCCACCTTGCCCAGCGACAGGCCAGCGCAGCCTGACCAGCCAGGCAACCCGCGCTTGACGGTGGTGGAGCCGATCTCAGCGGCCGGGTTTGCGCCGCTCGATTCGAGCCGGCTCCCGGGCCGGCAGCTCGATGCGGCGTTTCGTTCGCGCGAGCTGGCCCTGGCGCGCCCCTTCCGCGCCGGCAAAGCCATGCTTGACGCCAACCCCAGCCTGGCCGACTTGCCCGATTGCGCCGACGTGGGCGGTGCCGTGCAGGGCGAGTGCATCGTCACGCCGGCACTCAAGATCGCCATGCAGCGGCTGTGGACGGTGCAGCCGCAATGGGCGGGTGAGTGGGCACTGCTGGATCGGGACGACTTGTTCGACCGCATGGTCTGGCGTGGTGACATCGACCTGTCAAAGTTCGGGGCGCAGGCTCTCGTCCTGCCGGGCGATAACACGCTCGCGCTGACCACGCCTTCTGGCCTGGGCGGGAGCAGCACACTGACGCCTCAAATGCTGGTCATGGCCGCCGCCGGGCAGACCGGCGCCGCCGCTGGCGTGCAAGGGGGAGCTGCCGCGCCGCCGGCGGTCATCGTCGCCAGCGCAGCAACCCCCGAACAGCTGATCGCCATGGCGCCCACCGCGGCAGTGAATGCGCCAGGCAATGCGCCGGTGTGCGAAACGCCCAAGCAACAGCTCAGCGGCGAATGCCAGCGTCAAACCGAGTTGGAAGCCTTACGCGGCGCGCTCCAGCGCTGCGTATCGGAGCCGCGTGACAAGCAACCGGCCTGCCTGTTTTCGGAGCAGGTGAAGTTCCACCTGCAGCAGCGTGAACGCGAGGCGCGTTTTCTCAGCGTCACCCTGCAACAGCAGGACGCACGCCAGGCCACGCTGCCCGACATTCGGCGCAAGTGGGCGCTGGTGATCGGCGTCGAGCATTACCCCAAGGTCGCGCTGGGTGGCCAACCCGTGCGCATGCCCAACGCCGGCCACGACGCGCGGGCGGTGGCGGCCGAGCTGCGTGGCGGCTTTGGCTACATCACGTCAGAACTGGTCAACCCCAGCCGCGCCCAGGTGGTGCAGCGGCTGAACATGTTGGCGGCCGTGGCGCAACCGAACGACTCGCTGCTCATCTTCTTCTCGGGCTACGGCTTCAGCATCGCGCAGGGCGACGACGCCGTTTGGGCCTTGAGCGATGCCGACCCGCGTGATGGCCGCACCGTCTTGTCACACGCCGATCTGGCCAAGCTGCTCGGCTTGATCGACGCGCGCCAGGTGGCATTGATTTCCGACAGCTCGCTGGCCGGGCGCCTGCGCGTCAAGCCGGTGGACTACAACGCCTTGGCCGCGCCCGACGCGGTTGGGCTGCTCGACCGCCGCGCCACGGTGGCGCTGACATCGGGCGGCAACCTGCCCATGAGCACCATGCAGGGGCAGGGCTTGTCGGACTTCGCGGCGCAGTTGGTGGGCGTGCTGCGCCGGGTGAAGACCTGGCACGTGGGTGGGCGCATCTTCCGCGAAGTGCAAACGCCCTTGATCCAGGCCGGCCGGCCCTTCGTGCCGCAGTACGGGGCCGCATCGGAACGCCTGCACCAGCCGCGCGCGGACTACATCTTCGAACGCCGTGAACTGCAAGCCGAAGTACCGGCCAAGCCGTGATTTCGCCCCGCGCCAGCGGCCAGCTAAAGGGTGCCCTGTGCAAGCAGCAGTTTGATTTGCCCGGCCCGCGGCAGCGGCGCCACGGCACCATAGCCGGTGGTGGCCAGTGCGGCGGCGGCGCTGGCCCAGCGTGCGGCGGCCAGCGGCTCATCGCCCTGGGCCAGGCGGTGCAGGTACGAGCCATCAAAACAATCGCCCGCGCCGGTGGCATCCACAGCGTTCACCGCATGCGCGGCCACGGCCATGCAGCCGGCGCCGGTGGAAACCAGCGAGCCTTCACGGCCCAGCTTCAACACCACCGTGGGTGCGCCTTGCGCATGGCACCAGGCCACGATCTCACGCGGCTCGCTCAAGCCGCTGAGCAACTGCACATCGTCCAGGCTGGGCAGGAAGTGGTGGCACAGCGGCATGGTTTGCACGATCACTTCGCGCGCCCGTTCCAGCGGCCACAGCTTCAGGCGCAGGTTGGGGTCGTAGGCCACCTGGGTGCCGGCTTGCCTGGCCAGCAAGATGGCGGCGTGCACTGTGGCCGTGGCACTGGCGCTGATGGCCTGGCTGATGCCTGATACATGCAAGAACCGGGTGTTGGCCAGCAAGCCCTGCGGCAACCCGGCCGGCTGCATCAGGCTGGCGGCCGAGCCCGCCCGGCGGTAGCTGAAGCGGTGGCCTTGTTCGCCGTGGTGAACGAAGTAGATGCCGGTGGGGGCCGCAGCGTCCAACACCACGGCCTGGGTGTCAACGCCTTCGCTGCGCCACAGTTCAAGCAGCATGGAGCCGAACTCATCGTCACCCACGCGGGTGATGTACGCGCCGCGCGCACCCTGGCGGCAGGCTGCTATGAGCGCATTGCTGGTGTCGCCGCCAAAGCCTTGCAAGTAGGTGCGGCCGCCCGCCTCACCTGTTTGATTGAATTCGACCATGGCTTCGCCCAGCGTCACGATGTCATAGAGTTTCGTCATACGTTAAACCTGGGCTACCAGTTCCACATCGAGCCGTCAGCCAGCCGCGCCACGGGCAGGTAGGCGCGCTCATAGGGGTACTTGGCGGCCAGGGTTTCGTCGATCTCCACGCCCAGGCCGGGCACGTCATCCATCACCAGGCTGCCTTGCTCAAAACGGTAGTGGTGCGCAAAGACCTCGTCAGTGAGCGTCGTGTGCGGCATCAATTCCTGGATGCCGAAGTTGGGCACCCACAGGCCGAAGTTCACCGCCGCGGCCATGCTCACGGGAGAAAGATCAGTGGCGCCGTGGCAGCCGGTGCGCACCTGGTACAGCGCGGCGTAGTCGGCTATGCGGCGCAGGTGCGTGATGCCACCGGCGTGCACGATGGTGGCGCGGATGTAGTCAACGAGCTGCTCGCGGATCAGATCCTTGCAGTCGTAGATCGAGTTGAACACCTCGCCCACCGCCAGCGGCGTGGTGGTGTGCTGGCGAATCAGGCGAAAGGCTTCCTGGTTTTCGGCCGGCGTGGCGTCCTCCAGCCAGAACAGCTTGTGCGGCTCCAGCTCCTTGCCCAGCCGCGCGGCTTCAATCGGCGTGAGGCGGTGGTGGGCGTCGTGCAGCAAGTGCACGTCAGGCCCCACCGCATCACGCACCTTGCGAAACAGCTCGGGCGTGTGGCGCAGGTACAGCCCGGTGTCCCAGGGCTCCTCGGGCGGCAGGCCCTTTTCGGCCGGCTCGTAAAAGCCCGTGCCCTTGCCGACGCCGTAGGTCTTGGCCAACCCCGGCACGCCGGACTGCACGCGCACGGCCTTGTAGCCCTGCTCGATGTGCTTGTGCACGGCCTCGATGGCTTCGCTGTGGTCGCGCCCGTTGGCGTGGCCATAGACCATCACGCCATGCCGGCTCTTGCCGCCCAGCAACTGGTAAACGGGCAGGCCGGCGCGTTTGCCCAGCAAGTCCCACAGCGCCATGTCGATGGCGGCAATGGCCGTCATGGTCACCGGCCCGCGGCGCCAGTAGGCCCCGCGGTACAGGTACTGCCAGATGTCTTCGATCTGCCCGGCATCGCGCCCCAGCAGACAGGGGAAGACATGTTCTTCCAGGTAGGCCACCACGGCGAGTTCGCGCCCGTTCAGTGTGGCGTCACCCAGGCCGTGCAGGCCTTGATCGGTGCTGACTTTGACGGTGACGAAATTGCGCCCCGGGCAGGTGACGATGGTCTTGAGTGCGGTGATCTTCAAGGGTGTGGTCCGTGCGGCATGGCAGCATGCATGCTGCGAAACATTGTGCAGCTTGCATGACCTTGCTCAGCTCCTCGACCCTGGCGCAGCGCGCATCCACCGCTGGCGCGCCGGCCTACGAACGCAGCGTGCTGCAAACCGGCATCGTGCACCTGGGCCTGGGCGCTTTTGCCCGCGCGCACCTGGCGCTGTACACCGAGGCCACTGTGGCAGCAGGCGATGCGCGCTGGGGCCTCTGTGGCGTGAGCCTGCGTGATGCGCGGGTGCCGGCTGTGCTTGCCGCTCAGGACCAGCTTTACTCGGTGACCGAGCAGCAGGGTGAAGACACGCAGACCCGCGTGGTGGGTGTGCTGCGCCAGGCCCTGCATGCGCCTTCGCAGATGGCGCAAGTGCTGGGGGCCATCGCCAACCCGCAGACCATGCTGGTCACGCTCACCGTCACCGAAAAGGGCTACAGCCGGGTCGCCGCAACGGGTGACCTCGATCTGAACGACCCCGCCGTGCAGCACGATCTGGCCCACCCGCCCATGCCACGCAGCACCCTGGGCGTGCTGGCCGCCGGCCTGGCCATGCGGCCGGCCCGTGCGCCCATCACGCTGCTGTGCTGCGACAACATGGCCGGCAACGGCGCCGCGCTCAAGCGGGTGTTGCTTCAGTTCGCCGGGCAAACGAACCCGCAGCTTGCGCGCCGCATCGAAGCTGACATCGCCATGCCCAACAGCATGGTCGACCGCATCGTTCCTGCCGCCACACCTGAATCGTTGGCCTTTGCGCAGCAGCGCCTGGCCCTGCGCGACGAAGCCGCCGTCGTCTGCGAGCCGTTCACGCAGTGGGTCATTGAAGACCGTTTCAGCGGCCCGCGCCCTGCCTGGGAAGCGGCCGGTGCGCTGCTCACTTCGGACGTTAAGCCGTACCAGGAAATGAAGCTGCGCCTGCTCAACGGCACGCATTCGGCCATCGCCTACGCCGGCCAGTTGCGCGGCCTGGCCACCGTGGCACAGGCCATGGCCGACCCGCTGGTGGGCGGCTTTGTGCGCCGCCTGATGCTGCAAGACCTGCGCGCCTGCGTGCACGCGCCGATTGGCTTTGAGGTTGCCGGCTATTGCGCCGCGCTGCTGCAACGATTCGAGAACCCCACCTTGGCCCACCGCACGCAGCAAATTGCCATGGACGGCACCCAAAAGGTGCCGGTGCGCTGGCTGCCCGCCTTGCGCGAAAGTCTGGCCCAAGGTGTGCAGAGGCCCTTGCTCGAGCGCGCGCTGGCACTGTGGCTGCACTATGCGCAAACGGCAAGCAGTGATGATGGCGCCGCGCTGGTGATCAACGACCCGGGCGTCGCCGCGTTGAAGACACGACTGGATTGTGCTGGTGATGCATTGGCCAGCGCGCAGGCAGCGCTGTCGCATGCCGCCGTGTTTGCGCAAGAGCCGTGGCCGCGAGCATTTGTGCAGCGGCTGGCCGGCTACCTGCAAACCCTGCGTTCAGGTGGGGCAGGGGCATTGTTGGCTTTGGCCTGACCCTGCGGCATTGGCACGTCTCAAACGTTGCTCAAGCGTTACCCGCGGCGGCGATGGGTGGCGTCTGTGCGGCTTCGCCATGGAACCACGACGAAGAGGCCTCCACAGGTGGGCGCCTCGCATGCCTGGCCGAATAGGCGACAAAGTGCGCCTTGATCCACATGGTCTTGTCCAGGCCAAACACGGGTTTGAGCTTTTTGTCGGCCCAGGCGCCGACTGCGGTGGTGTCGACGCCAAGCTGGGAACCTTTGCGCCGCTTGCTTGGCGTGCCTGCTCGCGTCGCAATAGACAACTGAATGGGAGTCGGCCCTCGAGCTGACTCCTTGGCCATGGCATGGTTCAAACGTTATCAACCGCCCGCGTGCGGCGGATAGCGCTCAAAGACCGGCAGCTCATGCGCGTGCGCCATCCAGCGCAGCCGCTCGGCAACCTGAATGTGCGCACGGGGGGGCACCAGGTCTGGGTCGTCGTAGGTGGCGCTTTGGATATCGACAATGCCGGGCAGCACCACCTCGTTGGTGTAGAACAGCCCGGTGCCACAGTCAGGGCAAAACTGTCGGCGGCCGTGCTCAGACGAGTGGTAGGTTTTGGTCTGACCCTGGGTCAGCTTCACGCTGCCTTGCTTGTACATCGTCCACCCGACCATTGGTGCGCCGGCGTGGCGCCGGCAGTCGGTGCAGTGGCACAGCGCGTGCGTGAGTGCCTCGCCTGTGGCCTCGTACCTGATTGCGCCGCAATGGCAGCCGCCGGTGATGGTCATGGGGGATCCTCTGTTGTGAAGAATGTGGAGCATCCAAGGTCACACTGCAGCGTGTTCTTGCACTTCGCTTTGATCGAAGCTCGCCGAGCGGCGCAGCGCCCAACGCCCACCAACGCCCACTATAGCCAGTGAAGACTGGCGCACTGGGCAGCGCAGTCTTCAGGCGTGAACTCAGCGATGCAGATCGAACACCGCCGCGCCGCGCTTGAGCACGCTGCGCGCAATCACCGTGCGGTGAATCTCAGAGGTGCCGTCGAAGATGCGGTAGATGCGCGCATCGCGGTAGTAGCGCTCCAGCGGCAGTTGCTTGCAAAAGCCCATGCCGCCGAAGACCTGCACGCCGCGGTCGACCACGCGGCCCAGGGTTTCGGCGGCGTACACCTTCACCATCGCAATCAGGTCGCGGGCGTCTTCGCCGCGGTCGATCATGCTGGCGGCCTGCATCACCATCAAGCGCGCGGCATTGATCTCGATGGCGCTGTCAGCCAGCATGGCCTGGATCATCTGAAACTCGCCGATGGCCTTGCCGAACTGTTTTCGTTCGTTGGCATGGCCGGCCATCAGTTCCAGCACATGGCTGGCCTTGCCCACGGCGCGCGCACCCACCTGGGCCAGGCGCACCACGTTCAGCGCGCCCATGGCCAGCTTGAAGCCCTGGCCTTCGGCACCCAGCAGAGTGAGTGGCTCAAGTGGAACGTTGTCGAAGAACAGTTCCAGGTGCGGCGTGCCACGCAGGCCCATCATCTTCTGGTCCTGGCCCAGGCTGAAGCCGGGCAGGCCCTTGTCGACCATGAACATGGAGACTTCTTTGTCGCCCGTCTTGGCCGAGACCAGGAAAAAGTCGCTCCACAAGCCATCGCTGATGAAATGCTTGCTGCCATTGAGCACCCAGCCGGAGGTGGTCCTCTTCGCGTGGGTCTTGATGCCTTGCGCGTCGCTGCCGGCACCGGGTTCTGTGATGGCGATGGCGCAGGTGCGCTCACCGCTAACGGTTGGCTTGAGCCAGCGCTCGATTTGCTCGCCGCGGCATTCCAGCAGCGGCTCGTACAGGTTGCCGAAGGCGCGGCGGATCAGGATGTCGCTGGTGTGGCCAAACTGCTCTTCGCACAGGATGCGGTCAAAGGTGTTCAGGCCGCCGCCGCCCAGTTCGGCCGGCATGTTCAGCGCATACAGGCCCAGGGCCTTGGCTCTTTCATGCAGGTTGCGCGCCAGGGCCTCGGGCAGTTCGCCGGTGGCCTCGACGCCGTCTTCCAGCGGCTTGCATGCCTCGCCGATGAAGCGGCGCACGGTGCTCAGCAGCATGCGCTGCTCATCAGTCAGGTGAAGCATCAGCTTTGCGGCTCCAGAAGAAAGTCGACCAGCAGCGCGCGCACCTGGGCGAACATGTCGCTGCCCGTGCTGGTGCGCAAGCCGCGCGCGCGGGCCGCGGCAATGAAGGGCGGCACGGCCGGCAGGGTGACCACATCGGCGGCAAAGGCCTGCTCGCCCAACCGATCCACCTGCACCGGCAGCGGGTCTTGCGCGCGCATGCCCAGGGGCGTCGCGTTGCAAACCAGATCGAAACCCGCAGGGTCGCTGCTGCCGGTGGTGACGGGCACCTGGCCATAGCGGCGCAGCTTGGCGGCCAGTGCCTCGCGCCGGCTGTCATCGGCATCATGCAAGGCCAGTTCGGCCACGCCGCCGGCCACCAGCGCGTGCGCAATGGCCGAGCCAGCGCCGCCTGCCCCTACCAGCAAGGCGCGCTGCCCTGCAAGCTGCGCACCGCCCGCACGCATGGCGGCCACGAAGGCTTCGCCGTCGCACATGTCGGCATGCCAGCCCTGGGCACCGCGGCGCAGCACATTGGCCGCGCCAATGGAGCGCGCCCGCGGCGTGGCGGTGGCGCTGGCGGCCAGGGCGCCAAACTTGTGCGGCACGGTGATGAGCACGCCGCTAACGTTTGGCATGCGCCAGGCCAGGCTCAGGAATTCAGCCAGATCGGCCGGCTTCACATGGGCCGGTACGCAAACAGCGTCCTGCCCGCGCTCTTGCAGCAGGGCGGTCACGCCGGCGGGCGATTTCACCTGGGCGATGGGGTCGCCCGCGATGTAGACGATACGGGTGGCGCCGCTGTAACCGTTCAGTGCAACGGACATGTCAGCGCCAGCCTGCGTGAAGGTCTACTGCTTGCCCAGCGGCGGCAGCGCATTGGTGACGATCTGGCGGCCGTCTTTCACTTCCACCATGTAGCTTTCGCGGTCGAGGTCACCATTGGCATCGAAGCTCACGTCCATGATGATGCCCGGGTACTTGGCCTTCTTGATCTCCAGCCCATGCATGGCTTTGGCCACGGCCTTGCGGTCGAGCTTGCCGGCCTTTTCGATCGCGGCCTTCATGGAGTACACGCCCATGTAGCCCTTGATGCCGTTGTGGTCGGGGATGTACTTGTAGGCCTGGTAGAACTTGCCCTTGAAGGCCAGCATTTCGGGGCTGGGCGCATCCACCGTGAGGCCCACATGGCCCAGCGTGCCGTTGGCGGCCTCGCCGGCCAGTTCGATCACCTTTTGGCTGATCAGCACGGTTTCACCGTAGATCGGTTTGGTCCAGCCCTGCTTGCGCAATTCGCGCAGGGCGCGCGCCGATTCTTCTTCGGTGAGGTAGACGAACAGGGCGTCGGCGTTGGTCTGCTTGGCGCGCAGCACGGCGGAGGAGAAGTCAATCTGGCCGGGGTCCGTGGCGATCTCGCCCACCACTTTGGTGGGGCTGCCGTTCAGCAGCTTCACCATCACGTCGCGCCCGCCCTTGCCGAAGTCGTTGTTCTGGTAGATCACAGCCAGGGTCTTGACCTTGGCGGTGATGAACTTGGCCAGCTTGGGCATGGAATGCGCCTGGCCGAAAGCGGTGCGGAAGATGTAGGGGTTGCCCTGCTGGGTGATGGCAGCGGCTTCGCCACCGGTCCAGTTCGGAATTTCACCGCGCCGGGTTTCGGCCATGCTGACCATGATCGAGCCTGAGTACACCGGGCCGAACACCGCGAACACGCCATCGTCAACCGCTTTGGCGGCCAGGCCCTTGGCCACGCCGGGCTGGGTTTGGGTGTCGGCCGCGGTGCTGACGATCTTCTTGCCCAGGATGCCGCCGGCGGCGTTGATTTCTTTAACCGCCAGCTCCACGCCATCGCGGAAGTAAGTGCCGGGGCTGGCGCCGCCGCCCGAGAGTTCATAGATGCCGGCTATCTTGATCACGTCTTGCGCCTGGCCCAGCGCAACGGTGCCAAACAGGGCCAGGGCAAGCGCCACGTGGCGCAGGGTGCGGGTCTTCATGGGTGTCTCCAAAAATACATGTTGAACGGATGACGACAAAGAGGGCGCTGCGATGGCCGTCGCAGGCAGCCGCAGGGCGAGGCGGCGGCATCATAGTAGATCCGGGCTTGCATTCCAATACGGAATTGTGTTCCACTTTCCGCTTGCCTCACCCGGCCTGGCTCCACCAACACCCGTGACCGACTTCTTCCAACTCCTGCTCTCAGGTATGGCCGTGGGCGGCATCTATGCGCTGGCCGCGCTGGGCTTCACCTTGTTGTGGCAGGCCAGCGGCACCATCAACTTCGCGCAGGGCGAATTCGTCATGCTGCCGGCATTCATGATGCTGGCCTTCGGCGCCCTGGGCTCGCCGTTGTGGCTGGCCTTCTTGTTGACCTGCGTGGTGGCGGTGGTGGTGCTGGGCTGGGCCTTCAAGCGCGGCGTGGCCGACCCGCTGCTGCGCTTTGGCATGATGCCGGTGGTGGTGGCCACCATCGGTGTGTCGATCGCGGCGCGTAACGGCGTGCGCGCCGGCTACAGCGCTGAAGCGCACCCGTTCCCCAGCCTGTTTGCCGACAAGCTGTTCACGCTGGCCGGCGTCAACGTCACCCTGGCTGATGTCGGCACCCTGGTGCTGGCCCTGGGCCTGGTGCTGGCCACGCAGGCGTTTCTTTCGCGCACCGTCACCGGCCGGGCCATGCAGGCGGTGGCGCAGAACACCGAAAGCGCGGCGGTGCTGGGCATCAACGTGCCGCGCATGATCTTCTATACCTTTGCCATCAACGCAGTGCTGGCCTGTGCCGCCGCGTTGCTGGTCACGCCCACCTACCTGGCCAAGTTCGACATGGGCGAAAGCCTGGGCACCAAGGCCTTCTTCGCCGCCATCATTGGCGGCTTCAACAACAGCCGCGGCGCGCTGCTGGGCGGTGTGATCGTCGGCGTGGCTGAGAACCTGGCCGCGGCCTACATCTCACCGGCCTACAAAGACGCCGTGGCCTTGGTGCTGTTCATGGTGGTGATCTTGTTCAAGCCGCAGGGGCTGCTGGGCATGAAGGTCGAACGAAAAGTTTGAAGCCATGAAGAAGACCCACCTCGCTGGCGCCGCCGTGCTGCTCGTTCTGCTGCTGGCCGCCCCCCCGCTGCTGAAGAACTACGGCCTGTACCTGTTGAGCTACTGGCTGGTGTTCGTCATCGCCGTCATGGGCCTGAACCTGACCATCGGCTATGCCGGGCAGAAGTCGCTCGGCCATGCCGCGTTCTTCGGCATCGGCGCGTACACCGTGGCCATCATGATAAAGGCCGGCATCAGCTTCTGGTTCGGCCTGCCGGTGGCCATGCTGGGTTGCTTCGTCATCGGCCTGGGGCTGGGCTTTCCGGCGCTGCGGGTGCAGACCATCTACCTGGCCTTTGCCACGCTGGGCTTCAACACCGCGGTGTGGCTGGTGATGCGCAATGAAGAGTGGCTCACCGGTGGCACCTTCGGCATCAACAACATCCAGCGGCCCGGCCTGCTGGGGCTCGAATTGACCAGCAACCTGGCGTACTACTACTTCGTGCTCGGCGTGGCGCTGGTCATGGGCGCGGTGTTGTGGAAGCTGCTGCATTCGCCCTGGGGCAAGGCCTTCATGGCGCTGCGCGACAACCCGATCCGTGCTGAAAGCCTGGGCATCCATATCCAGGCCTACACGCTGCTGAGCTTTGCCATCGGCGCCGTGTATGCCGGCGTGGCCGGTGCGCTGTTTGCGCCGCTGGTTGAATTCATCGAGCCCGCGCCGTTCACCGTGGGCGCGTCGATCATGATGTATTTGATGGTCGTGGTGGGCGGCCCCGGCTACTTCTTCGGCCCGCTGCTGGGCAGCGCCGTGGGTGTGCTGCTGCCCGAATGGCTGCGCTTTGCTCAGGGCTGGTACTTGTTCGTCTTCGGCACCGCGGTGGTGTTGTTGATGTTATGGCTGCCTGATGGGCTGCTGAGCATTCCTGATCGGCTCAAGGCACGGCGCCAGGCCAGGCAAGCCAACGCGGCGCGCCAGGCGGCAGCGGCCGCATTGGGCAAGGGCGCCGCATCATGACGCAGCCGGTGTTGAAGGTCACCGGCCTGAAGAAGGCCTATGGCGCGATCCAGGCCGTGGCCGGTGTGTCGTTCGAGGTCATGCCGGGTGAAATTTTCGGCGTCATCGGGCCTAACGGTTCAGGTAAGACGACCATGTTCAACAGCGTGCTCGGCCAGATCACGCCCGACGCCGGCAAGATCGAACTCAACGGCGAAGACATCACCCAGCTCAACCCGGTTCAGCTCCACCAGCGCGGCGTGGGCCGCACGTTTCAAACGCTGCAGGTCTTCGGCAAGATGAGCGTGCGCGACAACCTGCTGGTGGCCGCGCAAGAACACCAGGGCAGCATGTTCAGCCGCATGTTCGCGCCCAGCGATTCGGGCCTGGGTGCGCGCGCCGATGCGCTGATCGACCAGTTCCGCATCCGCCATGTGGCCGACAAAAAGGCCGGCGAGCTGAGCTACGGCCAGCAAAAGCTGGTCGACATCGCCATGGCCTTCATGAGCGAGCCCAGCCTGGTGCTGCTCGACGAGCCCTGCGCCGGCGTCAACCCCAGCTTGGTGGGCGGCATCCGCACGCTGCTGAAGGAGTTGAACGGCACACGCAAGGGCAGCTTCATCGTCATCGAACACAACATGGATTTCGTGATGGGCCTGTGCCACCGCATCATGGTGATGGTGGAAGGGCAGGTCATGGCCATCGGCACGCCGGCCGAGATTCGCGGCAACCGGCAGGTGCTTGATGCCTACCTGGGGAATTGATGAAACACCCCCTACGCGCTTCGCGCGCCTTCCGGCAGGTAGGCTGGAAGGCCTTCGCAGGCGAGGGTCAGTCCGCAGGGACTGTTTCTCGTCCGGGCTCAGCCCCCTCATGGGGGCCGAGGCCCGCGGCTCCAAGCCGACCTGCGTCGGCTTGGACGGGCCGAGGAATGGCCGCGTCTCGCGGCCATGCGGCCTGCAAGGCACGCCAGCGGCCCGGCAAAGCGCTTGCGCTTCAGCGAAGGCTAATATCGCGCCAGCGATGTGAGGCCGCAGCTAAAGCCGGTTCCGCGGCGTTCGCTTGGATCGACCTGTTTCATACGACGCGAGTGCTGCTTCGTCGTCAATGAAAGCTGACATGTCCGCCATCGCGATTGAGTTTGACGATGTGGTTGCCGGCTACGGCGACTTCATGATCCTGAATAACCTCAGCCTGAAGGCCAAGGCCGGCAAGATCACGCTGCTGCTTGGCCCCAACGGCGCGGGCAAGAGCACGGTGCTCAAGACGCTGTTCGGCCTGCTCAAGGTGCGCCAGGGCCGCATCCGCCTGCATGGGCAAGACATCACCGGGGTGAGTTCGAGAGATTTGCTGGTCAAGCATGGCATTGCCTTCGTGCCGCAGGGGCGCAACCTGTTCGGCCAGCTCAGCGTGTATGAAAACCTTGAACTCGGCGGCATCACCTTGGGCACCAAGCTCACGCGCGAACGCATTCCTGAGGTGCTGACGCTGTTCCCCCGCGTGGCGCAGCGCCTGCACAGCGCGGCGTCGTCGCTGTCGGGCGGCGAGCAAAAGCAGTTGGAAGTGGGCCGCGCGTTGCTGCTGCGGCCCAAGGTGTTGTTGGTCGATGAACCCAGCATCGGCCTGAGCCCGCTGGTGGTGGCCGATGTCTTCAAGCTGCTGCGCAACCTGGCCAGCCAGGGCACCACTGTTCTGATGGTCGAGCAAAACGTGAAGAGCGCGCTGAAGATGGCCGATGAAGCCATCGCGCTGGAGTCAGGCCAACTGGTGCTGCACAAGCCGGCCGATGAGTTGTTGAACGACCCCAACATCGAGCGCCTTTTCTTGGGCGGTGCACCTCCATCGGGCGAGGGGCTCACATGACCAGCCTCATGCCGATCATCGTGATCGGCGCCGGCGCCGTCGGGCGCATGCACATCGAGCGCGCGCTGCGCCACCCTGATGTGATGGTCGTCGGCGTGGCCGACCCGGCGCCGGGCGCGCGCGAGTACGCACAAAGCCTGAATCTGCCGTGGGCGGCTGATGCAGCCGATCTCATCGGCGCGTTGAAGCCCAAGGCAGCCATCGTGGCCACGCCCAATTCAAGCCATGCTGAGATCGCCATCGCCTGCTTGCAAGCCGGCCTGGCCACGCTGGTTGAAAAGCCGATCACCGACTCGCTGGAAGATGGCCTGAAGCTGCTGCATGCGGCCAAGGCCACCGGCTCAGGCCTGCTGGTGGGCCACCACCGGCGCCACAACCCGATTGCACAGACCGCGCGCCGCCTGGTGGGTGATGGCGTGCTCGGCCGCCCGGTGCTGGCCCATGTGCAGGCCACCTGGCTCAAGCCCGACAGCTACTTCAACGCGCCCTGGCGCCGCGCCAAGGGCGCCGGGCCGGTGCTGATCAACCTCATTCACGACATCGACCTGCTGCGCTTTTTGCTGGGCGATGTGGCCAGCGTGCAGGCCACCACCTCGCATGCCATTCGAGGCCTTGAAGTTGAAGACACCGCCGCGGTATTGCTGCGCTTCACCAACGGCGCCCTGGCCACCCTGGCGGTGAGCGACGCTGCCGTGGCGCCGTGGAACTGGGACCTCGCCGCCGGCGAGGCCGCGCACTACCCGCGCCAAGACATTGATTCGCACCACCTCAGCGGCACCGAGGGCTCGCTCACCTTGCCGCGCCTGCAGGTGTGGCAGTACCGCGGCGCGCGTGGCTGGCATGAACCGTTAACCGAGTCGCGCACGGCGCCGCATCAAGCTGACCCGTATGTGGCGCAGCTCAGCCAGTTGCGCGCCGTGGCCGAAGGGCGCGAGGCGCCGCTGTGTTCGGGGCTCGATGGCCTGCGCACGCTGCAAGCCACGCTGGCCGTGCATGAAGCCGCGGCCAGCGGCACGGTGGTGACGCTGGCGCAGCTCGATGGCTGACCGATTGAGGTTGAAGTTTGATCGCGGAGTGAACCCATGCCCGGTGTGATGGCCAGAACCCTGGCCTTGATAGAGCGGCTGGCCGCTGATGTGCATGGCGTGCCCCTGGCCACCCTGGCCAGCGAGCTGAACATGCCGCGCAGCGCGGCGCACCGGCTGTTGCTGGAACTCACCGAGTTGGGCTACGTTCGCCAGGCGCGCAACCGGGGCGACTACATGCTCACCACCAAGCTGGTGTCGCTGGGTCTGTCGTACCTGAAGCTGTGCGGCATCGTTGACATTTGCCAGCCCATCCTCGACCGCCTGGCGGCCAGCAGCGGCGAACTCGCGCGCATCGGCGTGGTCGATGTCGAGCACCTGACCTGGGTGGCGACGGCTCAGGGCGCCACCAGCGGCCTGCGCTACGACCCCGATGCCGGCGTGGATGCGCGGCTGTCATGCACCTCCAGCGGCCTGGCCTGGCTGTCCACGTTGGCCGATGACGACGCCCTGGCGCTGGTGGCGCGCGAAGGCCCGCCACGCAGCGGCCAGTTCGGCCCGCGCGCGCCGGGCAGCCCCACGGCCGTGCTCAAGCTGCTGCGCGCGGTGCGCAAACAAGGCTATGCCTACACCAATGAAACCTACCGCCCCGGCGTGGCCGCTGTGGCCGTGCCGGTGCTGGTGCCGGGCAAGGGCGCGGTGGGCGTGGTGGTGATCTCGGGGCCTTCAGTGCGGTTGCAGGAAGAGCGCGTGCAGGCACTGCTGCCAGAACTGTTCAACGCCGCGGCCGAGCTGGCGCAGGCCAGCGGCGCGTCGCCCCTGTTCGACCGCGCCTACCAGCGTGCCGCCTGACGCCTTACCCGCGGCGTGTGATGTGTTGGTGGCCGGCTCGGGCGCTGCGGGCCTGAGCGCAGCGGTCAGCGCCGCGCACCTGGGCTTGAGCGTGGTGGTGGTGGAGAAAGCGGCGCAGTTCGGCGGCACCAGCGCCTGGAGCGGCGGCTGGATGTGGCTGCCGCGCAACCCGCTGGCGTGCGCTGCGGGCATTAACGAAACACTTGAGCCGGTGCGCGAATACTTGCGCAGCGTGATCGGGCCGGCGGCGGATTCAGCGGCCAATGCGGCGGCGCTGGAAGCCTACCTGGCCCATGCCCCAGCGGTGTGTGAGTTCCACTTGCAGCACACCGCGCTGCGATTCATCGACGGCAACACCATCCCCGACTTCCACGGTGCCGCGCCCGGCGCGCGCACGGGCGGGCGTTCGCTCTGCGCGGCGCCGTTCGATGCCCGCGTGTTGGGGCCGCAGCTGCACCGGCTGCTGCCGCCACGCGACATCTTGTCGTTCCTGGGCATGGGCATTGCCGGTGGGGCGGACCTGCGCCACTTCCTGCGCGCCACGCGTCATGCCGGCTCGTTCGCCTACGTGCTGCGGCGGCTGGCGCGCCACGCCATCGACAGCGTTCGCCACGGCCGCGGCACGCAGCTCATGGGCGGCAGCGCGCTGGTGGCCGCACTGTTGAAGAGCGCGCTCGACAAGGGCGTTCAGCTCTTCGAACAACACGCACTGTGCGAGTTGCTGCGCGAAGGTGAGCGCGTGGTGGGCGTGCGCGTCAACACACCTGCTGGCCCGCGCACCGTGCACGCCCGCTGCGGCGTGGTGCTGGCCTGCGGCGGCTTTGCGCACGACACCGGGCGCAAGGCAGCGCTGTTTGCCCATGCGCCCACCGGGCTGGAACACCACTCGGCGGCGGTGCTCACGAACACGGGCGACGGCCAGCGCCTGGCGCAGCAGGCCGGCGCCGCTTTCGACGCCGCGCTGCAAGACGCGGCCGCCTGGGCGCCGGTGTCTTTGGTGCCACAACGCCACGGCCAGGCTGCGGCCTTCCCGCACTTGGTGGAGCGCGGCAAGCCGGGGTTGATGGCGGTGGATGCGCGCGGGCAGCGCTTTGTTAACGAATCAGGTGACTACCATGGCTTCATGCGCGCGCTGCTGGCGCGGCACAAGCCGGGCGAGCCGGTGGCCGCCTGGCTGCTGTGTGACCACCGCTTCATTCGCCGCTACGGCCTGGGCCACGTCAAACCCTGGCCGCTGCCGTTGTGGCCGGCGCTGCGCTCGGGCTATCTGTTGCGTGCTGGCAGCCCGGCAGCGCTGGCCACCTTGTGCGGCATCAACGTGGCTGGCTTGCAGGCCACGCTGGCGCGCTTCAACGAACACGCCGTGCACGGCCTGGATCCCGAATTCGGCCGCGGCGCCCAGCCCTATGAACGCATGCAGGGCGACGCCGAGCACCGCAGCCCCAACCCCTGCGTGGCGCCGATCGTGAACGCACCGTTCTATGCGGTGAAGGTCTTGCCCGGCAGCCTGGGCACCTTTGCCGGCATCGCGGCCGACGAGCATGGCCGTGCGCTGGGTGCAAACGGCCAGGCCATCGCCGGCTTGTACGCCTTGGGCAACGACCGGGCCAGCATCATGCGCGGCCATTACCCCTCGGGCGGCATCACGCTGGGCCCGGCGCTGGTCTTTGGCCACATCGTGGCGCACCATGCGGCTGGCCGCCCGCTGGCCATGCCGTCATCCGAGTGAAAGTGACATGAAACGTTTGTTTTCCCTGGCGCAGTTGATGGCCTTGCCCTTCACCCCGCCGCAAATGCTGCGCCTGGCCGCGCAAACCGGCTGCGCCGCGGCCGGCATCCGGCTGCTGCCGGCCGCGCCGGGCGGGGTGGCGCACAACCTGATGGCTGATGCGGCCATGCTGCGCGAAACCAAGGCCGTGCTGGCGGACACCGGCGTGGGTGTGTTCGACCTGGAAGTGATCCGCTTGAACGAGCGGTTTGCGCTGCACGACTTCATGCCGTTCATGGACGTTGGCGCGCAAGTGGGTGCGGCACACATCTTGGTGGCGGGCGACGACCCCGACGAAGCCCGCTCCGTCGCAAACTTTGCCGCCCTGTGCACCGCCGCGGCGCGCTTCGGCCTGACCTGCGATCTCGAATTCATGCCCTGGACGCAGGTGCCCAACTTGCGCGCCGCCAAGCGCATCGTGGCCGCAGCGGCGCAGCCCAACGGCGGCGTGCTGGTCGATGCGCTGCACTTCGCACGCTCAGACAGCCGGCTCGATGAGCTGGCCGACCTGCCGCGCGCCTGGTTGCACTACGCCCAAATGTGCGACGGCAAGGTGCCCGCGCCGGCCACGCACGAAGGCCTGATCTCCGACGCGCGGCGCGAACGGCTGCTGCCCGGTGAAGGCGGCATCGCGCTGCGCGAGCTGTTTGCGCACCTGCCGGCCGACTTGCCCATCAGCATTGAAGTGCCCAGCGAATCGCGCGCACCCTTGCTGGGTTACGGTGAATGGGCGCGGCGCGCCAAGGCGATGACGCTGCAGGTGCTGGGCGGCGACTGAAGCGCTGGCGCTGCCTACAGGGCGAACTGCAAGCCCAGGGTGATCAAGTCACCGCGGCCGCCGCCCACGTTTTGCAGCTCCAGCTTCAAGACCATGTTGGGTTGCGCTTGCCAGCGCAGGCCCACGCCCAGGCCCAATTCGGCGCCGCGTTTGGTCTGCGCCAGGCCCGGGCCCTTGGCTTCGGAATTGAGGTAGTGCAAGCCCACCTTGCCGAAGGCGGCCAGGCTGGGCGTGATCGCCCATTGCGGCGTGACGGAGGCGCCAAACGACCAGGCGCTGCGCTTGTAGATGTTGCCGAACTGGGCGTAGTTCTCGCTGCCCCAGGAAGCGAGCTGCGCTTCCCAGCGGTTCAACACCGGCGGCAGAAAACTGAAACTCATGGGCCCACTGAGCTGGCCGACGATGGCGGTGCCGTAATCCGACGAGCCGGCGCCAATGGTGGCCAGCGTGCCGGTGGCGCGCAGCTGCGCGCTGGCGTGCGGCGCGGCCAGGGCCGCTGCCAGCGCAAAGGCCAGGCCCAGCGCAGCGCGCAGGCAGATTGAGCGAGGGTGGTGTGAGGGGGTGTGTTTGTTCATGATTCGCAGGGTGTCGGCCAGGCCGGGAGTGGCGAGACTAAGGGCGTGTTTTTGCGCCAGCCGGCATTCGACGTAACAAAAAGTTCAACAAAACTGGCACTTACCCGACCAGCGTTTGCGGGGTATTCACGCTTTGAGGCCATCACCTCGAAGCGTTTCCCCCTGAACCGCGGGGTTGAATGCTTTTGTAACATCCACACGAAGTTTTAAAGCGGGGCAGCGGCGATAGTGCGCCGCCCCACAACGCCAAACAGGCACGCAGCCACCGCGCAAGCCCAGCATGCAACCCACCCTGGACACCCCGCCTGGTGCGACGACCGAGCTGCCGGTCAGCGGGCCGCGGCCTGCGCCAATAGCCGCATCGGCCGCATCGCCCGCATCGCCCACATCGGCCACCTTGGCCACCCTATCCAGCGCCGCGGCCTTGGCGCTGGCCGCGTGCGGCGGCCACGTTGACACCCCCGGCCCAAATGGCAGCAGCACCGTGGGCGGCCTGGCCGGCGCCAACAGCGGCGGCGCAGCGGCCAGCGCTGCCCGCCCCAGCGAAGTTGACGCCGCGCGCTTCATGGCCCAGGCCACCTTCGGGGTGCGCAGCGAGCAAGAGGTGGCGGCGCTGGTCGAGCAAGGCTTGGAGCGCTGGCTGGCGGCGCAGATGAACGAGCGCGCCGAGCTGCACACCTCGTACATCGACTGGCAACGCCAGCGCAACGGGCCGCAGACCTACGTCACCGAAGACATGGCTTATGAAGCGATGTGGCGGCACTGGCTGCACGGCCAGGATCAACTGCGTTCACGGATCACGTTCGCGCTGAGCCAGATCTTCGTGGTTTCTAACGTGGCGAGCGATTTGCGCGCCTACGGCATGGCCTCGTACATGGACATGCTGCAAGCGCACGCATTCGGCAGTTACCGCGACTTGCTGCAAGCGGTGACCCTGCACCCCACCATGGGTTACTTTTTGAATATGCGCAGCAGTGAGCGCAGCAACGCCACCATCGGTGCGCGGCCGAATGAAAACTATGCGCGCGAGGTGCTGCAACTGCTGTCCATCGGCCTGATGGAGCTGAACAATGACGGCACGCCGCGGCGCGACGCCGGCGGGGCCACCATGCCCACCTTCAACGAAGCCGTGGTGAAGGGTTTTGCCCAGGCCTTCACCGGTTGGGGCTTTGCGCTGTCGGCCAACTTCCGTTCGCCTGATGAAGGGCTCGATGCGAACTGGAAGACGCCCATGGTGCCGTTCGAATCCTTCCACGAGCCCGGCCCCAAGCTGCTGCTGGGCGGCGCCACCATTCCCGGCGGCACGGCGGCGCAAGACCTGGCCGCTGCGCTGGACAACATTGCCGCGCACCCCAACGTGGGCCCGTTCATCGGCCGCCAGCACATCCAGCGGCTGGTCACCAGCAACCCCAGCCCGGCCTACATCGACCGCGTGGCCACGGTGTTCAACGACAACGGCGCCAGCGTGCGCGGCGACCTGGCCGCCGTGGTGCGGGCCGTGCTGCTCGACGCCGAGGCGCGCGACCCCAGCCTGGGCGCGGCAGGGCGCTTTGGCAAGCAGCGCGAACCGGTGCTGCGCCTGGCCAACTTGCTGCGCGCCATGAACGTGAGCAACAAGACCGGCCGCAACGCCGTGCATGCGCTGGACAGCGGCGACGACGCCCTGGGCCAAAGCCCGCTGCTGGCGCCTTCGGTGTTCAATTTCTTCTCGCCCAACTTCCGCCCCGCCGGCCCCTTGGCCGCGGCGGGCCTGGTGGCGCCGGAGTTTCAGATCACCACCGAAACCGCGGTCGTGGGCAGCCTGAATTTCCTGCGCCGCGTCATTCAGGAAGGCGGCCATGGCTGGGCCGCTGGCCGGCTTGATTTCGACTGGGCGCCCTGGGTGGCCGTGGCCGCCGACACCGCGGCGCTGCTGGCGCGGCTGGACCTGTTCTTCTTTCACGGCCAGATGAGCGCGGGCACGCGCAGCCGCATGGCCGCGCTGGTTGACAGCATCAACCCGGCGCAAACGCAAGAGCGGGTGAAGGCCGCGCTGACGCTCACCATGGTCAGCCCCGACCATGTGATCCAGACATGAAACGCATCGCCATCTGCCCATGACCACACGCTTCACCGATTGCCCCAGCGCCTATCCGCCAGGTACACACAACCCCGCCCGCCGCGGCCTGCTCAAGGGGCTGGCCGCCAGTGCCGCGGCGCCCTGGGTGCTGCCGCTGCAGGCCCTGGCGCAAACCAGCACGGCCAGCGACTACAAGGCCCTGGTCTGCGTCTTCCTTTTCGGCGGCAATGACGGCAACAACATGGTCGTGCCGATCGACACGACCGAGTTCAACCAGTATCAAAGCGCCCGCGCGCGCCTTGCCCTGGGGCGCGAAACTCTGTTGCCCATCACCCCCAGCAACGGCGCCGGCCGGCGCTTCGGCATCCACCCCGCCATGCCCGGCCTGGCGCAGTTGTTCAGCAGCGGCAAGGCGGCCATTGCCGCCAACGTGGGCCCGCTGCTGGTGCCCACCACCCGCGCGCAATACCAGGCGCGCTCGGTGCCGCTGCCCGCGGCCCTGTTTTCACACAGCGACCAGCAAGCCGCCTGGCAAACCGGCTTGGCAGATGGCAGCGGGCGCAACGGCTGGGGCGGGCGGGTGATGGAGCGCGTGCTGGCGCAGGGCGCGCGCAACCGCGGCTTTGCGGCGCTGTCGGTCACCGGCGGCAACATCTGGCAAGTGGGCGACCAGTCGCTCACGCCCTACAAGCTGGGCAGCTCGGGCAACCTGGGGCTGGAATTCTTCAGCCCGCAAGGTACCGACCCGCTGGCCCAGGCCGTGCGTGCCACGCTGGCTGAAGGCCGCGGCCACCTGATGCAGCAGGCCTGGCTCGATGTGATGCAGCGCAGCGTGGATGTGCAGGCCGTGCTGTCGCAGGCGCTGGGGTCATCGACCCTGAACACCGCCTTCCCCGACACCGGCCTGGGCCGACAGTTGCGCCTGGCCGCACGCTTGATCAGCGTGCGCGCGGCGCTGGGCTTGCCGCGGCAAATTTACTTCGCCAGCCTGGGCGGCTTCGACACGCATGGCGATGAGCAGCTCGCGCGCCAGGCTGATTTGCTGGGCGAGCTGAGCAACGCCGCCACCGCGTTCTACAACGCCACGGTGGAGCTGGGCGTGGCCAACCAGGTGACGCTGTTCACCGCCTCAGACTTTGGCCGCACCCTGGCCAGCAACGGCCAGGGCAGCGACCACGGCTGGGGCAACCACCAGTGGGTGTTGGGCGGCGGCGTGGCGGGCGGGCGCATCGCCGGCACCTTTCCTAACCTGGCACTGAATGGGCCGGATGACACCGACACCGGCCGCTGGATACCGAGTACCGCCACCGACCAGCTCGGCGCCAGCCTGGGCCGCTGGATGGGCGCCAGCGATGCGCAACTGGCCACGGTGTTCCCGCGGCTGGCGCAGTTCAACGGCGTGTTGCCGCTGATGGCTTGAGCCGTGCCGGCTTGTCCAGACAAGCTCACGCCGCCTTCGGCTCCGCGGCGGGCGGCTCACCGCTGGCCGGCGTAGCCGGGGCAGGCTCGGCAGCCATGCTGCGCGCGCGCTGCACCGCATGCTGGGCGGCCAGAAACGCGAACACCAGCCCCGGCCCCAGCGTGATGCCCGGCGCCGGGTACACGCCGCCCATCACCGAATGCATGTCGTTGCCGCAGGCATACAGGCCGGGAATGGCAGCGCCTTGCGCGTCCAGCGCGCGGGCGTGGGCGTCGGTGAGAAAGCCGGTGGCCGCGCCGATGTCGCCGGGGTAGAGCTGCACCGCGTAGAAGGGCGGCTCGCTGAGCGCGCCCATGGTGGGGTTGGCGCCGGTCCAGGTGGGGTCGCCGTTGGCGCGCTGGTAGGTGCTGCCGCCGCGGCGGAACTCGGTGTCATTGCCGCTGGCGGCCATGGTGTTGAACACGGCCACGGTCTGCTCCAGGTTGGCCGCGGGCACGTTGAGCTTGGCGGCCAGCGCGGCCGGTGTGGCGCCACTGAGCACATAGCCGTCAGCCAGCGCCGCGCGCAGCCCCATGCCACCCGGGCGCACCATGCCCAGGCCGTATTTGCGCAGGCCTTGCGCGTCGGTGACCAGGTAAGACGGAATGCACGGCGTGAAGCGGTTGGCGGCCTGCATGGCCAGGGCAAACAAGTGGTACGAGGTGGATTCGTTCAAGTAGCGCTTGCCGCGTGAGTTGACCACCAGCGTGTGCGGCTTGGCGCGGTCGAAAACGAAGTGCGGGAACGCGGCGGTGCTGCCATCGGCGCGTTGGCGCAGCGACACCGGCGCCCAGAAGCAATCGCTCTGGCCGGTGGGGCCATACTTCGCGCCAACTTCTTCAGCCAATTCGTGCGCAGCACCCAAATGGCCGGGTGCACCGGGGCACCATTCAGGCTCGATGCCGGGCAACCGTTCGGCGCGCCGCTGCGCATGGCGGTTAAAGCCACCGCTGGCCAGCACCACGCCACCGCGGGCATGCAGCGTGCGGGTCTGGAAGTTTTGGCGCAGGGTGATTGAATCCACACCACCTTCGCTGCGCGCCAGGCCGGTGACCTGCGTGTGCAGCAGCAGGCTCACGCCGCGCTCGCGCAGCGACAGCAACAGCCGGCCGACGAGCGCGTTGCCCATCAACAAGCGCGTGCCACGTGGGTGCTTCAGGCGGTCTTGCACATGGCGCCAGATGATCTGCGCGCAGTACTTGAATGAATCGGGCGAACGGCTCCAACTCAGCAGATGGCCGATGTCGTCGCGGTCGACCATCATCCCTTTGAGCACGGTGAATTCGGGGATCGGCGGGCGCACCACGGCGAACAACTCGCCCAGCAGCCGGCCGTCAAAGGGCAGCGGCTCCAGCGCGCGGCCGCACAGCGAGGCGCCTTCCAGGTCAGACAGGTAATCGGGGTGGAACGGCCGCGCGCGGTACTTCACCTGCGAGTTCGTTTCGAGCTGCGCCACCGCCTGCGCGCCGTGGGCCAACAAGGCCGCGCGCAGCGTGGCACTGCTGCGGTGGGCCACGGCGCGGTCCAGGAAGGTGGTGGCGGCGGCCAGGGAGTCGTCGGCATTCACCGCGGCGCCCACGGCGCTGCCGGGGATCCAGGTGGTGCCTGCCGAAAGGGCCGTGCTGCCGCCGACGAAACCGGTGGCCTCGACCAGCAGCACCCGCGCGCCGCTGATGGCCGCAAACAACGCGGCCGACATGCCGGCACCGCCGGCACCGACAACGATGACATCGAAGCTTTCGCCGTCGGTGAGCTGGGCAAGGTCTTGGAGCATGAGGTGCCTGGAGTGCGAGCGGGCGGCCGGCTTGGCGAGTGTGCCAAAGAAAGCGCCTGCCAGCCCGCATGCCCTGTACCGGCGAGTTGACCGAGAATGCCGCCAAGTAACCATGGCGAGGATCGACATGCCTGAAATGTTGCAAATTTTGGCGCCACTGGTGGTAAAGGAACACGTCAGCCTGGGCGGGCTGAAGAGCGCGCAGCGCCAGGCCGTGCTGGCCCTGGCGGCCAGCGCGCTGGCCAGCGGGCAGGTGGTCAGCGAACCGCAGGTCAACGCCGCACTGAAACACTTCCTGGCTGAAGCCGGTGGCTTCATCGGCGTCGACCATGTCGAGCTGCGCCGCTGGTTGGTCGACATGGGCTGGCTGGCCCGCGATGGCTGGGGTCGCGAATACCGGCGCGTGCCGCAGTTTGACTTGCCGGCTGAGCACGCTGCAATGGCAGCCGATTTGGCCGCGGTGAACCTGCCTGACTGGGTGGCTGGCTTGCGCGCCGGCGTGCGGGCCCGGCGCACCATGCGCCGCCAGGCTTGGGAGTTGCGCAGCGCATGAGCCCCGACCGGCCGCCCGAAGGGGCTCGCACCGAAGTGCGCAGCACGAAGGCAACCCAATGAACGCGGAAGAAGAACAAACCTCGCGCGACGGCGCCGGCATGGCGCTGGCGCTCGACCAAGCGCACAACGCCTGGCTGGTGGGCGAGGTGCCGGTGGGGGCGGTCATCCTGCGCCAGGGCCAGGTGGTGGCCACCGGCTACAACCGGCCCATCACCACGCACGACCCCACCGCGCATGCCGAGATCGTGGCGCTGCGCCATGCCGCGCAGTTGCTGGAAAACTATCGCCTGCCCGAATGCGAGCTATACGTGACGCTTGAGCCCTGCGCCATGTGCGCCATGGCCTTGCTGCACGCCCGCTTCAAGCGCGTGGTGTTCGGCGCGATGGACCCCAAAACCGGCGCCGCGGGTTCGGTGTTGAACCTGTTCGCCGTGCCGCAGTTGAACCATCAAACCGTGGTGCAGGGCGGCGTGATGGCTGACACCTGCAGCGTGTTGTTGCGCGACTTCTTTGCCCAGCGGCGCGCGCAGCAGCGGGCCGAGAAAGGCGGTCTGATCGACGCCGTCATCCCCACCGGCGATGTGCTCGAAGGGCCTGCGGGCACGGAATCGCCATGACGAGCCCCACCTTGGTGAGCCTTGAACTTTTTACCCCGGCCGGCGTGATCGTCAAGGCCGCGCCCGTGCGCCTGGCGGCCAAGCGGCTCCAGGCCATGGGCTATGCGGTTCACATCGATGAAGCTGCCTTCAAGAAGCACCAGCGTTTCGGCGGCGACGACGACACCCGACTGGCCGCTTTGCACCGCGTGGCGCAGCGCGCCCCGAGCATTGCCATGGCCACGCGCGGCGGCTATGGGCTCACGCGCCTGCTCGAGCGCATCGACTGGAAGTTGCTGCACGCCAGCGTGGAGCAGGGCACGCGCTGGGTCGGCTACAGCGACATCACGGTGCTGCAACTGGCCATGCTGGCGCACACCGGCGCACCAAGCTGGGCCGGGCCCACGGCGCAAGACGATTTTTCGCGCAGCGATGCAGACGGCGGCGTCGATGACGTCACCGCGGCCTGCTTCAACGAAGCCATGAGCGGCGAGCTCGAAGCCGTGGGCTGGCGCACGCAAGCCGGGTTTGACGGCTTGCAAACGCGCGGCCTGCTGTGGGGCGGCAACCTGGCCGTGGTGTGCTCGCTGCTGGGCACAAAACATTGGCCCAAGGTGGGTGGCGGCGTGCTGTTTCTGGAAGACGTGAACGAGCAACCCTTTCGTGTTGAACGCATGCTGCTGCAACTCAAACAGGCCGGTGTACTCGACGCGCAAAAAGCCGTGCTGCTGGGCGACTTCACGGTGCAGCGCAAGTCACCCATGGATCGCGGCTTTTCATTGCGCACGGTGGTTGCCCACCTGCGCAGCCTGACGAAAACACCCCTCCTCACCGGCCTGCCGTTCGGCCACATCGCCACCAAGGTGAGTTTGCCCATCGGCCGGCGGGTGGAGCTGTTGGTGCAGGGGCGCGACGTGTTGGTGGGGTGGTGACTGCAATGACGCGCTGGTACGCAAGGGCAAGGCGAGCGTTTGCGTGATGCGCCAGGGGGGTCGCTGGGGGCATCCGCGCGCGTAGCACCTCAGTACCCAGTTTCACAAGTGCACGCACATGAAATCGCGCCCTTTCGGGCCATGGCGTCGTTGCAAATCCTCGCCAACCCACACGCCTTCCTCCAAATGGTGCTATGGTTTCCACCAAATGGAGATGAGCCAATGAGCGACCTGTCAGCCCCCTTGCGGCGAAGCGCCAGGGCGTTGGTGCGTTCAAGCGCCGCGATCGCGGCACCTTCTCAGCCTTTTGCCAGTGCCGAGCAATCGGCCGCGTTTTGGAACGTCAGCAAGCGCGATCGTGAACGCAAGCCGAAAGAGGCGCTGCATGCGCTGCTCGAGCGCGTCAAGGCCAATTCGCCAGTGCAGCTCTTCGACGCCGTTGAGCAAGGTGTGCCAACCAGCATCGTGCTGTTGTTGGCCGGCGCCTTCGGGCAGCCGGTCGCTTCCGTGATGCAGTTGATGGGCGTTTCGGAAACCACCTTCAGGCGCAAGGAAGAGGCCGGTGAGTCGTTGCCCGAAGTGGCAGGTTACAGGGCAATGGGCTTGCTGCGAGTCATGTCTACATTGCAACAGTTGCTCCAGGAAAGTGGCGACCCGGCGTTGCTGCCGGGGTTCGACCTCGAAGCCTGGGTCAGCGCCTGGATACGCACGCCTGTGCCCGCGCTGCATGGCAAGACACCCGCAGACATGCTGCGCAACCCCGAAGGCCAGCGTGCCGTGGAAGACTTGCTTGAGCGCATGCGTGGGGGCCTGGTGGCGTGACGGTGCAGCTGTGGCGGATTGCCTCAGACACGCCAGCTTGGTTGGCCGAAGACATGGCTGGTAAAGGTGCTTCAAGCAAGGGCGGGCGCTGGAATGCTGCGGGTGAGGCCGTTACCTACGCGTCAACTTCCGTGTCGCTTGCGGCCTGGGAGACACGTGCTCACCTTGGCCCAGCGGGAGTGCAGCTACCGCTGAATAGATTTCTGGTGTGCATTGACGTTCCAGATGATGTTTGGAACACGAGAGCACGGGTCGCCATGCCATTGCCGGTCGGCTGGGATGCGATTCCCGAGGGCAGTGTGTCCAGGCAATTGGGCTCGAAGTGGCTGAACGCCGCTGCCACGGCGCTGTTTGTCGTACCCTCGGTGATCATTTCCGAGGAGATCAATGTCCTCATCAACCCGGCACATGCGCAAGCGCAGCGTCTTCGCGCCACCAAGGTTCGCCGCTTTCTTTATGACCCGAGGGTCTGAACGCTTTCGGGCAATCTGCTGCCTGCTTGCCGCCATGGGGCTTTGGCTGGGTTTGGCCGCATGCAGCAACAGCCCCTACCCCGAAGGCGCTGCGGCCGAGAACACGCTGTTCAATTCGTTCGACGAACGCTCGCCGCGCTACCTCGACCCCACCGCTTCCTACAGCAACCCGGAAACGCCTTACACCTTTTCCACCTACGAGCCGCTGTACGGCTACCACTACCTCAAGCGCCCGTACACGTTGATCCCCAAGGCGGCGGTGGAAGTGGTGCCGCCGTATTTTCTGGACAAGGCCGGCAACCGCCTGCCCGACGACGCCGCGCCCGACGCGGTTGCGCAAAGCGTGTACGACGTGCGCATAAAGCCCGGCATTCGCTACGCGCCGCACCCCGCGTTCGCCAAGGACGCGCAAGGCCGCTACCTGTACCACGCGCTCAAGCCAGGCGAACTGGGCGAACGCCGCTCGCCGTGGGACTTTGCCGTGCAAGGCACGCGCGAGCTGGTGGCTGATGACTATGTGTACGCGCTCAAGCGCCACGCCACCACGCGCATCGAGGCCCCGATCTTTGCGGTGTTCTCTGAGTACCTGCTGGGCCTGAGAGAGTACGCCGATCTCATCAAGGCCGAAGACAAGAAGCTGCTCGCCGGCATGGGCGCCGATGCGCTGGACAAACCCTTCCTCGACTTCCGCCGCTGGCCGCTGGCCGGGGCCGAGGCAGTTGGCAGCCACACCGTGCGCATGCGCATCAAGGGCAAGTACCCGCAGTGGAAGTACTGGCTGGCCATGACCTTCACCGCACCCGTGCCCTGGGAAGCCGACGCCTTCTATGCCCAGCCGGGCATGAATGCGAACGGCCTGTCTTTGATCCGCTGGCCGGTGGGCACGGGCCCGTACATGATGACCGAGTACGTGCAAGACCGGCGCCACGTGATGAAGCGCAACCCGAACTACCACGGCGAAACCTACCCCTGCGAAGGCATGCCGGGGGATGCCGAATTGGGCTTGTTGGCTGACTGCGGCAAAGCGCTGCCATTTGCCGACACGGTGGTCAGCAGCTTCGTCAAGGAGCGTGTCCCACGCAAGGAGATGTTCAAGCAGGGCTACCTCGACGTGCCCGAGATCGAACGCCCGGAATGGGGCGTGGAGTTTCGCGTCGACGCCGATGACTCACCCGCCGTGACCAAGCTCTTCGCCGAGCGCGGCTTCAAGTTCCCGCTCACGACTGACATCAACAGTTGGTACCTTGGCTTCAACTGGCTCGACCCGGTGGTGGGCAAGGGCGACACGCCCGAGCAGCAAGTGAAAAACCGCAAGCTGCGCCAGGCGCTGAGTATCGCCATCGACTGGGAAGAGGGCTACGGCAAGATCTTTCGCACCAAGGGTGGCGTGGCCGCGCACGGGCCGGTGCCGCCGGGGGTGTTCGGCTCGCGGGAGGGCTCGCCGCAAGGCTTCAACCCCATCACGCACAAGCTGGTGGGCGGCAAGCCAGAGCGGCGCTCGATTGAGGAAGCCAAACAGTTGCTCACGGAAGCCGGTTACCCCGACGGGCGCGAGACCAAGACCGGCAAGCCGCTGGTGCTGAACTACGACTACCAGCGCACGCCCACGCCCGAGATTCGCGCAGAGCTGGACTGGATGGTCAAGCAGTTCACCAAGCTTGGCGTGCAGCTCGAAGTGCGCGCCACTGACTACAACCAGTTCCAGGAAAAGGTGCTGCAAGGCAAGCAGCAGATCTTCTGGTGGGGCTGGCTGGCCGACTACCCCGATGCCGAGAACTTCCTGTTCTTGTTGTACGGCCCGAACGCCAAGTTCCCCAAGCAGGGCGAGAACGCGGCCAACTACGCCAACCCTGAATACGACAAGCTGTACCTGCAAATGCAGGCGCTGGAAGATGGGCCCGACAAGCAGGCCATCATCGACCGCATGGTGGCCGTCGTGCGTGAAGATTCGCCCTGGGCCTGGGGCTACTGGCCCTATGTCGGCCTGGCGTTCCAGAGCTGGGTGCACAACGGCAAACCCACCATCATCATCCGCGACATGGCCAAGTACTACCGGGTCGATGCCGCGCAGCGCGTGGCGCGCCAGGCGCAGTGGAACCAGGCCACCTGGTGGCCGCTGGTGGCCATGGTGGCGCTGGCCCTGGGCCTGGCCTGGGGTGCGCGGCGGGCCTACCAGCGGCGGCAAGACGCCACGGCCAAGCGCATCGACGCGCGACCTGGCGGTGCCGCCGTGCAAGGGGCCGATTGATGCTGAACTACGTTTTGCGCCGGCTGGCCTATGGCGTGCTGGTGCTGATCGGGGTGAATCTGTTCACCTTTGCCTTGTTCTTCACCGTCAACACGCCTGACGACATGGCGCGTTTGAATATCGGCGGCAAACGCGTTTCGCAGGACCAGATCGAAAAATGGAAGGGTGAACGCGGCTATGACAAGCCGCTGTACTGGAACGTTAAGGCCGAAGGCGCCGACAAATTCACGGAAACCATTCTTTGGGAGCGCTCGGCGTCGTTGTTCACGTTCAACTTCGGCCGTTCCGATTCGCGCCAGGCGGTGGACATCGGCCATGAAATCACCACCCGCATGGGCGTGAGCCTGCAACTGGCCGTGCCGCTGTTCCTGCTGCAAGTGCTGGTGTCGGTGAGCTTCGCCCTGATGCTGGTTTTCTTCCGCCATTCGGTGATCGACTTCTGGGGCGTGGTGCTGTGCGTGGTGATGTTGTCGATCAGCAGCCTGTTCTACATCATCGTCGGCCAGTTCTTCTTCTCGCGCCTGATGCACCTGGCGCCCATGAGCGGCTACGCCGGCGGGCTGGACGCGGCGCGCTTTCTCGCGCTGCCGATCTTTCTTTCGCTGCTCGCGCGCCTGGGCAGCGAGGCGCGCCTGTACCGCGCAATGTTCCTGGAAGAGATCAGCAAGGACTATGTGCGCACCGCGCGCGCCAAGGGCTTGAGCGAAGGCGTGGTGCTGGTGCGCCATGTGCTGCGCAATGCACTCATCCCGATCATCACCAGTGCCGGTTCGTACCTGCCGTACGTGTTCCTGGGCAGCCTGGTGTTCGAAAGCTTCTTCGGCATTCCGGGCCTGGGTGCCTTCGTCATCGACGCCATCACCGGCCAAGACTTCGCCATCGTGCGCAGCATGGTGTTCCTTGGCGCGGTGCTGTATGTGCTGAGCTATGTGTTGATCGACGTGGCGTATACCTGGGTTGATCCGCGGGTGAGACTGCTATGACATCCGTGCCTAAGTTCGTCTTGCTGTGGACCGACGCGGTCATGTTCCTGCTCTGGGCTAGCCTGGCCTGGTACGGCGTGCACGTGTGGCGTGATGCGCAATTGCGCGCCACCTGGCACAAGGTGCTGCGCGACGCGCCGGCGCTGTGCGCGGGCATCGTGCTGGCGGCGTTCGCGCTCATCACGGCGCTGGACAGCATTCACTTCCGCCGCGCCTTGCCTACCGCGCCCGGCGCGCAGCAGTTCTATGCCACCACCACCGAGTCGCTGCTGGATTGGCTGCTGGAGCGGCAGATCAAGATGCGCGAAACGGGCTACTCGGCGCCGCTGGCCGCCACAGCCTTCAACAAGGACAGCATCGAACGCGGCGGCGTCAGCGTGCGCGACTATCCGCGCCTGAAGTTCGGTGGCGCCCACCTGCCAGACCCGGCCACGCAGCACAGTGGCGACGTGCTGGGCCGCGCAGCGCTGGGCATGCTGGGTGGCGCGGCGGTGGCCAGCGTGCTGGTGCTCGGCCTGGCGGGGCTGGTGCGGCGCTCGCACGGTGGTTGGCGCGGCGCCTTGCGCGCCATCGTGGCCGATACCTCCCACCTACCGCTGCGCGCGGCCACGCTCACGGTATTGGCCATCGGCATGCTCGCCGGCCCGGCGTGGGCCTTGATGGGCCATTACCACGTGCTGGGCACCGACCGCACCGGCAACGATGTGTTCTATCAAGCGCTGAAGAGTGTGCGCACGGCCTTTGTCATCGGCACCCTGGCCACCGTGGCCACGCTGCCGTTTGCGGTGGTGCTGGGTGTGCTGGCGGGCTACTTTCGCGGCTGGGTGGACGAGGTGATTCAGTACCTTTACACCACGCTGAGTTCAGTGCCGAATGTGCTGCTCATTGCCGCCTGCGTGTTGATGATGCAGGTGTTCCTGGACAAGCACCCCGACCTGTTTGAAACCGGCAGCGAGCGCTCCGACATCAAGGTATTCCTGCTCTGCGTGATCCTTGGCCTGACCGGCTGGGCCACGCTGTGCCGCCTGGTGCGCGGCGAGACCATGAAGCTGCGCGAGCTGGAATACGTTCAGGCCGCGCAAGCCTTCGGCGTGAGCGATACGCGCATCATGCAGCGCCACATCCTGCCCAACCTGATGCACCTGGTGCTCATCACGACCGTGCTGAGCTTTTCAGACCTGATCCTCTATGAAGCCGTGCTCACCTATGTGGGCGTGGGGGTGGACCCGAGCATGAACAGCTTCGGCGGCATGATCAACTTGGCGCGCAGCGAAATGAGCCGCGACCCGGTGGTGTGGTGGTCGTTCGCCGCGGCGTTCGGCTTCATGGTCACCATGGTGCTGGCCGCAAACCTGTTTGCCGACGGCGTGCGCGACGCGTTTGACCCGCGCTCGCGGGCCTTGCGGCCGCGGTTGGCCAGCAGGCAAATGGCCTGAAAGTCATGGCATGAATCTAACGTTTGAGGTTTGCCGAAAGCTCAGGCTTGCATGTAAGTTTGCCCGTGCTACCCTGTGTACCCATATTCTGCGAGGTACACACCATGCGCACGAACATTGAGATTGACGACAAGCTCATGAGGGATGCATTGAAGGCCACCGGAAGCAAGACGAAGCGCGAGGCGGTGGAACTTGGGTTGAAGACGCTGGTGCAGCTTCGCGCCCAGGAAAAAGCGCGCGAACTGAGAGGGAAGATTACCTGGCAAGGTGACCTGGCCGCCATGAGGACAGACAGGTGATCTTGGTCGATTCGAGCGTTTGGATTGACTACTTTCGCTCAGCGGATACACCGCAAGTCGCGCTACTCGATTCGTACCTTGGCAGTAGCCGGCTTGCAGTGGGTGATTTGATTGCAGCCGAAGTTTTGCAAGGCGTGCATGACGCGCGCGAGTTCAAGCTTGTGAAGAAGACGCTGGATGCCTTTGTGCACATCGATCTCGTCGGCTACGAGCTGGCGGTCAAGGCTGCAGAAAACTACCGATCACTCAGAAATCATGGCGTCACGGTCCGCAAGACAATCGACACGCTCATTGCCACTTGCTGCATTGAAAACGGCCTGACGCTCCTTCACGCTGACCACGACTTCGAGCCATTTGCGCAGCATCTCGGGCTCAAGGTCGCTTATTCCCAAGCCTGACTTGGAGTCATCAATGACCGAGCTGGTTGCCGATTCGCCCCGCGCAGGCCTGAGCATGCTGCGCATTGACGACCTCAAGGTAGAGCTTGATGCCGATGCCGGCATCGTCAAAGCCATCGATGGCTTGTCGTTGGCCATAGACCGCGGCCAAACATTCGCCTTGGTAGGCGAATCAGGCTGCGGCAAGAGCATGACGGCGCTGGCCCTGATGCGCTTGCTGCCGGAAAGCGGTGCCATTGCCGCCGGGCAGGTGACGCTGGGCGAGCAAGACGTGCTGGCGCTGCCTGAGTCAAGCATGCGTGCGGTGCGCGGCGGGCGCATCGGAATGATCTTTCAGGAGCCGGGCACCAGCCTGAACCCGGTGATGCGGGTGGGCGACCAAATTGTCGAGGCGATTGAAACGCACACCGCATTGCGCGGCGAAGCAGCCCGGCAACGCGCCATCGAGTGGCTGCAGCGCGTGGGCATTCCCGAGCCCGAGCGGCGCATTGACGACTATCCGTTCAGGCTTTCAGGCGGGCAAAAACAGCGCGTCATGATCGCCATGACGCTGGCCGCCGAGCCCGACTTTCTGGTGGCCGACGAGCCCACCACGGCGCTGGACGTGACCATCCAGGCGCAGATCCTGTCGTTGCTCAAGCAACTGCAACGCGAGCATGGCATGGGCATGCTGCTCATCACGCACGACCTGGCGGTGGTGAGTGACATGGCCGACACGGTGGCCTTGATGTACGCCGGGCAGATCGTTGAAGTAGCGCCGGCTGCTGAATTTTTTGCCGCGCCCAAACATCCGTATGCACAGGCCTTGCTGCGCGCACTGCCCGATGCGGCGCGCAAAGGTCAGCCCTTGCAAGCCATTGGCGGCACGGTGCCGGCACTGTGGTTGCCATTCGCAGGCTGCCGCTTTGCGCCGCGCTGCGCCCAGGTGTTGCCGCACTGCGCCAGCCGCGTGCCGCCGCTGTTTGATGCCGCAGGCCGCCACGCCGTGCGTTGCTGGTTGCATGAGCCCGGCCGCGAGGCCGCTGCGCCGGTGCTTGCGCCAGCCGTACCGGCCGCGAGCAAGGTCGTGGCCGAGTGGTTGCCGGTTGGCAATGCTGGCAGCACGGCACCGCCCCTGTTGCAGGTGCGCGGCCTGCATGTGCGCTTCCCCGTTCGCAGTGGCTTGCTACAATGCGAGACCGGTCACTTCGAAGCGGTGAGCGACGTGTCGTTCGACATCGCCGCCGGCCGCACCCTGGCGCTGGTGGGCGAGTCTGGTTGCGGCAAAACGACCATCGGCAAGGCCTTGCTGCAACTGCTGCGCCGCCAGGCGCACACGCAAGGCCAGGCGTTGCTCGAAGGCCGCGATCTGTTCGCGTTGGAAGGGCAGGCCTTGCAGCAGGCGCGCAAGGACATCCAGATCGTCTTCCAAGACCCCTTTGCGTCCCTCAACCCGCGCTTGCGCGTGGCCGAGCTGCTTGACGAAGGGCTGCACGCCCTGCAGCCCGGCATGGCGCTGGTGGCACGCAGCCAGCGCATCGAGCAACTGCTGGATCAGGTGGCCCTGCGGCGCGATGCGCTGCAGCGCTATCCGCATGAGTTTTCAGGCGGCCAACGCCAGCGCATCGCCATTGCGCGCGCGCTGGCGGTGCAGCCCAAACTGATCGTCTGCGACGAGCCCACGTCGGCGCTCGATGTTTCAGTGCAAGCGCAGATCCTCAACCTGTTGCAAGACCTGCAACGCAGCCTGGGCCTGAGCTACCTGTTCATCACCCACAACATCGGCGTGGTGGCGTACTTTGCCCATGACGTGGCGGTGATGCGTGCCGGGCGGCTGGTGGAAAGCGGGCCGGCCGAGCAGGTGCTGGAGCGGCCGGCGCATGAGTACACCCGGGCGTTGTTGGCTGCGGTGCCAAGGTTGCGCAGCGGCCCCGCAATGCTCCTACCCGCTACCTTGTAAGCCTCTGTGATGCAAACGTTTGGTTGTTGCATGCAACCAACGTGAGGTGCATGCGGGCCGCAGCGGCTTGGCGCGGCAAGGTGATCTGAGGTGTACACAGGCGCATTCCACTGCGCCGTGAAGTTAGCTGAAAGCCGTTTTAAATCAAGGGTTTGCACTCTCGGTTGGGCGCCCCTGCCAGCAACTCGCGCTGCGCTGGACAGATGCGGCCAATTGCGGTAGTGGGTTTCCCTGATCGGGGTGCTACGAGGCCCTGGACACAATGCCTTCACGCTCTCTGTAGTTTGCGCAATGGTTGGTTTACAAAAACAACATGGGCGCTGGAGAACCGGTTCTATCAACCCTTTAATTTGGTTAGGAGTCTTCATGTTCAAGAAAACAAGACTGTGCACTGGGCTGGGCTTGGCGTTTGGTGCGTCGGTGCTGCTCAGCGCCATGCCGGCCGCGGCGCAGCAGGCACCCCAGCGCGTTGAAATCACGGGCTCGGCGATCAAGCGTATTGACGCTGAAACCGCGGTGCCGGTGACCATCCTGAAGGTCGAGGAGCTGAAGGCGCAGGGCGTTACGACAATTGAGCAAATCATGAATTCCCTCAGTGCCGTTCAAGTGAGCACTGGGTCAAGCCAACAGGTGGGCAGCGGTTCCGGTGGCGCGGCGTTTGCAGATCTGCGTGGTATTGGCTACAACAAAACGCTGATTCTATTGAACGGCCGCCGCGTCGCAAACAATGCGATCGATGGCTCGGCCCCAGACTTGAACATGATCCCGTTCGCCGCGCTCGAGCGGGTCGAGGTGCTGCGTGACGGAGCCTCTTCGCTCTATGGAACGGACGCGATCGGAGGCGTGATCAATTTCATCACCCGCAGTGATTACCGCGGCGGCTCGATCACGATCGGTGCCCAGATGCCAGAGGAAAAAGGCGGCAAGACCGCGACCGCCAATGTGGGCTTTGGCTTCGGTGACCTGAGCAAGGATGGTTTCAACGTCTTTGGTTTTCTCGATTTGAACAAGACAGACCCGATTGGCGGCCAGCAGCGCGAATTCAACCAGCGGTTCCCGGGCGGCATATCGGGTACGCCTTTCCCGGCCAATTACTTCCAGGGCGGCGCAGTTGGAAATCCGGCAGCGCCTGCCTGTTCAGACCCGTCGTTCCTGGTTCAACCCGGCGGCGTGGCCGGCACTTCGTGCCAGATCGCCACCTCCCGCTTCGTCGATTACACATCGAAGGCCGATCGCGTGTCTGGCATGGTGCGCGGCACGGTTCGCCTGGGTAACGATCACAACCTGTCGCTGGAGTGGTTCGGAACTGAAAACAAGACGACGACACGCATTGCGCCGGTGCCCTATGCGGGTTTGTTCATGAACCCGAAAAAGCCGGACGGCACCAACAACCCGTTCTTTCCTGGCCAACCGGGAAGCATCACCCCGAACATCACCCTTAACCCTGCCTATACGCAGGCCAATATGAGCCCGCGGCCCGGTGTCGTGCTACAGCCTGGCTTCCTGAATATCCGTTGGCGTGCACTCGCCGGCGGGCAGCGCACCGACATCTCTGACAACAAGCAGCAGCGCCTGCTCGCGCAAGTTGACGGCGTGTTGGTCGGCTGGGATTACCAGGCAGGCGTCAGCTACAACGAAAACAAGATCGCCCAGAACGTGACCGGCTACAGCGACGGAAAAAAGATCACCCAAGGCGTGCTCAATGGTGTGATCAACCCGTTTGGCGCCCAGAACGCAGCAGGCGATGCGTTCATCGCCGATGCCCTGCTCGGCGGAAATTTGCAGAACCACCGTGGCAAGGTCACGACGGGAGATTTTCGGGCCAGCCGCGAGCTTGGCGACTGGATGGGTAGCGGCCGCAGCTCAGCGCTGGCGGTTGGTGCGGAGGCCCGCCGCGAGGACTTCCATTCCGCGGCAAACCCCCCGGTGGCCGAGTTGCTGGTGGCCAGCACCGGCGTCGACCCGACCTCGGTTTCGGAAGGCAAGCGCAACGTGGGCGCGCTGTATGCCGAGCTGAGCGTTCCCCTGTCGAAGACCCTGGACGTGACGGCGGCGGCACGCTATGACAGGTACAGCGATTTCGGCAACACATTCAACCCGAAGCTATCGCTGCGTTACCAGCCGATCAAGTCAGTGCTGATGCGCGCGACCTACTCGACAGGCTTTCGCGCGCCGTCACTGTACGAGTTGAACGCGACCGCCGCTTATACCAACACCGGCACCGTGGACGACCCCGTCAACTGTCCCGGCGGCGTACCACTGCCCGGCAAGCAGGCGACGTTGTACTGCGACATTCAGGTTCAGCGGCTAACGGGTGGCAATGTGGATCTCAAGCCAGAGAAGGCGAAGAACATCACCTTGGGATTGGTTTTCGAACCCATGACGAACATGACGGTCGGTGTTGATCTGTGGTGGGTTCGTTTGAAGAATTCCATCGCCGCCTTGTCGGAAACCACAGTGCTTGGTGACATTGTGACTTTCGCGCCGTACATTCATCGCAACCCTTCCGGCGACTTGTCGATCAGCAGTTTCGACTGCCCGGGCACGAGCTGCGGCTTCCTCGACCTGCGGCAGCAGAACCTGGGCGAGACCAACACCAGCGGCGTCGATCTCAGCTTGACCTACCGCCAAGGCTTGGGTTCCATGGGCACGCTGAATTTGGGCATGAACAGCACCTATGTCTCGAAGTACGAGTATCAGGATTTCATCGGTGGCCCGTTCAATCAAAACGTGGGTGTGTATGTCGGCGTCGGTCCGATCTTCCGCTGGCAGCATGCATTGACAGCGTCCTGGGTCTTTAGTAATTGGACGGTGGGTGCGGTAGGCCACTACAAGAGCGGCTACGCTGACCAGGATCCTGCCGACAACCCGAAAGTAAGCAATTACGCCACGATGGACGCCTACGTCAACTTCGCTGCAACGAAGAATGTCAGCCTGACATTCGGCATCAAGAACCTGACAAACCGCGAACCGCCGTACTCGAACCAGGGAGAGGTTTTCCAGGCCAACTATGACCCGCGGTTCACCGATCCCACTGGCCGCACTTACTACCTTCGCGGCACGTACAAGTTCTGAATGAACTGCGCTGCCTAGACCGTCGTGGCGCGAGCCCTTGTGGGGCAGCGGTCAAAGGCAGGTGAGCCGGAATGCCCTCGTTGTGCGAGGGCATTTTTCATGATGCAACGTCAATTGGCTTGGTGCTGTCACCAATCCAATCTCAGTCAAAGGTCGCAACGCCCAGAACGCTGGCGCCGCTGTCGTGCTGGTGGCCAACAACATAGCAGGCGACCCCACGGCTAAAGGCAGTGGCGGCACGGCCAACCAGCCCAGCATTGCAGCCTACATGGTCAGCCTTGATAGCGGCAAGGCGCTGGGCGCCTTGGTGGCACTCTACCCGGCGAGCTTTTCGTTCAACGATGTGCCCACAGTCAGTGAGCTGACGCGAGAGATGGAGCTGACTTGTCAAACGTTAGCGGTAAAGCCGAGACTTTTGATTCGGCGTCGGCGATCGGTGCGCAGCCGGCCGGTGTCACCTACAGCGTCAGCCCAGCAACGGTGGCGCTGGCGGCTGGGGCGTCGACGGCGGTTAAGGTGGTAATGCAGGCCACGGTGGGCGCTACTGGACACAAGCAGGCGTCCCTTGAAATCACCGAGGGCGGCGCGCCCGTGGCGCACGCCGCGTTGTTCACGCTGATGAAGTAAGCGCCGCAAACGCCGCTGTGTGATCGCCTCGACGCTGCCCGTGCCATCAATCTTGCGATGGCGCGGCGCGTCAGCGGCACCGGTGGGATGGCGTCGCATCGAACGGCGCCTCGACTTTGCCTGAACCTGTTCAGAGTGTGTTTGACCTTGCCCTGATAAGTGCGGCCTGAGAGTTGGTGCACGCGCCGCCCGCTCATGCGTTCGATGATGGCGCTGTCGGGCACGTCGATTTCAAGCACCACGTCAAGTCGAACGTTAGCCGCCTTCATCGCGTCGGCTTGCGGCAGGGTGCGCGGGAAACCGTCGAACAAGAAGCCGTTGGCGCAGTCGGGCAGGGCGAGGCGTTCCTTCAAACATCATTCCGGCTATGGCCGCTGCGCAGCAACCACCGGCGGGCTGGTACATCTGCGCGCAGGGTTGCCGCATGCGCCAACCCTGCCGCCCCTTGCCCGATCTCTTGAGCCAGTCCTTCAGAGTACCCAAGGCCGCGTTCAGCTCTCTGGCCACCGATGCCAGCGTGCGCGACCCGCGGTGCCTGGCCTTGCTCAGTGTCTGTTCTTTGAACTCTGTTGAAGGTCGATTTCAGAGCACCTTCACCCCTGGCAACTTGCGCATGCCTCGATCGAAGGTCGCGGTGAAGTCGCATCCCTGGCGGGCGTGCTTGGCAACGACGAGGCAATCGGCGAATCCGCAAGAGCCCGTTTCGAACAGGATGACGGCACCAGCAACGGCTTCGCGATCCTCGAAGGCGAACGCGGTTTCCTCCAACAGGCTGCGCACCGCGATCAACTGGGCGTCTTTGTCTTGCTCGAAGGCAGACCTCAGCGTCCAGACGGCTTCCACCAACACGACATCCGTCACCAGCAACGAGCCGGGCGTACTGCCATGCTCGGCCAGCAGCGCATCGATGCGTTTGTTCTGCCCCGGGTCATCGTTGAGCCACAGGCGCAGCAGGATGTTGGTGTCGATGCCGATCATCGGCCGGTGGATTTACGGCCGGCCTTTGTTGGGGCGTGTTTGCCTTGCAAGTGCTTGGCGACCGCTTCGTCCATCTGCTCGACGGTCAGCGGTGCGGCATGCGGCGACTTGAGCAAGCCACGGATGCGCCGAGCATCGGGCAAGACCCGCCGCGCGGTGATCGTGTTGTCCGCCTGTATCTGAAAGTCGAGGATCGAACCGGCATCCAGGCTCAGCCGGTCGCGTATCTCCTTGGGCAGCGTGAGCTGCCCCTTGCTGGTGAGTGTGGCGAACATGATCGAATCCTCTCAGGGTCAGACGATTCCTTACATTCTATCTCGGTAAGGTCTCATGGCCACGTCTTGTAATGACATTGGCATTACACTCAACTAGAATGGGCGCCTTCACCGTAGACAGACGCCATGAAACCTGAAGCTGCAACGCCAACCAAAGCTGCACCCCGCGAAACGCTGAATCTGCGCATTGCGGCCGCTGAGCGTGGCCTGATCGACCGCGCTGCACAAGCCAGCGGCAAGACGCGAACAGACTTCATCCTGAGCGCCGCACGCCGCGCCGCCGAAGACGCGCTGCTCGATCGAACCATCTTCGTCGTCAGCCCGTCAACCTACGCCAAGTTCCTGGCCAGGCTCGACGTGGCGCCAAAGCCAAACGAGCGGCTGCAACGCACGATGAAAGCACAGCCACCTTGGTCAAAAGGTCCGAAGCAGGCGCGATGATCCTGGCCCCTGAGCCGTTGACCGCAGAGCATTCGCTTGGGGGCTTCGCCAGCGGCGTTGCGTCGCTTGATGACTGGCTTCGTCGCCGCGCCCTGCAAAACCAACTCAGCGGCGCTTCGCGCACGTTTGTCGCGTGCAGTGCGGGCCAGGTCATTGCGTACTATGCACTGGCGGCCAGCGCTGTGGCTGCCGATGCGTCCCCTGGGCGCTTCAGGCGCAACATGCCCGATCCGATTCCTGTTGTGGTGCTCGCCAGGCTTGCGGTCGCGCAGGATCACCACGGCCTTGGGTTGGGGAGGTACCTTTTTCAGGACGCCGCAAACCGGGTCATCTATGCGGCCGACGCCATCGGCATCCGGGGTTTACTCGTGCACGCCGTTTCTGAGGATGCTAAAGCCTTCTACCTGCGCCTGGGCCTGAGCACGTCGCCACTTGACCCGATGACTTTGATGACGACAGTGGCTGATCTGAAGGCAGCGTTGGGTTGAGTTGGGCAGGGCCGAGTTGATGCGTTCGATGACGGCATCGGCAAGGCATGCTGCCTTCGCCGGCAGTCTCACGGAGGGCTGCCGTATCATATTTAGCCAGGTGAGGTTCACCCATGACTGATCAGATCGACAACATCATCATCGAGCACCTGAAGGCCATTTGCGCCGAGCTGGCCGAAATCAAGTCAGATACCGCGGATATCAAACTGCGCTTGCACAGCACCGACACGTCGGTGATTGAGCTAAGGCGCAATGACGTGCATTTGTTCGAGGATGGCGCGCCGCAGCAGGTCAGCCTGGACAAGTTGCTCGAGCGCATCCTGCGCATCGAAAGGCGCCTGGATCTGGCCTGAACAGCATTGAGCGTTGCGCGGGCTGTATCAGCCCGCCAACGCCGCAAACGCCCGCTGCGTGATGGCATCAACGCTGCCCGTGCCATCAATCTTGCAATACCGCGGCGCATCAGTCGCACCCGTTGCGGCCCAGGCGGTGTAGTAGCCCACCAGCGGGCGGGTTTGCTGTTGGTACACGTCGAGCCGATGCCGCACCGTGGCTTCGGTGTCGTCCACGCGCTGAACCAGGTCTTCGCCCGTCACGTCGTCCTTGCCGGCCACCTTGGGCGCGTTGAAGGTGAGGTGATAGGTGCGGCCCGAAGGCTGGTGCACGCGCCGCCCGCTCATGCGTTCGATGATGGCGCTGTCGGGCACGTCGATTTCAAGTACCACATCAAGTGAAACGTTAGCCGCCTTCATGGCGTCGGCCTGCACAATGGTGCGCGGGAAACCGTCGAACAAGAACCCGTTGGCGCAGTCGGGCTGGGTGATGCGTTCCTTCACCAGGCCGATGATGATGTCGTCGCTGACCAATGCGCCCGAGTCCATCACCTTCTTGGCCGCCAGGCCCAGCGGCGTGCCGGCCTTGACGGCGGCGCGCAGCATGTCGCCGGTGGAGATTTGCGGGATGCCGTACTTCTGGCAGATCTGCGTGGCCTGCGTGCCCTTGCCCGCGCCGGGCGCCCCCAACAGGATCAGTTTCATCGTTGTCTCGCCTCTTGTGTGTGGGTTCGGTGCCGCAGGCGGTGAGTGCACCGCAGGGCGCTCGAATTATGGCTGGTGAGGTGCAGCCAGCGGTTTGAGATCAACCCGCCTGAACACTGGCAAACAGGGCGCGCACGCGGGCCAGGTCTTGCGGCGTGTCAACACCAATGCCGGGAGCCGCTTCACTCACCAGCACGGCAATGCGCTCGCCATGCCACAGCACACGCAATTGCTCCAGCGCCTCAAGCTGCTCCAGCGGCGCAGCGCTCAATTTTGGGAAGCGGCGCAGGAAGCCGGCGCGGTAGGCATACAGCCCCACATGGCGCAGCGGCGCCGGCTGTGCCAGCGTGGCCCCGGCGCCGGGTGCATCGCGCCAGGCCGGTATCGGCGCGCGGCTGAAGTACAGCGCACGGCCCTGTGCATCGAGCACCACTTTCACGATGTTCGGATTGGTGAAATCAGCCACCGAAATGATGGCGTGTGCCACCGTGCTCATCACGCAATCGGGCCGTTGCAGCAAGAGTTGCGCGGCCTGGCGCACCAGGTCGGGCTCGATCAGCGGCTCGTCGCCCTGCACGTTCACCACCAGGTCGTCGCCATCCAAACCGATGAGTTCACAGGTCTGGGCCAGGCGGTCGCTGCCGCTGGCATGGTCAGCGCGGGTGAGCACGGCTTTCACGCCGTGGGCGGTGCAGGCGTCGACGATGCGTTCATCGTCAGCCGCCACCACCACCTGGCGCGCGCCAGACTGCGCCGCGCGCTGCGCCACGCGCACCACCATGGGCACTCCGGCGATGTCGGCCAGCGGCTTGTTCGGCAGGCGGGTGGAGGCCAGCCGCGCCGGGATCAGGACGTGAAAGTCCAAGGCCCTTAGCCGCCGGTCGGCGCGGCGGTGGGCGTGGCCGCTGCGGCGTCCAGGCTGCGCGCCTCGCTTTCCAGCAGGCAGGGCAGGCCGTCGCGGATGGGGAAGGCCAGGCGGTCGGCCGCGCAACTGAAGCCGCTGGGGCGCTGTTGCTCGTCGCGCAGCAGTTGCAGCGGGCCGCGGCACACCGGGCAAACCAGCAGTTCGATCAGGCGCAGATCAAGGCTCATGGGCGGGTGCAATGCGCGAGTAAGTTGGCAACGAAACCTTCGGGAAGCGCGAAGTCTAGCGGCACCACCCACACGCGCGCGCTGCCCACACGGCCTGGTGCAATCTTCACCGCGTCCTTCTCGGTGACCAGCACATCGGCCGTCGCTGGCGGCCAGGGCAGGGTGGTGTAGTCATGATGATCGGGCAACGGCAGTTCGGCGATTTGCAGGCCCGCCGCACGCAGCATGTTGAAGAAGCGCGCCGGGTGCGCCAGCCCGGCCGCGGCCAGCACCGGGCGGCCGCGCAAGGCCTGCAAGGCGGCGGCGGTGGGCGCAGCGCCGGCCCACCAATCGGACAAGGCCAAGGCGCCGGCCAATTGGCGCTGCACCAACGCGCCGGGCAGCGGCGTGCTGGCAGCGGCGGCGTTGTACAGCACCAGCGTGCGCGCCGGCACGGTCGCGGGTAGCGGCTCGCGCAACGGCCCGGCGGGCAGCAGTTGCCCATTGCCGACGCCGCGCTCGTCGAAGACGATGACTTGCGCGTCGCGCTGCAAGGCCAGGTGCTGCAGGCCGTCGTCGCAAACGATCAGGTCGACCTGCGGCTGGGCCTGCAACAAGGCGCGCACCGCCGCGGCGCGATCGCGGCCCACCCAAACCGGCACGCCGGTGCGGCGCTGGATCAACAGCGGCTCGTCGCCCACCTGTTCGCTGCGCGCCTGCGCGCTGACTTCGCACACGCCATCACCCGCGCGCCCATACCCGCGCGACACCACGCCCGGCTGGCGGCCGGCCGCTTGCAGGGCCTGCACGAGGGCAATCACAGTGGGCGTCTTGCCGGCCCCACCCAGCACCAGGTTGCCCACCACCACCACGGGCACGGGTGTGCGCCAGCCGGGGGCTAACAAGTGTTTGCGTAGGGCAAGTTTGCGTAGGAAAACGGCCACGCCATACAACCACGCCAGCGGCAGCAGCGCACGCTGCCAGCCGGTGCAGTGGGGCTGCCACCAGCCGGCCACCAGGGCTTGCTGCCAAGCCGCCGGCAGCTTCACGGCTGTGTGCCGCTGCTGCCCTGGGTGGCGATGGTCAGGCGCGCCAGGCCGGCGCGCCGCGCGGCGTCGAGCACATTGACGAACGATTGATGTGACGACATGGCGTCAGCAGAAACGATCACCACGGCATCGGCATGGCCTGCGGCCGCGGCGGTCAGCTCGGTGGCCAGGGCGACCACGCTGCGCCCATCGACCGGTTGCTTGTTGACCAGCGTGCGCCCGTCAGCGGCCACGGCCACCAGAATTTCATACGGCCGTTCGCGCATCTTTTCAGCGTCGGCCGCGGGCAGGGTGAGCTGCAGTTCGGTGAAGCGCGAATAGGTGGTCGACAGCATCAGGAAGATGAGGATCACCAATAACACGTCGATGAAGGGGATCAGGTTGATCTCGGGCTCATCAACATGGCGGCGCGAAAACTTCATGCTGTGTTCAGCCGGCCTGTGCTGCCACCGCGCGCGCCGCGTGGCGCATCAACTGCGGCAGCAGCCGCTCCGCGGCCAGCTCCATGGTCAACTGGTACTCCTCGACCCGCGAGCGGAAGTAGCGGTGGAACATCAGGGCCGGCACGGCGATGATCAAGCCGAACGCGGTGTTGTACAGCGCCACCGAAATGCCGTGCGCCAGCAGCTGCGGATTGGAGCCGCCGGTGGGCGACTGCGAGCCGAAGATTTCGATCATGCCCACCACGGTGCCGAACAGCCCCAGCAGCGGCGCGGCCGAGGCGATGGTGCCCAGCGCATTCAGGTAGCGTTCCAGCCGGTGCAGCGCCACGCGGCCGGCGCCTTCGAGAGACTGGCGCACGTCAAGCTCGCTGGCCTTGGGGTTGGCCATCACGTTGCGCAAGCCGGTGGCCAGCACGCTGCCCATTTCAGACGTTTGCGCCAGCTTGTTCACCACTTCCAGGTTGGGCAACCGCTCGCGCGTGACCGCCATCACTTCTTCGAGCAAGCTGACCGGCGCCACCAGCGCAGGGCGCAGGCTGATCAGGCGTTCAACCACGATGGCCAGGGCGACGATGGAGCACAGGATCAGCGGCCAAATCGGCCAACCAGCGGCTTGTATGATCGAAAGCAAGGGGTGGCCTCGGGTACTCGGGCGGGGGCGCTGCATGGCACGTAGCGGGCCTTCATGGGCACCAGCAGGGCACACAGCGGCGGCGATTATGAGGGCAAGCCTGCGCCACTCCGGCGGCTGAAAAGGGCCGCTTTCACCGGCCTGAGCGCGCGCTGCGCCAAGTCATCCACCGTTGCTGTGGACAACTGTGTGGTTAACCTCCGGGCAGTGGCCGCAAAGTGGCGTCAATACATGGGTCTGATCAGACTGCCACATTTTTTGGCAGAAAAATGATGTTTGAAATCAACCAGTTGAGACTTGAATGCGGCATTTTTCGCCGTCTGGGTTCGCGCCGGCCCAGTGCTGGCGCGGGTGTGGAGCGTTGCCCCCGCGCCAGGCTTGGGTTTGGCCATGATCGAGGCTGAAAACGAAGGCCTGGCGCGGCCCGTTTGGGGCGTGGCCGCGCTGCTGCTGGCTTGCGCCGATGCGCTGAATGCGCGCTTTGCCGCGGTCACGGTGCGCGGTGAACTCTCAGGCCTGTCGCGCCCGGCCAGTGGCCACTTGTACTTCGCCTTGAAAGACGCCAGCGGCGCGCCGGCCTTGCTGCGCTGCGCCATGTTCCGCCGCGCCGCTGTGATGATGGATTTCGCCCCGGCCGACGGGCAGCAGGTTGAGCTGCGCGGCCGCCTGGCTGTGTACGAGCAGCGCGGTGAGTTGCAGTTCGTGGCCGAAGCCATGAAGCGCGTGGGCAGCGGCGCGCTGTACGAGGAGTTCCTGCGCAAGAAAGCGCTGCTGCAAGCGCAGGGCTGGTTCGATGTGGCGGCCAAGCGTGCGCTGCCGCCGTTCCCGCGCGCCGTGGGCATCGTCACCTCCACCGGCGCGGCCGCCTTGAGTGACGTGCTGGCCGCGCTGGCGCGCCGCGCGCCACAGGTGCGGGTGGTGCTCTACCCCAGCCTGGTGCAAGGCACGCAAGCGCCCGCGGCGCTGGTGCAGGCGCTGCAGCTTGCCGGGCTGCGGCGTGAGGTTGACGTGCTGCTGCTGGTGCGCGGCGGCGGCTCGCTGGAAGATTTATGGGCGTTCAATGACGAAGCCCTGGTGCTTGCCATTCGGGCCTGCTCGGTGCCGGTGATCAGCGGCGTTGGCCATGAAACCGACATCACCTTGGCTGACCTGGCGGCTGACCTGCGCGCCGCCACGCCCACCGCAGCGGCCGAGCTGGCCGCGCCGCCGCGCGATGAATTGCGCGCTGAGTTGGCGCTGCTGGGCGCACGCGCCACGCGCGCGGTGCAGCGCCGCCTGGACACCCAGGCGCAGCGGCTCGACTTGTTGGCCGAACAACTCGCCGGCCGGCTACAAGGCTTGCGCGGGCACCAGCAGCGCCTGGCTCTGCTGGCCTTGCGCCTGCGCGGCAGCATGGCGCGGCGCCAGCAGCGTGACAACCAGGCGCTGGCCTACCTGCATGCGCGCCACCTGCGCGCTCGCGGACTGGCCCTGGCGGCAGCGCGCAGCGGCTTGGCCGTGCTGGGCGCGCGCCTCACGCAACTCGACCCGCAGCACGTGCTCGAACGCGGCTACGCCATCGTTGAAGACGATGCCGGCAACGTGTTGATGGCGCCGGGGCAGATCGGCTCGGGCGCCACCTTGAAGCTGCGCCTGGCGCGCGGCCAGACGCGAGTGGTGGTCGAGCGGCGAATCGCAACCGAGACGCCGCCCGAAACCTAAGGCGGCTTCAAGCAAATGTGGCTCCGCCACTTTGCTTGATCCCCACGGGGGGCGGCCGGCCTCGGCCGGCCTTGGGGCGCTTTAAAGCCCGCCGTTTTGCTGCGCCACCATGCAAAACAGCATGGGAATCGACAGCATGGTGTTGCCGCGCGACGTGAGCATCGCCAGCCGTGCGGCCTTGGCCTTTTCTTCGGGCGTGACCGTCACCATGCCCAGCGCCTTTTTCTGGTTCGGCCAGATGATGAACCAGACGTTGAAGGCCATGATCAGGGCCAGCCACATGCCGATGCCGATGGCCAGCACCGGGCGCTGCAACATCAGCGCTTGTGCCAGGTAGCCGTGCATCAGCGCCACCAGCAGGCCGGTGACCACCGTGGCCAGCGCGGCCCAGCGGAACCAGAACAGCGCGGTGGGCGCGATCACCTTGCCGATGGCCGGCTTTTGCTCATCTGGAATCTTCGGCATTGACGGGATCTGCACGAAGTTGAAGTACCACAGCAAGCCGATCCACATCACCCCGCTGGCCACGTGCAGGTAGCGCATGAAGAAGGCACCCCAAGCGTGGTTGATGGCACCCGTGCCCACCGCCACGATCAGCAACACCAGCAGCACCACGCCGGCGGCCACCGTGCGGCCCAATGATTGAAAAATTGCACCCATCATCTGTCTCCTCTTGTTGTGAAAAAGCCCGAGCAGCCGACTATAGCCAACCGCAAACCGGCGCCGCGGGCACCGGTGTGTTCAGGGCACGAACGGCGCGCCCTTCAACTTCATGCCAGCCTTGACGCCGCGTTTGGCAAACCAGCCCTGGTTCATTTCCAGCGCATAGCGCACCGCGGTCTTGGTGCAGTGTGAAGTCTCGTCGCGCGGCTTCATCTCGTTGATCTGCACGATCTGGCCGTCGTCGGCAATGAAGGCAATGCTCAGCGGCAGCAGCGTGTTCTTCATCCAGAAGCAGCGCGGCGCCAGGTCGGCGAACACAAACAACATCGCCTCGTTGGCACCCATTTCACGGCGGAACATCATGCCCGTCTGCACCTGCTGCGGCGTGCGCGCCACCTCGGCCTTGATCTTGTGCAGGCCAGCTTGCAGCGTGATGGTCGGCAAGGGTGGCTGCGGGCCGTCTTGAGCGCGGGCCGCAGAGCCAAACAGCAGGCTGCACAGGGCGCCGATCATGAAGCCGAACGGGAGCAGGGCGGTCTTGATCTGGATCATGCTTGTGGGCTTGTGGCTGGCCTAGATTATGTGACGCCGCCCGAACCCTGACCGCATGCCCACCGCCCCCGCCGCCGCCTTGCCCCTCGGCGCGGCAGCCACGGTGCTGGACGACCCCTTGGAGCTGCCGCGTTTCACGCGCTGGCTGCCCGCCGCCGAAGGGCCGCTTCTGGCGGAATCGAGCCTGGCCCTGAGCGGTATGTATTGCGCCGCCTGCGCCGGCCTCATCGAGCAAGCTTTGCTGGCGTTGCCCGGTGTGGTGCAGGCGCGCGTCAGTGCGGCCGGCCAGCGCGCCACGGTGCAATGGAACCCGGCGCGTGTGGCCGCTTCACGCTTGATTGAGGCCGTTCAAGCCGCCGGTTATGGTGCCGCGCCCGATGCCGGCGTTGCCGCGCGTGAGTTGCGTGCGTCCGAGACGCGCGCAGCCGTATGGCGCCTGTTCGTGGCCGGCCTGTGCAGCATGCAGGTGATGATGCTGGCCGCCCCGGCGTACTTCGCCACGCCGGGCGACCTGGCGCCAGACTTGGCGCGCCTGCTCAATTGGGCCAGCTGGGTGCTCAGCCTGCCGGTGTTGCTGTTCAGCGCCGCGCCGCTGTTCGGCGCGGCCTGGCGCGGGCTGCGCCAACGCCGCATCAGCATGGATCTGCCCGTGGTGCTGGGCTTGGGCGTGAGTTTCGTGGCCAGCACCGGGGCCACCTTCCAAAGCGGTGGCCCGTTTGGCAACGAGGTGTATTTCGATTCGCTGACCATGTTCGTCAGCTTCCTGCTGTGTGCACGCTTTGTCGAGATGCACTTGCGCCACCGCGCCGCGGAAGCACTCGAAGCGGCCGCCGGCGAATTGCCCAACAGTGCTTGGCGCCGCACCGCTGCGGGTGCCTTTGAAGAGGTGAGTGCGTTGCGCGTGCAGCCCGGTGACGTGCTGCGCGTGCCGCTGGGCCAGGCCTTCGTGGCCGACGGCGTGTTGATCGAAGGCCACACGCGCAGCGACGAAGCCCTGCTCAGCGGCGAGAGCCAGACCCTGCCGCGCGGCCCGGGTGATGAGGTGCTGGCCGGCAGCCTGAACGCCGGTGCGCCGGTGCTGATGCGGGTGCTGCGCTGCGGCGCCGACACGCGGCTGCAAGCCGTGCTGGGCCTGATGCACAGCGCGGCCACTGAGCGCCCGGCCGCGGCGGCATTGGCCGAACGCATGGCTGGGCCGTTCCTGTGGGCTGTGCTCGGCCTGGCGGTGGCGGCAGCGCTGGTCTGGAGCCAGATCGACCCGGCGCGCGCGGTCTGGGTAGCGGTGTCGGTGCTGGTCGTGACCTGCCCTTGCGCCTTGGCGCTGGCCACGCCCGCCACGTTGATCGCCGCCGCGCAAGGCCTGGCGCGGCGCGGCGTGCTGGTGCGCCGGCTCAATGCGCTGGAGCGGCTGGCGCGGGTGGACAGCATCGTGCTCGACAAGACCGGCACGCTGTGTGAACCGCAACCCGAGCTGAAGGCGGTGACTGTGCTGGCGTGCGCGCACGGTGTGGTGGACGCGGCCAGCGCGCGCCAGCTGGCTTCAGGCTTGGCGGCGCATTCGCAGCACCCGCTGTCGCGCGCCTTGGTTGCGGCGGGCGCGCCGGGTGGCGTTTGGGCTGACGTGCAGGAACACCCGGGGTATGGCCTGAGCGCGCGCGATGAACAGGGCTGCGGATGGCGGCTCGGTGCCGCACAGTGGGCGGTGGGCTCCGCGCCGATGCCTGAAGCTACGAAGATTAACGTTACAGATGATTCGCAAGTGTTACTCGCCCGTGCCGGCCAGGCGCTGGCCGCTTTCACTTTCGAAGAGGCCATGCGACTCGGCACGCAGCAAGCGGTGCAGGCTTTGCAGGCAGCCGGCGTGGCAGTCAGCGTGCTTTCGGGCGATGCGCCCGCGCGCGTGCGCGCCTTGGCCACGCGGCTGGGCCTGTCTGGGGCCATCGGCGGCGCCACCCCCGCGGCCAAGATGGCCGAAGTGGCCCGCATGCAGGTGCAAGGCCGGCGCGTGGCGATGGTGGGCGACGGCATCAACGACGCACCCGCGCTGGCGCGGGCCGACGTGGCCATCGCCATGGGCCAGGGCGCCCTGGCCGCGCGCAGCGTGGCCGACCTGGTGCTGCTGGCCGGCCGGCCGCTGGACATCGTGGCTAGCCGCAACGCCGCGCTCAAGGCCGTGCGCATCGTGCGCCAGAACCTGCTCTGGGCCGCCACCTACAACGCCGCCTGCGTGCCCGCTGCACTGGCCGGTTATCTGCCGCCCTGGGCCGCGGGCCTGGGCATGGCGCTGAGTTCGCTGCTCGTGGTGCTGAACGCGGCGCGCGCTGCGCATTGAGCGGCACGCGCGCTTCAAACGCCATGGACATCCTGTACCTGCTCATCCCGTTGTCGGCCGCGGTGGTGTTGCTGTTCATCGCCGTGTTCGGCTGGGCCTTGCACGGTGGCCAGTTTGATGACCTCGAGCGCGAAGGTGAGCGCATCTTGCAACAGCCTGAGCTGAAGCTTGATGCGCATCAAGCCCGTGCCGCGCCCGCGCCCGAAGAATCCGTGTCAACCGCAGCCGAGTCAAAAAAAGGAGCAGCCCCATGGCGAACAGTGTGAGCACGCCGCCACCCATTGCGTACGAAGACGACGCCGTGCGCTGGTTCGCGCTGGCCACCATTTTGTGGGGCGTGGTGGGCATGCTGGTGGGCGTGATCATCGCCGCGCAGCTCACCTGGCCAGCGCTGAACTTCGACCTCCCGTGGTTCAGCTATGGCCGGCTGCGCCCGCTGCACACCAATGCGGTGATCTTCGCCTTTGGCGGCTGCGCCCTCATGGCCACCAGCCTGCATGTGGCGCAGCGCACCTGCCAGGTGCCGCTGTTCCTGCCCGGCCTGGCCAAGTTTGTTTTTTGGGGCTGGCAAGCGGTGATCGTGGCCGCGGCCATCACCTTGCCCATGGGCTACACCCAGGGCAAGGAATACGCCGAACTGGAGTGGCCGATCGACATCCTGATCGCCGTGGTGTGGGTGGCCTACGCCGTGGTCTTCTTCGGCACCCTGGGCACGCGCAAGGTGCGCCACATCTACGTCGCCAACTGGTTCTTCGGCTCGTTCATCATCGCCGTGGCGCTGCTGCACATCGTCAACAGCGCGGCCATTCCGGTGAGTGTCACCAAAAGTTACTCGGCCTATGCCGGCGTGCAAGACGCCATGGTGCAGTGGTGGTACGGCCACAACGCGGTGGGCTTCTTCCTCACCGCCGGCTTCCTGGGCATGATGTATTACTACATCCCCAAGCAGGCCGAACGGCCGGTGTATTCGTACCGGCTGTCGATCGTGCATTTCTGGGCCCTGATCTTCACCTACATGTGGGCCGGGCCGCACCACCTGCACTACACCGCCTTGCCTGATTGGGCGCAAAGCGTGGGCATGGTGTTTTCGCTGGTGCTGCTGGCGCCCAGCTGGGGCGGCATGATCAACGGCGTGATGACGCTCAGTGGCGCCTGGCACAAGCTGCGCGACGATCCGATATTGAAGTTCCTCATCGTCAGCCTGTCGTTCTACGGCATGAGCACGTTCGAGGGGCCGATGATGTCGATCAAGACCGTCAACGCCCTGAGCCACTACACCGACTGGACGGTGGGTCATGTGCACAGCGGCGCGCTGGGCTGGGTCGGGCTGATCAGCATGGGCTCGATGTACCACCTGATCCCGCGTCTGTTCGGCCGCACGGCGATGCACAGCGTGCGGGCCATCGAGCTGCACTTCTGGGTGGCCACCCTGGGCATCGTGCTGTACATCGCCGCGATGTGGATCGCCGGCGTCATGCAAGGCCTGATGTGGCGCGCCACCAACCCCGACGGCACCCTGGTCTACACCTTCGTTGAAAGCGTCAAGGCGACCTTCCCGTTCTATGCCGTGCGCCTGTTGGGCGGCCTGCTCTATCTGGGCGGCATGCTGATCATGACCTGGAACGTTTGGATGACGGTGCGCGGCAACGCCCCGGCGCGCGCCCCGGTGCCCATGCTGGTGCGGGCCTGAAACCAATCTCTGCACAGGACACCGAACATGGCTCATGACCCGGCAAGCTCGCAACCCAGCGGCCACGCCCGCATCGAGACCAACAACTTCCTGATGATCGTGCTCATCTTGCTCACCATTGCCGTGGGCGGGCTGGTCGAGATCGTGCCGCTTTACTTTCAGCGCAGCACCACAGAACCGGTGCCAGGGCTCAAGCCGCTCACCGCCTTGCAGCTCGCCGGGCGCGACGTGTACGTGCGCGAGGGTTGCTACAACTGCCACTCGCAGATGATCCGCGCGCTGAGCGCCGAAACGCAGCGCTACGGCCCGTATTCCCAAGCCGGGGAGTTTGTTTACGACCACCCCTTCCAGTGGGGCAGCAAGCGCACCGGGCCCGACCTGCACCGCGTGGGCGGCAAGTACAGCGACGAATGGCAGCGCCAGCACCTGATCAGCCCGCGCGACCTGGTGCCCGAATCAAACATGCCGGCCTACCCGTGGCTGGAGCGCCAGAGCATTGACGCCGCCGCGATGCCGGCCCACCTGCGCGGCCTGAGCCGCGTGGGCGTGCCCTACAGCGAGGCTGACATCGCCGGCGCCAGCTCCGCCGTGAAGGGCAAGACCGATCTCGACGCGCTGGTGGCGTACCTGCAGGTCTTGGGCACCGCGGTGAAGTAGGACCCCGCCATGGACATCAACGATCTGCGTATCACCGTCACCGTGCTGGGCCTGGTGCTGTTCCTGAGCCTGGTGCGCTGGGCCTACAGCCGCCGCCAACGCGCGGGCTTCGACGAAGCGGCGCAGTTGCCGTTCCTCGATGAGTCCACCCAAAAGCCTACCCACAAACCATTGGCGCGACGCGAAAAGGACAGCCATGAGTGACTTCATCCACCCGGGCTGGTCCTGGTTCGTGGCCATCGCCACCGCCCTGAGCCTGCTGGCCTGTTTGTGGCTGCTGCTGGTGGCCAGCCGCCACCGCGTGATGGCCGGCGACAACAGCACCGGCCATGTGTGGGACGAAGACTTGCGCGAAATGAACAACCCGCTGCCGCGCTGGTGGATGTGGTTGTTCATCATCACCATCGTCTATGCCGTGGGCTACCTGGTGGTCTACCCCGGGCTGGGCAGCCTGCGCGGCACGGCGGGCTGGAGCAGCACGGGCGAGATGCAGGCCGATCAGCAAGCCGCGCAGGCCGAGATGGCGCCGATCTACGCGCGTTTCGCCGCACTCGACGCCGCCGCGCTGGCGCGCGACCCGCAAGCCATGGGCATCGGCGAGCGGCTGTTCGGCAACCACTGCGCCACCTGCCATGGTGCTGATGCCAAGGGCAGCAAGGGCTTTCCTAACCTTACAGATAACGATTGGCTGTGGGGCGGCACACACGATGTCATCAAGCAAACCATCACCCAGGGCCGCACCGGCGTCATGCCGCCACTGGCCGCGGCCGTGGGCGGCGCCGAAGACCTGCGCAACCTGGCGCACCATGTGCTGAGCCTGTCGCGCAGCCCGCACGACAGCCTGGCGGCGCAACTGGGCAAGGCCAAGTTCATGGCCTGCGCTGCTTGCCATGGCATGGACGGCAAAGGCAACCAGGCCTTGGGCGCGCCCAACCTCGCCGATGGTGTTTGGCTGCACGGCTGGGGCGAAGCGGCCATCGTGGCCATGGTCACGCAAGGCAAGAGCAACGTCATGCCGGCGCACGGCACGCGCCTGAGCCCGCAGCAGGTGCATGTGCTGGCGGCGTATGTGTGGAGCCTGTCGCAACCCGGCGCGGCGCGCTGACCGTTGCCATGGCCAAGGGCGAGGCAGTGCCCAGCGACGACGCCGCCACCGCCGTCATCTCGCTGTACGCGCGCCAAAAGCGCATCTACCCGCGTTCAGTGAGCGGCTGGTTCGCGGGCTGGCGCTGGGCCCTGGTGTGGGCCACGCAACTGGTGTTCTACGGCCTGCCCTGGCTGATTTGGAATGGGCGCCAGGCGGTGCTGTTCGACCTGGCCGCACGGCGCTTCTACATCTTCGGCCTGGTGCTGTACCCGCAGGACTTCATCTACCTCACCGGCCTGCTGGTGGTGAGTGCCTTTGCGCTGTTCCTGTTCACCACCGTGGCCGGGCGGGTGTGGTGCGGTTTCGCTTGCCCGCAGACCGTGTACACCGAAATCTTCCTGTGGGTGGAGCGGCGATTCGAAGGCGACCGCATCGCGCGCATGAAGCGCGACGCCGCGCCCTGGAGCGCCGACAAGCTCGCGCGCAAGGGCGCCACGCAAACGGTCTGGGTGGCCCTGGCGTTGTGGACGGGCTTCACCTTCGTGGGCTACTTCACCCCCATCCACCTGCTGGCGCAGGAAGCACGCAGCGGCAGCTTCGGCCCCTGGGAATGGTTCTGGGTGCTGTTCTACGCCCTGGCCACCTATGGCAATGCCGGCTACCTGCGTGAACAGGTGTGCAAGTACATGTGCCCGTATGCGCGCTTCCAGAGCGCCATGTTCGACAAGGACACGCTCATCATCAGCTACGACACCGAACGCGGCGAAGCGCGCGGCTCGCGCCCGCGCAAGGGCGACTCGCGCGCCCTGGCCAAGAGCAAGGGCCTGGGCGACTGCATCGATTGCGGGCTGTGCGTCCAGGTCTGCCCCACCGGCATCGACATCCGCAACGGCCTGCAATACGAGTGCATCGGCTGCGCCGCTTGCGTGGACGTGTGCAACGGCGTGATGGACAAGATGAGCTACCCGCGCGGGCTGATCCGCTACGCGACGCAGAACGGCATGAAGGAGCATTGGCAAGGCCTGCAATTGCTCAAGCGCGTGGCGCGGCCGCGGGTGCTCGTGTACACGGCGCTGCTCGGCGTGATCGTGGCTGCGCTGCTGGCCAGCCTGGCGCTGCGCCATCCGTTCCGCGTGGATGTGGTGCGCGACCGCGGCACGCTGTCGCGCATCGTCGATGGCGGGCAGGTCGAGAACCTGTACCGGCTGCAGGTGATGAACAGCGCCGAGTCGCCGCAGCGCTTTCACTTCACGGTGCAGGGCCTGCCTGGTGCGGCCGTGGCCGGGCGCAGCGAGTTCGAGCTGCTCAGCGCCGAGGCGCGCTGGGTGACGCTGGCGGTGCGCGTGCCGTTCGAGGCGGCGCAGGCTGCCGGTGGCGGGGCGCATGGCATTGAATTCGTCATCACCCGGCTAGGTGCTGTGGCCGATGACAACGTTGCCGTGCGCGAGAAATCAACCTTTTTGGTGCCGCGCTGACCGCGCACGCCACAACCGGAGTGAAGCCATGACACCCTCACCCTCTGCGGCAAAACTGCACACTCAACAGGACAACCCACGCTGGTGGCAGGTGGGCATGGTGTGGCTGGTGGTGGGCGGGCCGCTGGTGGTGGTGGTGGCCGCCACCGCCACCGCCGTCATCGCCTGGCGCGGCGCGGACACGCCCCTGGCCACGGCCGCCTCTGGCCGGGTGGGCACGGCACAGGTGCCGGCTGTGCTGGGGCGCAACCACGCCGCCACGCCAGCACCCGCTGCGCCGCGGCCCTGAGCAACGGAGTAGTGCGATGACCACCGAACACCCACCGCCGCGCGCCCTGCGCCTGTTGTGGCCGGCCTTCGTTGGCGCCAGCGCGCTCGAAATGCTGGTCTTTGCCGTGGTCGATCCGGCCGCGCTGCATTGGCCCGGCGGGGCCAGCGTGGCGCTGTCTGCCTTGGCCGTCTACAGCCTGGCGTTCCTGGTGTTCTGGGCCGTGGTGGCCGCGGCCATCGCGGTGGCGTTTGCGCTGGATGGACCTGCCGTCAACAAGCCGCAGGCTTGATTGCTGATCCGAAAGCCGAAGGCTTGATCGTTGGTCAGCACGCCGAAGGCTTGACCAGTAGTTGCAGCCCTGCCGGGTTTTTGATGGTGATTTGCCGCTGCTTCACCTCCAGCAGGCCGTCTTCCTGGAACTTTGAAAACGCGCGGCTCACGGTTTCGAGCTTCAGGCCGAGGTAGCTGCCGATCTCTTCGCGCGTCATGCGCAGGATCAGCGCCGTGCCTGAATAGCCGCGCGCGCGCAGGCGCTGCGTGAGGTTGAGCAAGAACGCCGCCAGGCGCTCTTCGGCGCGCATGCTGCCCAGCAGCAGCATCACGCCATGGTCGCGCACGATCTCGCGGCTCATGATTTTGTGGAACTGATGCTGCAAATCGCTGAACTCGCGTGTCAAGGCTTCCAACCGGTGGAACGGGATCACGCAAACCTGCGAACCTTCCAGCGCCACCGCGTCGCAGGCATGGCGTTCGGTGCCGATGCCGTCCAGCCCCAGCAGCTCGCCGGTCATCTGGAAGCCGGTGACCTGGTCGCGCCCGTCTTCGCTGGTCAGCCGGGTTTTGAAGAAGCCCGCGCGCACGGCATACACGGCCTGGAAGGGGTCGCCGGTGCGGAACAAGGTGTCGCCGCGGGCCAGCGCGCGCCGGTTGGCCACCATGTGATCCAGCCGCGCCAGTTGCTCGTTCGACATGCCCACGGGCAGGCACAGCTCGCGCAAGTTGCAGCTCGAACACGCCACCTTGAAGGGCTCGATGCTCACTGATGCCCCCCGCCCGCGGAGTACCGCGGCCGGCCCCCCCCGAGGGGGCAGCCGCTTGCCTGGGGCGGCCCGGCGCGGCGCGGCTCCAACGGCTCGGCTCGGTCAATGTTTTGGGCGATGGCGGCAGACATGACTCGATCCGATCACGGTTGGCGCACCCTGAAATCGGGCGCCGGGCTGACAACGCTCAATGCATGAAAGATTGTTGTGGCCACCGTCGCGCACGCGATTGCGGCAGATCAACTTCAGGGTTGCCGTCATTTGCCACAGTGCAGCATGCTTGTTGCCCATGCCTTGAGCCCCGCCGCGCCGCCGATGGCCGCCGAGCAGTTGGCCCGGCTCGACGTGGCCGGCCCGCGCTACACCTCGTACCCCACGGCCGACCGATTCACCGAGGCCTTCGGCCCCGAGCAATACCGGCAAGCCCTGCGCCAGCGCGCGCAAGGCGCCGTGGCCGGTGGCGCCGCGCCGCTGTCGGTGTACGTGCACGTGCCGTTCTGTGAGTCGGTGTGCTACTACTGTGCCTGCAACAAGGTCATCACCAAGCACCACGAGCGCGCGGCTGAGTACCTGGAGCTGCTCGCGCTGGATATCGCCCTGCATGCGCGCGAACTCGGCCCGCGCAGCGCGGTGTCGCAGCTCCACCTGGGCGGCGGCACGCCCACCTTTTTAAGCGACGAGGAATTGCGCCGCTTGATGCGCCTGTTAGCCACGGCGTTCAGCTTGACGCCTGATGCCGAGGTGTCGATCGAGGTCGACCCGCGCACCGTCTCGGCGCAGCGGTTGGAAAACCTGGCGCAGATGGGCTTCAACCGCCTCAGCCTGGGCGTGCAAGATTTCGACCCCGACGTGCAGCGCGCCGTGCACCGCCTGCAAAGCCATGACAGCGTGGCCGGCCTCATGGGCGCGGCGCGCCGCCTGGGCTTTGCCTCGATCAACCTCGACCTGATCCTGGGCCTGCCCAAGCAAACGCCCACCAGCTTCGCCACCACCTTGCAGCAGGTGCTGGAGTTGCGGCCTGATCGCATTGCGCTGTACACCTACGCCCACCTGCCCCAGCGCTTCAAGCCGCAGCGGCGCATTCATGCGGATGACTTGCCCAGCGCGGCGCAGCGCGTGCAGATGCAGGCGGCAGCCATCAACGCCTTCCTTGCCGCGGGCTACTTGCACATCGGCATGGACCACTTCGCGCTGCCCGGCGATGCACTGGCCGTGGCCAAGCGCCAGGGCCGGCTGCACCGCAACTTCCAGGGCTACAGCACCCAGCCCGACAGCGATTTGATCGGCCTGGGCGTGTCGAGCATCGGCAAGATCGGCGCCACCTACAGCCAGAACGCCAAGACCTTGACGGAGTACGCAGACGCGCTGCATCAAGGGCAATTCGCCACCCAACGCGGCCTGGCGCTGACGCGCGACGACCTGCTGCGCCGCGCCGTCATCATGGCGCTGATGTGCCAGGGCAGGGTGGAGTTCGAGTCCATTTCGCTGGCCCACCTGGTGGACGCGCGCCAGGTGCTGGCTACCGAGCTGCAGGCGCTGCTCGCACTGGCCGAACAGGGGTTGGTGCGCTTCAGCGAGCAGGCCGTTGCACTCACAGCCGAAGGCTGGTTTGCCGTGCGCGCCGTGGCCATGGTGTTCGACCGCCCCTTGCAGGCCGACCGTCAGCGCGAACGCTACTCGCGCATCTTGTGACGGCGCTGGATCTGGCCCTGGTGCTGAGCGCGGCCCTGCTCGGCCTGGCCGGCACGCCGCACTGCGCCGCCATGTGCGCGGCACCTTGCGCCGCCTTGGGCGGGGCATGGTTGAACCAGGCCAGCGGCTGGGCCTTTCATGGCGGGCGCCTGTTGAGCTATGTGTTTGGCGGCGCGCTGGCGGCGGGCAGCGTGGCCAGCCTGGCCGGGCTGGCGCAACTGGCGCCGGCCGTGCGGCCGCTGTGGGCGCTGCTGCATGCCGCCGCATTGGGCTTGGGGTTGTGGATGGTGTGGCAGGGGCGCCAGCCGGCCTGGCTGCTGTCGTGGCGCAACGCGCTGGCCAGCCCGGCTGCGCCAACCGCTGCCGGCTGGCAGCGCCTGCATGGCCCGGTGCGCGCAGGCACGGGCGGGGCGCTGTGGCTGGGCTGGCCTTGCGGGCTGTTGCAGTCGGCGCTGGTGATGGCCGCGCTGGCCAACAGCGTGTTGGGCGGCGCTGCGGTGATGGCGGCTTTCGCCACCACCTCGGCCACCGGCTTGGTGCTTGGCCCCGCGCTGCTCTTGCGCCTGAGCCGCGGCCGCGCGCCGGTGTGGCAGGGTCACGCCATTCGCCTGGCCGGGGCCATGTTGGCCGCAGCCTCGGCCTGGGCGTTGGGTCACGACACCTTGCGCCGCGTGGCGGCGTACTGCCTGAGCTGAGCCAACCGCCTCGAATAGAATTTCGGGCTGCTTTCACCCCACTTCGAGTCAACGAAAGAGATCACTCCATGTACCAGCACATCAAGGTGCCCACCAGCGGCCAGAAGATCAGTGTCAACGCCGACTTCTCGCTCAACGTGCCCCACAACCCCATCATTCCGTACATCGAGGGCGACGGCACCGGGCTGGACATCACGCCGGTGATGATCAAGGTGGTGGACGCCGCCGTGGCCAAGGCCTACGGCGGCGCACGCCAGATCCACTGGATGGAAGTGTTTGCGGGCGAGAAGTCGACCAAGATCTACGGCCCCGATGTGTGGTTGCCCGAAGAAACGCTGCAAGTCGTGCGCGAATACGTGGTCAGCATCAAGGGCCCGCTCACCACGCCGGTGGGCGGTGGCATCCGCAGCCTGAACGTGGCGCTGCGCCAAGAGCTTGACCTGTACGTGTGCCTGCGCCCGATTCAATACTTCAACGGCGTGCCCAGCCCGGTGAAGGAGCCCGAGAAGACCAACATGGTCATCTTCCGTGAGAACTCGGAAGACATCTACGCCGGCATCGAATACGAAGCCGAGAGCGACAAGGCCAAGAAGCTGATCAAGTTCCTCATCGAAGAGATGGGCGTGAAGAAAATTCGCTTCCCCAACACGTCGGGCATCGGCATCAAGCCGGTCAGCCGCGAGGGCACCGAGCGCCTGGTGCGCAAGGCGATTCAATACACCATCGACAACGACAAGCCCAGCATGACGCTCGTGCACAAGGGCAACATCATGAAGTTCACCGAAGGCGGTTTCCGCGACTGGGGCTACGCCCTGGCGCAACGCGAGTTCGGCGCGCAACTGATCGACGGTGGCCCGTGGTGCAAGTTCAAGAACCCGAAGACCGGCAAAGAAATCATCATCAAAGACGTGATTGCCGACGCCTTCTTGCAGCAGATTCTGCTGCGCCCGGCCGAGTATTCGGTGATCGCCACGCTCAACCTGAACGGCGACTACGTGAGCGACGCGTTGGCCGCGCAAGTGGGCGGCATCGGCATCGCCCCGGGTGCGAACCTGAGCGATTCAATCGCCATGTTCGAAGCCACCCACGGCACGGCGCCCAAGTACGCTGGCAAAGACTACGTCAACCCGGGTTCGGAAATTCTTTCCGCCGAAATGATGCTGCGCCACATGGGCTGGACGGAAGCGGCCGACGTGATCATCACCAGCATGGAACGCAGCATCCTGAGCAAGAAGGTCACCTATGACTTCGCGCGCCTGATGGAAGGCGCGACGCAGGTTTCCTGCTCGGGGTTCGGACAGGTGATGATCGACCACATGTGAAGCGGTCCCGGGACGTCTCCCAACGTCCCGGATGGTTCCACGCGAAACCCCAGATCGTTGATTCGACTGGGGTTTTTGTCTTCTGACGTCTCCGACTGTTTCTTGACATCGCAAAGGGACGGGGCCACATTCGGGGCCACAGGAGTCGTCCGTGGCCCCATCTGGGGTTGCCCACATGCGACACATCAACTACGTCCTGAAGCCCGCGACGATCGACAACGCGAGGGCGAAGGACAAGCGCTACGACCTGACCGATGGCGGCGGCCTGGTGCTGGAGGTCATGCCGTCGGGCTCGAAGACCTGGCGCGTCAAGTACCACCTGAACGGCAAGCGCGAGAAGGTGACGATCGGCGCATACCCGGCCTTCACCATCAAGCAAGCGCGTGACCGCCATGAGGAACTGCGCGCGCTGGTCGAGCGCGGCCAGAGCCCGGCCAAAGCCAAGCGTGCGCAATCGACTGAACAGAAGGCCGCTGACGCGCGCCGCATGAGCTTCCGCACCTTCGCCCAGCGCTGGGTCGACGACACACTGTTCTATCGGTCCGGTGGTTATGTGGCGCAGACCGTGCGCTGGCTCGATGCCTACGTCTACCCGACCATCGGCGACATGCAGCTCGACGAGGTGCAGCCCGGCGATGTGCTGACCATCATCAAGGCACGCGCCGACACCGCCGTGACGGCCGAGCGCATCCGCGTGATCGTGCAGCAGATCTACAACCATGCGATCCGCAACCTGCTGGTGACGACCAACCCGGCGCAGCCGCTGCGCGGCGCCATCGCGCGCGCCGGTCGAACACCATCGCCACCTGAGCGAGAAGGAACTGGGCGCGTTCTGGCGCAAGCTGGACGACCAGGGCGCGCACACCACGACGATCGCGGCGACCAAGCTGCTGTTGCTCACGATGACCCGCAATAGCGAACTACTGCGCTCGAAGTGGCCTGAGTTCGACCTCGACGCCGCGAAGTGGGACATCCCGGCCGAGCGCATGAAGATGGGCAAGCCACATCGCGTGTTTCTGTCGCGCCAGGCCGTCGAGATCCTGCGCCAGGTGCACGAGCTGACGGGGCATACCGAGTACGTCTTCCCGTCGATCTTTCGCGGCAGCGTGCCGATGGGCGACGTGACGCTGAACCACTTCTTCAAACGCATCGAATTCGGCGTGCCTGACTTCAGCCCGCATTGGACACGAGGCACGGCCGCGACCATGCTGCGCGAGCATGGGTTCGGGCGCGATGTCGTCGAACTGCTACTGGCGCACAACGAGAAAAACGCCACCGTGGCGGCCTACAGCCACATGGAGCTGGCAGCGGATCGGAAGAGGGCGCTGCAGTACCTGACAGATCGGGTCGAGGCGCTGGCCGCGGGCATGAAGTCCAGCCCGCCCTTGACCCGGCGCTTCGCGCATCCGTTCGCGCACCGCCCCTGGAATTACTTGCCACGTACGGACATGTGCCGTACATTCCCGGCAGGGAGACATCCATGGCCACTCAAGACACCCCCGAAACCACCCGAGACGCCCGGCTCGAAGCCCGCGTGTCCGCGACGCAGAAGAGCCTGCTCCAGCAAGCGGCAGCGCTTTCCGGCCGCACGCTGAGCGAGTTCGTCGTTGCCAGCGCGCAAGACGCAGCGCGGCGCGTGATCGCCGAACACGAGTCGATTCTTCTGTCGCGTGAAGAGCAGTTGGCCTTCGTAAAGGCCTTGCTGAACCCGCCGGAGCCGAACGCGCGCCTCAAGCGCGCGGCCAAGGCCTACCGCCAACGCACCGGCGGGTAGCCGGTGGCCTTGAGCAACATCACTGTCGAGCCTCTGGGCCGGCAGCACGACCGAGCAGCGTTTCACTGCGGCGCAGAGGCGCTTGACCGCTACCTCAAACTGCAGGCTCGGCAAGACGCGGACAAGCGCGTGGCCGCGCCTTTCGTCGCCGTCAGCCCGCCGAACGCACGCGTCCTCGGCTACTACACGCTGTCGGCCTCGGTGCTGACTCTGACCGACCTGCCGGACGAAGTCGCTCGCAAGCTGCCGCGCTATCCGCAATTGCCCGTCACGCTGCTGGGCCGCCTCGCCGTCGATCAATCCACCAAGGGTCAAGGCCTTGGGGAACATCTGCTCCTGGATGCCCTGCGCCGCAGCCTGGCCCACGCCGACCAGATTGCCGCGATGGCGGTGGTGGTCGATGCCAAGGATGAGGCTGCCGCGGCGTTCTATCGGCACTACGGTTTTGTCACCTTGCAGTTACAGCCGAGCCGGTTGTTCGTGCCGATGCGTCTGGTGGCGCAGCTTCTGGGGTAGCCGGCGATGGAACTCATTGACAACATCAGTCGCCTGCTTGGCGACGACCTGAAGCGGGCTCTGAAGCCGGGCGCCCGCCTGAAGGTTGCAGCGTCGTGCTTCTCGATGTATGCATTCGAGGCCCTGAAGGCGGAGCTGGAACAGGTCGACGAGCTCCACTTCATCTTCACGTCGCCCACCTTCATGGCCGAGGAGGTGACGGACAAGATCCGCAAAGAGCGCAAGGAATTCCAAATCCCCAAGCTCAACCGCGAGCGCAGCCTGTACGGCAGTGAGTTCGAAATCCACCTGCGCAACAAGCTGACCCAGCGCGCCATCGCACGTGAGTGCGCCGACTGGCTGCGCCGCAAGGCCCGCTTCATGTCGAACCGCACCCAGGCGCCGATGCAGCCGTTCGCGTGTGTTGAACCGAGCGACGCAGGAGACGCCCGCACCGTCTACATGCCTCTGCACGGCTTCACCGCGGTGGACCTTGGCTACCAACCCGGCAACGCCGTCTCCAACCTCGTCAACAAGATGGACGAGCCGCCGTTCACGGCGACCTATCTCCAGCTCTTCGACCAGATTTGGAACGACACCGAGAAGGTCGAGGACGTCACCGGGGCCATCGTCGACCACATCGCCACGGTCTACAAGGAAAACTCGCCCGAGAGCATCTACTTCCTGATGCTCTACAACATCTTCAACGAGTTCCTGGGCGACGTGAATGAAGACGTGCTGCCAAACGACCGCACCGGCTATCAAGACACGCTGATCTGGCAGAAGCTCTTCAACTTTCAGCGTGATGCCGCCACCGGCATCATCAACAAACTCGAAACCTACAGCGGCTGCATCCTGGCCGACAGCGTGGGCCTCGGCAAGACCTTCACCGCGCTGGCCGTCGTCAAGTACTACGAGCTGCGCAACAAGTCGGTGCTGGTGTTGTGTCCCAAGAAGCTGGCCGACAACTGGCTCACCTTCAACCACAACCTCAAGACCAACCTCTTCGCGAAAGACCGCTTCAGCTACGACGTGCTGTGCCACACGGACCTGAGCCGCACCAGCGGCGAGTCTTTCGGCACCGCGCTCAACCGCGTGAACTGGGGCAACTACGACCTTGTCGTCATCGACGAGTCGCACAACTTCCGCAACAACGATGTCTTCAAGGAACGGGAGACGCGCTACCAGAAGCTGATGAACCAGGTCGTCAAACAGGGCGTCAAGACCAAGGTGCTGATGCTGTCGGCCACCCCGGTGAACAACCGCTTTAACGACCTGCGCAACCAGCTGGCGCTGGCCTACGAAGGCGACTCCGAGAACCTGAGCAAGAAGCTGCGCACCGGCAAATCGGTCGAGGAGATCTTTCGCCATGCCCAGGCGGCCTTCAACACCTGGAGCAAGCTGCCGGTGGAGGAGCGCACGGCACGCGCGATCCTGGACGCACTGGACTTCGACTTCTTCGAGTTGCTGGACAGCGTGACCATTGCCCGGTCCCGCAAGCACATCCAGACCTTCTACGACACCACCGAAATCGGCCAGTTCCCTGAGCGGCGCAAGCCACTGTCTTACCACTGCCCCATCACGCACCGCGGCGACGTGCTGGGCTTCAACGAGATCTTCAGCCACCTGTCGCGCATGAAGCTGGCCGTGTACGCGCCGCTGAGCTACATCTTGCCCAGCCGGCTGAAGAAGTACGAGGCGATGTACGACACCCAGGTAGCGGGCCCTGGTGGCACGTTCCGGCAGGTCGACCGTGAACGCAGCCTGCAGACCCTGATGACGGTGAACCTGCTCAAGCGCCTGGAAAGCTCGGTGCATGCATTCCGCCTCACGCTTCGCTCGCTGCGCGACAACCACGCCGGCACGCTCGCCCGCATTGCAGCTTTCAAGAAGGATGGTCGTTCCGCCAGCGTGACGGACCTGACCGACGCCTTGAGCGACCTCGACCCCGAGGACGACGACCTGCCCGATTTTGAGGATCTGAGCGAGCCGGGATCAGACGCCGTTGGCGGCAAGATCAAGATCAGCCTGGCCGACATGGACTTGCCTCGCTGGGAGCATGAGCTCACCGAAGACCTCAGGCTCATCGAGGCACTGCTGGCTTCTATGGACCTGGTCACGCCGGCAGAGGACGCCAAGCTCCAGCACTTGAAGGCCCATGTGCTGGGCAAAATCGCCCGCCCCATTAACCCGGGCAATCGCAAGGTGTTGCTCTTCACAGCCTTTGCCGACACGGCCGATTACCTCTACGCCAACCTGGCGCCCGAACTGCTCTCGCAGCTGCACCTGCACAGCGCCAAGGTCACCGGCAAGGACAGACCCGCGTCCACGCTGAAGGCCGGCTATGACTTCCAGGAGCTGCTGACGCTCTTCTCCCCGCGGTCGAAGCAGAAGGCCGAGGTGCTGCCCGGCGAACTGAACGAGATCGACTTGCTCATCGGCACCGACTGCATCTCTGAAGGCCAGAACCTGCAGGACTGCGACTACGTCATCAACTACGACATTCACTGGAACCCGGTCCGCATCATCCAGCGCTTCGGCCGCGTGGACCGCATCGGATCGCCGAACAAGACCATCCAGCTCGTCAACTACTGGCCCGACATCTCGCTGGACGAGTACATCAACCTGAAAGAGCGCGTCGAGAGCCGGATGATGATTGCCGACGTCACCGCCACCGGCGACGACAACGTACTCAGCGCCCAGGCCAACGACGTGTCGTACCGCAAGGAGCAGCTGCGCCGCCTGCAGGACGAAGTGATCGAGCTGGAAGACGTGAAGACCGGTGTCTCGATCACCGACCTGGGCCTCAACGACTTCCGCATGGACCTGCTTAACTACGTGAAGGAACACGGCGAGCTGGCCCATACACCCAACGGCATGCATGCCGTGGTGCCCGCACAGGCCGAGCTGGGCCTGTTGCCCGGGGTCATCTTCACGCTGCGCAACCGCCACAACGGCGTGAACGTGGGCGACCACAACCGCCTGCACCCCTACTACCTCGTCTACATCAGCCGCCAGCGCGAGGTCATCCACGACCACAGCGAAGTCAAGCGCCTGCTGGACCTGGTGCGGTCGGCCTGCAAGGGGCGAGACCAGCCAATGCCCGAGGCCTGCCGGCTCTTCAACCGGGATACGGCCGATGGCCGGCAGATGCAGGCCTATTCCGACCTGCTGGGCCAGGCCATCCGCTCGATGATTCAGGTGAAGGAAGAGAAGGACGTAGACAGCCTGTTCACCGGCGGCCGAACCACAGCGTTGGTCAACGCCATCGCCGGCCTGGACGACTTTGAACTGATCACCTTCCTCGTCATCCAGGAGGGCGGATGACTGAGCGAGACACATTCCCTTCCTCACATCCCGGCTTCGTCCGCTACCCATCGCAGGCGGCCTTCGGACGCACGCTACCCAAGAGCAAGCTCTATGCGCACAGCCACGCAGGCACACGGCTGAAGACGCTGTTCGTGCAGCAGGTGGAGCAGATCGTCTGGCAGTTCAAGCTGGCGCCCGAGACCATCAACCTGCCGGCGCGGCCGGCGGTGCCCGAGATTCAGGTCTTCGGCATCCACCTGAAGACGCCGGAACTGAACTTCGACGTGCTGCGCGCCATCGACCAGGCCGTGCAGTTCCCGATCATCTTCGAGCTGGCGCACGCGGGCCGGACCCAAGTGGTGGCCTGCCACAAGCGCCCGAGTGAAGCCGATGTCAGCCGATGGGTGCTGAGCGACTACTTTGCCAGTGGCTGGCTGGCCGACAATGCTGAACGCAGCGCCATGCCCATGGCACTGCACTTGGGCGGCCTATACGAACAGCTGCTGCGGACCTTGCTGCCCCTGCCCGCAAGGCCGTACGAGACACTGACCGAGCATGTCGCCAGGCTTGATGCGCTCGCGGCCAAGCAGCGCGAGGCCGATAAGGCGTCCGTGCGGCTTGACAAGGAAAGACAGTTCAACCGCAAGGTCGCGATCAATGGCGACCTGCGCCGGCTCCAGAGCGAGCTCGATGCCCTACGCCGCTGAGCTTCCACGCTGAGCTGCCGCTACCAAGAAGATCATGGACAAACTGAAGATGCACTCGCCCGACCTGACGCAGGACCACATCGCACGCCTGCGCGATCTATTTCCAGGCTGCGTGACCGAGGCGAAGGGCGAGGACGCCGCCACAACGCTGGCGGTCGACTTCGACCTGCTGCGGCAGGAGTTGTCGGGCACCCTGGTCGACGGTCCGCAAGAGCGATACCAGCTGAACTGGCCGGGCAAGCGAGACGCGCTCCTGACGGCGAATTCGCCGATTGCGAAGACGCTGCGGCCGTGCCGCGAGCAGAGCGTGGAATTCGATTCGACGAAGAATTTGTTCATCGAGGGGGACAACCTCGATGCGCTGAAGCTCTTGCAGGAGACATACCTAGGAGCAACGAAACTCATCTATATCGACCCACCATACAACACTGGATCGGACCTCATCTACGCAGACGACTTCTCCGAATCATCTGATGAGTATCTGAGAAAATCGCTTCAAATCGACGAAGCCGGGGTTCGATTAACTGTCAATGCGGATGCGAGCGGAAGATATCATTCGAAGTGGCTGTCGATGATGTATTCAAGACTCAGGCTCGCAAGAAACCTCCTTGATCAAGATGGTGTAATCTGCATATCCATTAACGATATTGAATTGAAGAATACGCTGGCGCTCTGCAATGAAGTATTTGGTGAGAGTAATTACGTCAATACCATCAGTGTACTTTCGAAGGTTGCCGCCGGCGCCTCAGGTGGAGGAGAAGACAAGAGATTGAAGAAGAACATTGAGTACATCGTCATATACGCAAGATCTCTAGACAACTTCAACCCGCTTTCCCATCTGTATACGGAGAGGCCGCTTGCCGAGGTCATTGCGGAGATGCGAGATGCAGGTGAAAGCTGGAAGTACACGAGCATCTTGCTCGGTGCGGGCGAGAGGACGTTATTCAAGCAAGTGAAGGACGGCGACGGCGGCGCAATCGATATCTACCTGCGCAAAAACGTTCGCAGAACGACAATTTCGAAGGTATGTAGGGACGACAATGTCACCGAAACTGAGGCGTACAGGAAGTACTTCAAGTCAATCTTCTCAGACACTAATGCGCAGACTAGCATCCGAACGCGCGTAATTGATGCTGTGGGATCACTTGATGACGACACACTGCTGGAGGTCGAATATATCCCTCGGTCTGGCCGGGACAAGGGCACAAAGGTCGTGCATTCGTACATCAGCAGAACGGTTCGCAGAGTCATTTGGCTGAACGATGTCGCCGAAATGGGCGATGCGACCATTATAAAAAAAGAACGGCTTGGTACCTTCTGGGACAACTTCGACTACAACAACGTAGGTAAAGAAGGCGGAATTCCTTTTCCCGACGGAAAAAAGCCCATAGGTCTGTTGCAGACATGTATTCGCCTCTATGCGGCGCGCGATGGCTTGTTCTTGGACTTCTTTGCTGGCTCCGGATCCCTAGCGCATGCAGTAATCCAGCAAAACGCCATCGACGGAGGTAATCGTAGATTCATTGCCATCCAGATCGATGAAGTCATAAACGAAAAGAGTGCCAAGTTTGAGTCGGTGATTGAGTTTTACAAGCGCGAAGGCATCCCACTCAACGTTGCAGAGATTGCAAAGGCTCGCATCCGCCGCGCCGGTACGAAGATCTTTGATGGTCCGTGCGATGACTCATGGCATAAGGACGCGGGCTTCCGGGTCCTCAAGATCGACACGTCCAACATGGCGGACGTCCACTATGCCCCCGATGCGGTGAACCAAGGCGCACTGGACGGCTTCACGGAAAACATCAAGCCGGATCGCACCGCTGAAGACTTACTGTTCCAGGTCATGTTGGACTGGGGCGTAGACCTGGCTCTTCCCATCACACGCCAGACGATTCAGGGCCGAGAGGTGCTGTTCGTGGACGGCAACGCGCTAGCCGCATGTTTCGGTTCCGGCGCCCGCATCGACGAAGCCTTCGTGAAGGAACTGGCCACGCACAAGCCGCTGCGCGCCGTGTTCCGCGACGCCGGCTTTGCGGACAGCGCCGCCAAGATCAACGTGGAGCAGATCTTCAAGCTGCTGTCGCCCGCCACCGAAGTGAAGTGCATCTGACCAGATGGGGAGAGGAGCATGGAACAGACTGCGCTAGCCGCCCTGCTGGATGAACTCATCACCGCGTGGGAAAGCGAAGTGGTGGAGTTCAAGCAAGCCAAGCAGGATTACGACACCGACAAGGTGGGCGAGTACTTCTCTGCCCTTAGCAACGAGGCCAACTTGCGCGGGCAAGAGCGGGCCTGGCTGGTGCTTGGGGTGAATGACGCAACCCGGGCCGTGGTGGGCACGGGCTACCGGCCAGAGACCGAACGTCTGCAAGGCCTGAAGATTCAGGTGGCGCAGAGCACCGAGCCCAGCATCACCCTGCGCAACATCCATGTGCTGGCCCATCCTCAGGGCCGTGTGGTGCTGCTGGAGATTCCGCCGGCTCCCCAGGGCATGCCCATCGCATGGAAGGGCCACTACTACGCCCGCGCGGGTGAAAGCCGCACCTCGTTGGGCCTGGACAAGCTGGACGAGATCCGCCAGCAAACGCTCACCACCGACTGGACAGCCCAAGTGGTTCGCGGCGCCAGTCTGCAGCATCTGGACGAAAACGCCCGGCAACTGGCGCGCAAGGCCTTTGCCCAGAAGCACGCCAACCGTTTCGCCGCTGAAGAGGTGCAGACCTGGCCGATGGGGACCTTTCTGGAGCGCGCCCGCTTGGTGCGGGATGGCCAGATCACCCGCGCCACTTTGTTGTTGCTGGGTAAGCCCGAGGCTGCGCATTGGCTGCTGCCCCACCCTGCACAGCTGACCTGGAAGTTGGAAGGCCCAGAGCGGGCTTACGAGCATTTCGGCCTGCCTTTTCTGGTCAGCAGCAGCGCGCTGTACCAGCGCATCCGCAATGTGCAGATCCGCATCCTGCCGGACAACATGCTGGTGCCCGTGGAGGTGGCCAAGTACGACCGGCGCGTGGTGCTGGAGGCCTTGCACAACTGCATTGCGCATCAGGATTACAGCCGCCTTGGCCGTGTGGTGGTGACCGAAAACCCGAGCACCCTGGTCTTTGAAAACGAAGGCCAGTTCTTTGACGGCATGCCCGACGAATACATCGCCGGCACCAAGACCCCGCGCCGCTACCGCAACCCCTTTCTGGCCCAAGCCATGGCCGAACTGAACATGATCGACACCATGGGCTACGGCATCCACCTGATGCACAACGCCCAGGCCAGCCGCTATCTGCCCCTGCCGGATTACGACTTGAGCGCGTCCGACATGGTGCGCATGACCGTGTATGGCGGTGTGGTGGATCTGGCCTACAGCCGCCTGCTAATCCAGAAAACCGATCTGCCCCTGGCCGATGTGCTGGCACTGGACCGGGTGCAGAAGAAACTGCCCATCCCTGAGGCCGCCGTGGCACGGCTCAAGCGGGCTGGCCTGATCGAGGGGCGCAAGCCCCACCTGCATGTTTCGGCGGCCGTGGCGCAGGTGACGGCGGGCAAGGTGGACTACATCCACACCCGCAGCCAGGACGATGCGTTCTATTTGAAGCTGCTGACGGACTTCCTGGCCCAGTTTGGCGAGGCCAGCCGTGCAGAGATCGACAGGCTGTTGCTGAACAAGTTGAGCGATGCCTTGGACGCGCCCCAGAAAGCCAGCAAGATCAACAACTTGCTGACCAAATGGCGGCGCGCAGGGCGCATTCGGAACCTGGGCAGTGACAAGGGTTCCCGCTGGGTTCTGGTGCAAGAAATTGCAGAGAAAAAAGAGAAAGCTGCAGAGAAAAAGTGAAACTCAAATTCAAGACCCAGGCCTACCAGACGGCTGCCGTGCAGGCCGTGGTGGATTGCTTTGCCGGGCAGCCACCAGCCACTGCGGCGGCCATGGGCTACCAGATCGATCCCGGCAGCAACCGGCAGGTCACGCCAACGCTGTTTGGCGATGGCTTCAGGAATGCAGAGTTGAGCCTGTCCGAACGCAGCCTGCTGGAGAACATTCAGAGCGTGCAGCGGCACCAGAACCTTCCGATATCGGACACGCTGGCAAAAACCAAGGTCTCGGCCCTGAACCTCGACATCGAGATGGAGACGGGCACCGGCAAGACCTACTGCTACATCAAGACGATTTTCGAGCTGAACAAGTTGTACGGCTGGAGCAAGTTCATCATCGTCGTGCCCAGCATCGCCATCCGCGAAGGCGTGGCCAAGTCGCTGGCGATCACGGCCGAGCACTTTTTGGAGACCTACCAGAAGAAGGTGCGCGCCTTCATCTACAACTCCAAGCAGCTGAACCACCTGGAGAGCTTCTCGTCCGACGCCGGCATCAACGTGATGGTGATCAATGTGCAGGCGTTCAACGCCACCGGCAAGGACGCACGGCGCATCTACGAAGAGCTGGACGACTTCCAGACCCGCCGCCCCATCGACGTGATCGCGGCCAACCGGCCTGTGCTGATCCTGGACGAACCGCAGAAGATGGAAGGCGGCAAGACCCTGGATTCTCTGGTGAACTTCAAGCCGCTGATGGTTCTTCGCTACTCGGCCACCCACAAGACGGCGCACAACAAGGTGCACCGGCTGGACGCGCTGGACGCCTACAACCAGAAGCTGGTGAAGAAGATCGCGGTGCGCGGCATCGCGGTGAAGGGGCTGGCGGGCACCAACGCCTACCTGTATCTGCAGTCCATCGAGATCAGCACCAAGAAGCCGCCGCAGGCGCGGGTAGAGCTGGAACAAAAGCTTGCCAGCGGGCAGATCAAGCCGGTGCTGCGCAAGCTGGGCAAAGGCGACAACCTCTTCGACCTCTCCAACGGGCTGGATCAGTACCGCGGCTACGTGGTGTCAGAGATCGACGCCACCGCGGACACGCTGAGCTTCACCAACGGCGTGGAGTTGTTCGTGGGCGAAGCGGCCGGCGATGTGAATGAGGCGACGCTGCGTCGCATCCAGATCCGCGAGGCCATCAAGGCGCACTTCGACAAGGAGCAGGCGCTGTTCCCGCAGGGCGTGAAGGTGCTGACGCTGTTCTTCATCGACGAGGTGGCCAAGTACCGTGACTACGCGGCGCCTGACGAGAAAGGCGAGTACGCGCGGGTTTTCGAGGAGGAGTACCAGGCTCACTTGAATGAGGTGCTGGACCTGGACGAGACGGCCTATGTCCAATACCTGAAGGGCATCTCGGTCGCAAAGACGCACAGCGGCTACTTCTCCATCGACAAGAAGAGCAAGCGCCTGGTTGACCCCGACGTGGCGGCGCGTGGTGAGAACGCAGGCCAATCGGACGACGTGGATGCCTACGACCTGATCCTGAAGGACAAGGAGACGCTGCTGTCGCTTCCTCGGCCTGACGACGGCCCGGAGGCCCATGCGAAGAAGTCGGTGCGCTTCATCTTTTCGCACTCGGCCCTGCGCGAAGGTTGGGACAACCCGAATGTGTTTGTCATCTGCGCGTTGAAGCACAGCGACAACACGATTTCCAGGCGGCAGGAGGTGGGGCGCGGCCTGCGACTGTCTGTCAACCAGAACGGTGACCGCATGGACCACCCCGCCACCGTACACGACGTGAACGTGCTGACGGTGGTGGCCAGCGAGAGCTACAAGGACTTTGTGTCGGCGCTGCAAAAGGACATGAGCGAGTCGCTGTCCGCGCGGCCGAAGTTCGCGAACGAAGAATTCTTCACCGGAAAGGTGCTGCAAACTGCCACGGGCGACGTTCAGATCACCCCTCAGCTGGCCAAGCAGATCTACAAGTACCTGCTGAAGCACGATTACACCGACGATGACGATCGCGTCGCAGCCGCTTACCACGAGGCCAAGAACGCAGCCAGTCTGGCCCCGCTTCCAGCGGAATTGCAGCCCTATGCGGAGCAGGTATTCCAGCTGATCGACAGCGTGTTCAGCGACAAGCAGCTGCCGCAGTTCGACGATGACCGCCGGCCCAAGAAGAACCCGCTCAACGACAACTTCGACAAGAAAGAGTTCAAGGCCTTGTGGAGCCGCATCAACCGCAAGGCCGCCTACAGCGTGCGCTTCGACTCGGCCGAGCTGGTCGGCAAGGCGGTCGCGGAGATGAACCAGCACCTGCGCGTGACGCCGCTGCAATACACCATTCAGCGGGGCGAGCAGGCTGACATCACGACGCACGACGATTTGAAGTCCGGCCAGGGCTTCGTGCTCAAGGCCACCGAGACCGAATCGAACCGGCAGCACTCAGTGAACTCCGCGGTGAGGTACGACCTGGTCGGCAAGTTGGCAGAAGGCACGCAGCTGACGCGGCGCAATGTGGTAGACGTTCTCAAGGGGCTGAACGTCGCGGTCTTCGCCCAGTACAAGACCAACCCCGAGCACTTCATCGCGGAAGCCAGACGACTGATCAACGAGCAGAAGGCCACGATGATCGTCGAGCATCTGGCCTATGACCCAGTGGAAGAACGCTACGAGCTGGACATCTTTACTGCGGGCCAGACGAAGCAGGACTTCAGCAAGTCAGGCGCGAAGCTGGACCGCCACATCTACGACTATGTGTCGACCGACTCGAACATCGAGCGCGAGTTCGTCAAGGTGCTGGACACGGCGTCCGAGGTGGTGGTTTACGCCAAACTGCCACGCGGCTTTCTGATCCCCACGCCAGTAGGTGACTACAACCCCGACTGGGCCATCGCCTTCAAGGAGGGCGTGGTCAAGCACGTGTACTTCGTCGCCGAGACCAAGGGCTCGATGTCGTCGATGGAGCTGCGGAAGATCGAAGAGACCAAGATTGCCTGCGCCCGGAAGTTTTTTCACCAGCTGAACCTGAAGTACGCGCCGGAAAATGTGAAGTACGACGTTGTGAACAGCTTCGATAAGCTGATGGAGTTGGTGAAGTAGGCGATTGGGCCGCGACGCCGGATGAGCGCTCTGCGCGGTATCCGAGGAAGGCGTCCGAAAGCCCCAAGCTGTGAGACCAAGAAATGACTGAATCAACTGCTCCCGCTGAGCCTTCGGCCGAAACCCTGGAGGGCTATGAAGACTCCAAACCGGGCGGCTGGGAGGACTACCCTCTCGATGAGCTCGCGATTCGAGAAGAGCGCCGAGCCGCAGTGGATGTGATCCGGCGGCGCACGGCGTGGACTTACCCCACTTCAGCGGACGGTTTAGGTTTCGGTTTTTCTCACGTGGCGCGAATCAGGTGCAGGGTTATCCACGGGGCTTGCCTGTGGACAGCTCGCTGCACCAGCCAGTGCACAGAGCGGGCTGTCCACAGGTGCGAAGCACCCGGTGGGTAACCCGTGTTCCTGCACTTCAATGACGGTGCTTGTTTGTTGAATTTTCCTTTCGAACTTGTTGGGTGATTGGTAGCCCAGCCCCCCGCGTCAGAATAGTTGTCGCCTCCATAGATCAACCCTGGGGGCGGCGATGAAGGACGAACTTGGCTCGATACGGACAGACATTCAAAGACAGGGCGGTGGCACGGTTGCTGCCGCCGGAGAGCGCAGCGATCGACTTGGTTGCGCGGGAGGTTGTGATCGGCGCAGGCACCTTGGAGCGCTGGCGCGAGGATGCGCGGTCCAGGCCCGCCCGAGGGCGGGCCTGGACTGCGGGCGCCCGGCTCGAGGCTGTGATCACCACGGCGGCCATGAACGAGGCGGCCAAGAGCGCCTGGTGTCGCGAGCATGGCGTGTATCCGGCCGAGCTGGACAAGTGGCGAGCAAGTTGCACCACCGCACTGGCCAACCCCGAGGACGTTCGCGCCAGTCCCCAGGCCACGCGTGCCGACCGCAAGCGCATCAAGGAACTCGAGCGCGACGTGCTGCGCAAGGACCGGGCACTGGCCGAGACGGCAGCGCTGCTGGTGCTATCAAAAAAAGTCGCGGCGATCTTCAACAAGGGCGAGGACGAATGATCGGCCTCGAAGATCGCCAAGCCCTGGCCCTGGACATCGAAGTGGCGCACAGCGCTGGCGCACGGCTGCAGCCAGCCTGTGAGGTCGCCGGCATCGATGCGCGCACGCTGCAGCGCTGGAAGGTCCGGCGAGGCCTCTTGGCGGGCGATGGCAGGCCGCAGGCCGTGCGGCCCATGCCCAGCCATGCATTGAGCACGACCGAGCGCGCTGCGCTGCTGGCCGTAGCCAATGAGCCGCGCTTCGCCTCGGTGCCGCCGGCGCGCATCGTGCCTATGTTGGCCGACGAAGGCATATACCTGGGCAGCGAATCCAGCATGGCCCGCGTGCTCAAGGCGCACGGGCAGAACACCCGTCGCGGCCGAGCCAAGGCGCCCAAAGCGACGCGCCCGCCCACCACCCACATCGCCACGGCTCCTGGCCAGGTCTGGTGCTGGGACATGAC
>JANOXU010000268.1:0-22725 GCA_031418595.1 Burkholderiales bacterium
GTCCCACCGGCTCGGGCAAGACGCTGCTGGCGCAGACGCTGGCGCGTTTGCTCAATGTTCCCTTCGTCATTGCCGACGCCACCACGCTCACCGAAGCCGGCTACGTGGGCGAAGACGTCGAGAACATCATCCAGAAGCTGCTGCAGAACTGCAACTACGACGTTGAACGGGCGCAGCGCGGCATCGTCTACATCGACGAGATCGACAAGATCAGCCGCAAGGCCGACAACCCCAGCATCACGCGCGATGTGTCGGGCGAAGGCGTGCAGCAGGCGCTGTTGAAGTTGATAGAAGGCACCATGGCTTCGGTGCCGCCGCAAGGCGGGCGCAAGCACCCCAATCAAGACTTCCTGCAGATCGACACCACCAACATCCTGTTCATCTGCGGCGGTGCGTTCGATGGGCTGGAGAAGGTCATCCAGAACCGCAGCGCCAAATCCGGCATTGGTTTTTCAGCCACGGTGCAGAGCAAGACCGAGCGCAAGATTTCCGAGCTGTTCCGCGAAGTCGAACCCGAAGATTTGATCAAGTTCGGTTTGATCCCTGAACTGGTGGGCCGCCTGCCGGTGGTGGCCACGCTTGAAGAGCTGAGCGAATCGGCCATGGTGCAGATCCTCACCGAGCCACGCAATGCGCTGATCAAGCAATACCAGAAGCTGTTCCAAATGGATGGCGTCGAACTCGAAGTGCGCCACAGCGCGCTGGCCGCCATTGCGCGCAAGGCGCTGGCGCGCAAGACCGGTGCTCGCGGCCTGCGCTCGATCATGGAGCTGGCGCTGATTGACACCATGTTCGACCTGCCCACGCTGGACGGTGTGGCCAAGGTGGTGATCGATGATCACATCATCGAAGACAACGGCAAGCCCTTGCTGGTGTACCGCGAGCCGCCCAAGGCCAAGGCCAGCGCCTGACGGCGCAGTGGCCACCCTGGCCCCGCGGCCAGTGCGCCCAGGTGCCCACATGCGTCACTGCCGCACACTTGCATTCAGCCGCCCGGCCCCCAAGTCGGGCTGAGAAAGAGAGGTTTACATGTCCGGTCACCCCATCCTTCCTTCGGAACCCATCACCCTGCCGCTGCTGCCTTTGCGCGACGTGGTGGTGTTTCCGCACATGGTCATCCCGCTATTCGTGGGGCGGCCCAAATCGATCAAGGCGCTTGAAGCGGCGATGGAAGCCGGCCGCCAGATCATGCTGGTGGCGCAAAAGGCTGCCGGCAAAGACGAGCCCAAGCCTGACGACATGTTTGAAGTCGGTTGTGTGGCCAGCATCCTGCAAATGCTCAAGCTGCCCGACGGCACCGTGAAGGTGCTGGTTGAAGGCATTCAGCGCGCCAACACGCGCAGCGTGTCAGACAACGGCCAACACTTCATCGCCGAAGTGGTGCCGGTGCAGCCCGAGGTGTCGAACACGCCTGAGATCGAGGCCATGCGCCGCGCGGTCACGCAGCATTTCGACAGCTACGTGAAGCTGAACAAGAAGATCCCGCCCGAGATCCTCACGTCCATCGCCGGCATCGACGACCCGGGCCGCCTGGGCGACACCATTGCCGCGCACTTGCCACTCAAGCTCGAAGCCAAGCAGTCGGTGCTCGACCTGTTTGCCATCGGCAAGCGGCTGGAGCGGCTGCTTGAATTGCTGGAACATGAGGTGGACATTCTTCAGGTTGAGAAGCGCATCCGCGGCCGCGTGAAGCGGCAGATGGAGAAGAGCCAGCGCGAGTACTACCTGAACGAGCAGGTGAAGGCGATCCAGAAAGAGCTGGGTGACGGCGAAGAAGGCGCCGACATGGAAGAGCTGGAAAAGAAAATCGTGGCCGCGCACATGAGCAAGGAAGCGCGCAAGAAGGCCGATGGCGAGTTGAAGAAGCTGAAGCTCATGTCGCCCATGTCGGCCGAAGCCACCGTGGTGCGCAACTTCATCGACACCTTGGTCAACCTGCCGTGGAGCAAGAAGACCAAGATCAAGCACGACCTCACGCACGCTGAAAACGTGCTGAACGAAGACCACTACGGTCTCGAAAAAGTCAAAGACCGCATCCTTGAGTACCTTGCCGTGCAACAGCGCGTGGACAAGGTCAAGGCGCCCATCCTGTGCTTGGTGGGCCCTCCGGGCGTGGGCAAGACCTCGCTGGGCCAGAGCGTGGCGCGCGCCACCGGGCGCAAGTTCGTTCGCATGGCGCTAGGCGGCGTGCGCGACGAAGCCGAGCTTCGCGGCCACCGTCGCACCTACATCGGCTCCATGCCCGGCAAGGTGCTGCAAAGCCTCACCAAAGTCGGCACGCGCAACCCGCTGTTCCTGCTCGACGAGATCGACAAGCTCGGAATGGATTTCCGCGGTGACCCCTCAAGCGCGCTGTTAGAGGTGCTCGACCCGGAGCAGAACCACCGCTTCGGCGACCATTACGTCGAGGTCGACTTCGACCTGTCTGACGTGATGTTCGTGGCCACGTCCAATTCGATGAACATTCCGCCGGCCCTGCTCGACCGCATGGAAGTCATCCGCCTGGCCGGCTACACCGAAGAAGAAAAGCTCAACATTGCGCAGCGCTACCTGGTGCCCAAGCAGTGCAAGAACAACGGCGTCAAAGACAGTGAACTGGCGATCAGCGAAGCCGGGCTGCGCGGCATCGTGCGCTACTACACCCGCGAAGCCGGCGTGCGATCGCTCGAGCGTGAAATCTCCAAGATCTGCCGCAAGGTGGTGAAGGGCGTGCAGCTCAAGCAGTACACCGAGCAGGTGGTGATCACCGAAGACAACCTGAACGACTTTCTCGGCGTGCGCAAGTTCGATTTCGGCCGCACCGAGAAGACGAATCAGGTGGGCCAGGTGGTCGGTCTGGCGTGGACGGAAGTGGGCGGCGACCTGCTCACCATCGAAGCCGCGGTCATGCCGGGCAAGGGCAACATCATTCGCACCGGTTCGCTGGGCGACGTGATGAAGGAATCGGTGGAAGCGGCGCGCTCGGTGGTGCGTTCCCGTTCGCGCCGCCTGGGCATCAGCGACGAGATGTTCGAGAAGCGCGACATCCACGTGCACGTGCCCGACGGTGCCACGCCGAAAGACGGGCCGAGTGCGGGTGCGGCCATGACCACGGCCATCGTCTCGGCGCTCACCGGCATTCCTGTGCGGGCCGATGTGGCGATGACTGGCGAGATCACCCTGCGCGGCGAAGTCACCGCCATCGGCGGCCTGAAAGAGAAGTTATTGGCCGCGCTGCGTGGTGGGGTGCGCAAGGTGTTGATCCCGGAAGAGAACGTCAAGGATTTGCAGGACATCCCTGAGCATGCCAAGAGCAGCCTGGAGATCATCCCGGTGCGCTGGGTTGATCAGGTGCTCGACTTCGCACTGGAACGCCAACCGCAGGCTTTGCCGGAAGACGAACCGGTGGCCAAGGAAGTGGCCAAGACCGCCGCGGTGGCGGCTGGCGCACCGGCCGTTGTGGCCGGAGACGCGCTGCCGCACTGAACTGGCCGTCATTCACAACGGCCGTCGCAGCTGATGCTGTGGCGGCCATTTTTCTGCCTATAATGCGAGGCTTCACGCGGTAGAAATTGCAGCGTGAACATGCGGGAGTAGCTCAGTTGGTAGAGCGCAACCTTGCCAAGGTTGAGGTCGAGAGTTCGAGACTCTTCTCCCGCTCCAAACAAACAAAGGGAAGCACGAGCTTCCCTTTTTTCCGAGGGTCTGTACGTGGCCCCATGGCGCGATAGCAAAGCGGTTATGCAACGGATTGCAAATCCGTCTAGCCCGGTTCGACTCCGGGTCGCGCCTCCAAAGATTCAAGCTTGGCCTCGTCAATCGACCAGGCCATTTTTCATGGTGATGCCGATAATCACCGGCGCGCCCGGATGGCGAAACAGGCAGACGCAGCGGACTTAAAATCCGCCGCCCTTTGAACGGGGCATACCGGTTCGAACCCGGTTCCGGGCACCACAGCATGGATTCAGGTTGGCGCACATGGCCTCAGTGGTGTAGAAAAATCAACTACTTGGCACCGTTGATTGAGTCACGTTGAGGCAAATAGGGGCTAGACAATGCAACCGGAACCGGGGAACAATCCGGGGAACAAATCGAGGTCAAGAGCGCAAACCGGGGAACACCATCCCGGGATACGGCACAAGAAGGCCGGCGCGCATTCCCCGGTTTACCTCGGAGACACCCGCCATGCTGACCGACGCGAAGTGCCGCAACTCGACCTGCCCGGATGACCTGAAGCGCCGCCGCCTGACCGATGGCGAGGGCCTGTATCTGGAGGTCGCTCCCGCCGGCGCGAAGCGCTGGTTCTGGAAGTTCTACCCGGCCGGCAAGGAGTCGCGCCTGGCGCTGGGCAGCTACCCTGCGGTGAGCCTCAAGGATGCCCGCAAGGCCCGTGACAAGGCGCGCGACACGCTCAAGGCGGGCACGAACCCAGTGCAGCGCCGCAAAGCCGACAAGGCAACTCAGGCCGCGCATTCGGCAACGACCTTTGAAGGGGTCGCGCGCGAGCTGCATGGCACCAAGTCCGGCACCGCGGGCGGGTGGAGTGGCATCCATGCATCGGCCTGGTTGCGGGCCTGTGAGCTGCACTTGTTCCCTTATGTTGGGTCGCTGCCTCTGGCCGATGTTTCGGCGCCGGTGCTGCTGACCGCACTGCGCCGCGTTGAAGCGCGCGGCACCATCCGCACCGCGCATGACCTACGCGAGTTCGCGGGGCAGGTGTTCCGGTTCGGCGTGGCCACGGGCCGCTGCAACGGCAACCCGGCGGCAGACTTGCGCGGCGCACTGAAACCCTACGTCGAACGCAACATGGCGGCCGTTCTTGACCCCGCGAAGGCCGGTGAACTGTTGCGCGCAATTGAGGGCTACACCGGTCACCCCGTGACGCGCGCGGCACTGATGCTTTCGGCGCTGGTGTTTCAGCGGCCCGGCAACCTGCGTGCGATGGAGTGGGCCGAAATCGACGTTGATGCCGCGCTGTGGGTCATCCCGGCCGCGAAGATGAAACGCACGGTGGCCGGCAAGGTGAATGGTCGGCCGCACATGGTGCCGCTGTCTCGGCAGGCGCGGTCGAGCCTGGCCGAGTTGCGCAAGCTCACAGGCCATGGTCGATTCGTGTTCCCGTCGCTGCTGACCGGCGAGAGATGCATGAGCGAGAACACGGTTCGGGCTTCGCTGCGCCGCATGGGCTTCAGCAACGACGACATGACGCCCCATGGGTTTCGCGCAATGGCCCGCACGTTGATTGCCGAGCGGCTGCCTGGCGTTGAACTGAATGTCATTGAAGCCCAGCTGGCCCACGCCAAGAGCGGCCCGTTGGGTAGTGCCTACGACCGAGCCGAGTACATGGCCCAGCGCGCGACCATGATGCAGGCCTGGGCCGACTACCTCGACCAGTTGCGTGTCGGCGCTCAGGTGATTGGATTGAAGGCAGCATGAGGACGAGCATGAGCGATACGACCCTGATCCTGCGCGCGGCGATGTTTGCCGCGCACAAGCACCGCAACCAACGGCGCAAGGACGCCGATGCGTCGCCCTACATCAATCACCCCCTGGCTCTTGCCTGCGCAATTGCCAGCGAGGGCAAGGTGACCGACGTGGCGACGCTGTGCGCCGCGCTTCTTCACGACACCATTGAAGACACCGACACAACGGCCGCCGAACTGTCCCGGGAGTTTGGGCCCGGTATCGCCGCCATCGTTGAGGAGGTCACCGATGACAAGACCCTGGCCAAGGCCGAGCGCAAACGCATGCAGGTCGAGCATGCGGCCCACATCAGCGACGCGGCCAAGCGCGTGAAGCTGGCCGACAAGATCAGCAATCTGCGCGACGTGGCGAACGCACCGCCGGCTGACTGGGGCATCGAGCGCCGACGCGAGTACTTCGACTGGGCAAAGTCGGTGATCGACCGACTGAGAGGCGTCGATGCCCGGCTGGAAGCCGTCTTTGATCAAGCCTACGCCGCCCGACCGTAGGCCAGCGCGCTGGCCGGTTGCCGGCATCAAGACGGGGCCGGAAGTTGTAGCGAAGCGACCGGCCCCTGACCCCCAACCGATCACAGGAGGATCGAATGGAAGCTGTTGGCAATGGTATGGCGTGCACCACCTGTGTCAGGTACACCGAATGCGATTGGGGTGACCTCATCGAGGGCACCAAGGTGCAGTTGCAAGCGTTGGGGTTGGGTGTTGGCTTGATCTTCCCAGGTGAACCCGGTGGGCCGCGTCGTAGCCTAAAGGTCAGTGACCCGCGCGGGTTCCCCGCAAGGATTTCTATTGGCTGCGTCAACGATTCCAGTTACCTCGTGCGCCTCACCTTTCCGTGCTGGCCAACCTGTCCTGGTACTACGGGCGCAGAGCTCTGGGCGCAGGCCTTTCAGGGCGTCATGAAACATGAGCACATGCGGCTCGACGAGTACGTCGGTAGCGCTGGCGACCTGGCTGCTGCCGGTCTGGTTCGCGTGGATCAACTACCCGGGGCGCCCGGCATGCGCAAAGTGCGCGTCACGATCTTTCCGGATGGAACCGTGCCCGGCGGGCCGGCCACGGCGAATCATCGCGAAACTTGGTTGCCCGGTGCTCGAAGGATTGAGCGGGCTTCCGCGTCGTCTTATCGTGTGGCTGTCATGGTCACCGAGGAGGAAAGGCACCGGCGGAAAGCGGCGCTCGAGGTTGAAAGATTGGCATGGTTTCAGCAGATTCGTGCGCTGACCCGGCCCCCGCGCTTGACCGCGCTTGCGATGCCAGTGAGCTCTGCTGCGGGAGCACTAAGCCGGGGGCGCCTGCGTTTGGTTTGGTCTGCGGCCAACGGCTGACCGACTCCGAAAACGTTCGAGGAGCCGCGGGTCTGAAGTCGGCGGCCCAAGTCGGCTGAATCCCGTCCCAAGCATGGCAATGTAGGCGCTCTTTAACTCAAAGGCGCGCACATGCAAGCTAATGTCACGACTCCGGTCGACCACGCAGCACCAAAGCCCAAGCGGGGCACCATCAACGCCCAGCCGTTGCACGCGGCGCAGATTGCCGATGCGCTCTTGACCATTCGCACCGCGAGCGCGATCAGCGGGCTGTCTTCGGCGACGCTGTACCGCAAGGCTGCGAGTGACCCTTCCTTCCCGAAATTGGTCAGGCTGGGTAACCGGTGCACGCGCATCCGTGCTGGCGATCTGACGGATTGGCTTGCTGCTCAATCCAACCGTCTTGTTACCGCACCGACGCAGGGGTCAGCATTGGCTAAGGTGGCCGGACAACGTGCTCCGCGCCGCGAGTGGCACGGCCGCTTGACCCCAAGGTTCCCACAAGGTTCGCCGCAGCCTACCGGTGGCAAGTGAGGCGGCACCATGACTCAACCACTCCATGCGCAAGACGCAGGGCAAGTGCTGCCCACAAGTGACAAGGCCCGCGGGCAAGCGGGCCAGGTCGAAGATCACAGGACAACGGACGATGCGAATTGTGCCGCAAGGGCGGCGGTCGCGAGTGCTGACAAAGCCTTCGCCACCCTGCGCGCAACCTTGGCCTGCCACGGCTTCGAGCTGCACATCGTGGCCGCCGGCGCCGGGCGTGCCGCGTACATGGTTCATCGCTGGTGCCTCTCGTGCACGCTGCCAGACCTGGCGGCAGTGCGCACGTTCGCTCAACGCGCGGGGGTGCCACTGTGAAGCCCATACACCACGCCCATTGGCGGCCTTCTGCCTTGCTGTTCGCTGCCTGCATATGTGGCCCGGCCGCCCAGCGCCAATGCATGACCTGCGCGCGCTGGCTGCGGCACTACCGCGCTGTCACTCAACGTTGCGCTACTTGGCGGGCCGCGCAATGAGCGCCGCCCAGCACTTTCGCAGCGCCATCCTGGCCGCACTGGGCCATGCGCCGCAGGTGATCGAGCCCGGCCGCGTTCAACGCTTCGCCACCAGTGACCGGCGCGGTGACGATGCCGGCTTCAGCAAGATGTTTGAAGACCTGCGCGGCGGCGTGTTTGGCTGCTACCGGCAAGGCATCACGCAGACGTGGAGCGCCACCGACCGCGCCACCATGACCCGCGAGCAACGCGCTGCGCTGGCCAGACAAGTAATGGTCGCCACGGCGCAGCGCCAAGCCCAGCAGCAACAGCAGTGGGCCAGCAACGCGCAGCGCATTGCCCAGTTGTGGGCGCAGTGCGTGCCCGTCACGCCTGGTGACCCCTGCGCCCTGTATCTGGAGCAGCGCAGGCTGGCAGGAGCGTGGTCGCTGCCCAATGTGCTGCGGTTTCATCGCGCGCTGCCGTACTGGCAACATCAAGGTAACGACAAGGTTTCCGAGAAACTGGGCACGTTCCCGGCCATGGTGGCGCCGCTCATTGCGCCCAATGGCCGCATGGTGGCCTTGCATCGCACCTTCCTGACCTCGGACGGGCGCAAGGCCGATGTACCCAGCCCGAAGAAGCTCACCGGCACCGCGGGGCCGCTGGCCGGCGCCTGCATCCCGCTGCACAGGCCGGCGCGCGGTTGCATTGGCATTGCTGAAGGCATCGAGACGGCATTGGCCGCCTGGTGCGCATCAACGGTGCCAACCGTGGCCAGCTACTGCGCTGGCAACCTGGCCGCATGGCGATGGCCAGCGGGCGTGCAGCGCCTGGTGATCTTCGCGGACGCGGACAAGGTCGGGGGCGAAGCTGCGCGCACCCTGCGCATGCGTGCGCTGGCAGCGCGCTTGCACTGCGAGGTACTGACCCCAACGACCCCGGGCGCCGACTGGTGCGACGTGTGGGCCGAGCGTGACGCGGTGCTGGTCGAATCTGGCGGTGCAGCATGAATGCCGCTGTGCAAGACCTGGCGCGTGCGGCAGCAGTGGCGGTCGCGCCCGCATTCGACCGGCCCGAGGCCATCAAGCGCGCGCGTGAACTGCTGTCGCCTTCCATGAAAGACCGCTGCGCACCGGCCTACCCGGTGCAGGCGCTGGGGCCGCTGGCGCCGGCTTGCGAAGCCATCGCCCAGGCCGGGCAGGTGCAGCCCGCTATGGTGGGCCAGTGCCTGCTGGGCGCTGCGTCGCTGCTGACGCAAGGCCTGTTCAATGTGGACACGCTCACCGGCTGGCGGCCGCTGTCGCTGTACCTGTTGACGTTGGGCGACTCAGGCGACGGCAAGAGCACCGCCGAGAAGGCCGCCATGACACCCGTTCACGAGTGGCAGCGTGCCGCAGCGCGTGAGTACGCCTGCGCGCTGGGCGAGTTCGACAAAGCCAAGACGAAGCGCAAGAAGAGCGATGACCCACCCGAAGCACCGGCAAGTCCGTTTCGCGTGGTCAATGATCCAACGGTGGAAGGCCTGCGCCGTGACCTGGACACGGGCCCGTGCTCACAGGGCGTGTACACCGACGAAGCTGCGGCCATCCTGGCCGGCTATGGCATGAGCGCCGAGCATCGCGCCAAGACGGCGGGGGTGTATTCCAAGCTGTGGGACGAAGGGCACCTGTCCGTGTCGCGCGCGTCAGCGCCTCGCGTCGAACGTTATGGCGTGAGGCTGGCAGCGCATTGGCTCATCCAGCCCATGCCCGCGGCCGAAAGCATTGGAGACCCGATGTTGTCCGCGCTGGGTTTCTGGCCGCGCTTTCTGGTGGCCTGGCCGGCACCGCAGGCACCGCGCCTGCATCGCGCCTTCGAACCCGGCTCGCTGCCGGCCGTGGCCGCCATGTGGCGCCGCAGTACCGATCTGCTGGCCGTGCCGCTGCCTGACGAAGCCACCGATTGCCCACGCATCACCCTTGACGACGACGCGCGTGCGCTGCTGGGCAAGGCATTCGAGCGCTTCGAGCAGGTAGGGCGCCGCGGTGGTCTTCGGGTGGTCAAGCCCTTTGCACTTCGAGCCACTGAACAAGCCTGCCGGGTGGCGGGGGTGTTGGCCGCGTTCGAGGGTAGGCAAAGCGTCAACGTGCAGGGCGTGCGGGGTGCGCTTGCGCTGGTCGCGTACTCGCTTGAAACCTGGCGCGCCATCATTGAAGAAGGCGCCGCGGATCAAGGCGGTGTGCAAGCCATGCGGCTGTACGAATGGCTCACAGGCCGCCCGGGGTGGAGCGAGCCATTGGCAGCCATCGTCAACGGCGGGCCTGCCTGCGTGCGCACCAAGGACAAGCGTGATGCAGCCATCGCGCTGCTGCGCGGGCTGGGCTTGGTGGAGGTGATTGCCGGCGCCGCCCAAGCCTTGGTGCCCGAGGCAATGGGAGTGCAATCGTGAGCGCCGCAACAGTCGCCGCGCTGCTGTCCGACCTGATCGAGCCGCCGTGTGATGTGCCGGCGCTGGTGCCTACTGCGAAAGCTGCGAATCCTGCGAATCGCGAGCTTCCATGCGGTGTGCAGGTCGATGCCGTTCGCTGCGAATCGTTGCGAATTCGTGCGAATGGCCAGTGGCCAACGCTCGATGTGGAACCGGATTCGCAGAGATTCGCAGCCATTCGCAACGTGAAAAACGCGATGGAGAGTGAGCAACGGCGCGGGTCTTCGCAGGATTCGCAGAATTCGCAAGTGTCACTCACGACTCGCGAAGCGGCCGAAGCCATCGACCTGGCCGCGGTGGCCTGGACGGGCGCCGACATTGCAGCGTTCATTGATCGGCGCGCCCGGCTGCTGCGCTGGGGCTGGACTGAACCCGAGGCTGAGCGGCTGGCCGACCGCCTGGTGCGGCGCGACCGCGAGCAAGACGAGCGCGTGAGCTGCATCGATTGCCGGCACTACAGACCAGGCCACTGCGGAAACCGTCGGCAGGCTGGGTTGAACGTGCCGGACATGGGCCGCGCACTGGCGATGACGTTGCAGCGGTGCCAGGGATTTGCAATGGCAGCAGGCCCGACCCTCAACAGGGGCGGCGAGCGTGTCACGCCGTTGTCGTTGCCTTGATGGCGCCAATACTGGCTAAGCTCTTAGGTTAGTTTCGCGACTTACCTCAGTCGCGCTGCCTCTCTGCCATCGTGCGTCTGAACGGGTGATATCCGAAGCGATGGAGCAGTGCATCCAAGGTCTTCATCATCAACCCCCATTGAGGATCAGGGGCAGGTCGGTGGTTGAGATCGCGGGTGCATCCGCAGAGGCAAACAAAGGCAGGGCCACTCACGACGGCGCGATCTGCCTGTTCCTGGATCGCCTCAGTTCGAGGCACGACGTTCAGGCGACATTGTTCCATGAGCTGCTGCATGAAAGGGTAAGGTTGGGGGAAGGTTTTCGAAAGGCTGCGCACGTATTGAGCAAGCTACAGTTCACCCATGATGCCGCAGGATGCCGCTTGAGCTTGCCTCAGGCCTTTCCACCAGGCTGCATATTCGCAGAGTCGCCCAGTCACGACCAGTACGTTCAGTACCCGGATGGCAAAGTCTTCCAGGTCAACATGCGAGGGGTCGAACTGATCGAGGTGCATGCAATGCCGGCAAATTCGGCCACGATTGCAGAAGCCAGGTTTCTGGACAGAGTGCGAGCGCGCCAGGAATTCGCCAAAGCATTGGACGACCTCGGCAGATTTCTGGAGACTCACTCCGCGAGCCAGTTGGAGCTCGATGCTCAGCTCGAGAAAGCGGTCGGGCTGGTTGGCACTCATCACGCGCTCGCCGTTGTTCCCGTTGGCCTTGCGCTGGAGGAGCTGGGATTCCAAACCCAGGAACCCGATACTGAAGCCTTGCACTGGCACTCGAAGACTGGGGGAGTTGAACTGCAAGTCGCCGCCTACCCAGAAATGTTTGGCCAGTGGCGCATTGTCGGAATACGGGTTGGCGGACGTGAAGCAATGTTTGACGAGCGGGTCTTGGCCGCCGAGCTGCCTCGCGGGAAGGCCGCCGAGGTCGTTCTCTCCATGTGGCGCAACGCTTTCGGAAAAACTCTGCGTCCGCCCGGAGCGTTGGATCTCGGCAGGCTCTATGAGCAACATCGCGAAATACTCGCCCAGATCGACTTGCATCTGCCTCGAGTACATCTTGACGGTCAGATGCTGCGCGCGAACCGGCGGTGGATCGCAGAGAGGCATGGTCATGAGGCCGATGCCTGGCTGTCCGTCGCGTTTGCCGATGGCCTGTTGCGGCTGTCGATCGTTGGTTCGATCTACGCAGTTCCGGGCCAAGGCACGCTCGGCGACGCATTCGAGTTGAGCCTGGTCGACTTCATGGCGATTCCACCCACCTGCCTGCGGGGCAGTCGGATCACATTGGAGCGCACGGTGGCGTCGCTATCGGTTCGCTGGTACAGCATGGCGATCAAGACCGTCGATTGACATGAGCTGCACCAGTACTGTGATGCAGAATCATCGAGCACCGCCCGCAAGTGGTATCGAGTGACAAACCGGGGAACAAACCGGGGAACGAAACAGATTGTCGGTGGTCGAGACTGAGCATTCATGCGGGTCACAGCCGAATGTTCGAACCCGGTTCCGGCACCACATTGCGATTCAACGTGCCGCCGCCGAAATGCCACTTGATCTGGCGACGTTGAGGTGGACGATTTCGAGCAAACCCTCAAGAACATCGTGCCCGGCGACGCCCTGCGCGATTTCGTCAACGGCGAGCTGTGACAAACGTCGCTGTCTTCGAGAAATCCGCCCCGTATCGCGGCAGGTCTTCATTGACGGCCAGCCCGGGGCTATGGGTGCGCGGGCGTTTGAGCTGCTGCTCGCGCAAGGTGCAGAAGCTGCCGCGCAAGACAGCAACGATGGTCATACCTCGGTCTACAGCGGCGGCCCACCGCGCCACCTTTTTTGGCCACAATCGCCCTGCGATCACCGCCCCTGATGTGTGCGGCGCCACACCCCACCTCGCCCCACCAACCCGCGCAACGCGCCCCCGCAAGGAGACAGCTTCAACATGTTCTCGCACGTCATGATTGGCACCAACAACCTGGCCAAGGCCAAGGTTTTCTATGACGCCGTCCTGGGCACCCTCGGGGTGCCAGCCGGCGTGGTCGATCGTCACCGCATTTTCTGGCGCACGCCCACCGGCGTGTTCTCGGCGAGCTTGCCGATCGACGGCCAGCCGGCCACGCTGGGCAACGGCAGCACTCTTGGTTTTGCCTGTCAATCGGCGGCGCAGGCTGATGCTTGGCACGCCGCTGGCCTTGCCAATGGCGGCGCCAGCTGCGAAGACCCGCCTGGGCTGCGCGAGGGGGCCAACGGCAGGCTGTATCTGGCTTATCTGCGTGACCCCGATGGCAACAAGATCTGCGGTTTGTTTCGCATGCCCAAGGCCTGACGGCAAACTGTCGGAGCAATTCAAATGGCCTGGTTCCCGCAATCGTCGTTGAATGATGGCGTGCGCAAGCGCGAGGTCTTTGGCTGGGCGATGTACGACTTCGCCAACTCGGGCTACACCACGGTGGTACTCACGGCGGTGTTCAACGCCTACTTCGTGGGCGTGGTGGCGGGCCAGGCGCCTTGGGCCACCTTGGCGTGGACGCTGGCGCTGGCCGCATCCAGCGCCATCGTCATGCTCACCATGCCGGCGCTGGGCGCCTATGCCGACCTGCGCGCCAACAAGCTCAAGTTGCTTGGCCTGAGCACCGCGCTGTGCGTGGTGTTCACCGCGCTGCTGGCCGCCGTGGGGCCGGGTGACTTGTGGCTGGCCGTTGTAGCCGTCGTGCTGTCCAACATCTTCTATGCCTACGGCGAGTCGCTCACCGCGGCCTTCTTGCCCGAGCTGGCGCGCACGCAGGCCATGGGTCAGGTTTCAGGTTGGGGTTGGAGCTTCGGCTACTTCGGCGGCATGCTCACGCTGGGCTTGTCGCTGGGCTATGTGATCTGGGCGCAGGGCCAGGGGCAAGGTGCGAGCCAGTTCGTGCCGGTCACCATGCTCATCACGGCCGCGGTTTATGCGCTGGCCGCAATGGTGACGTTTTCCGTGCTGAAGGAGCGCGCGCGCCCGCAAGCGGCTGAAGTGGGCGGCCTGAGCGGCTCGTTGCAGCGGCTGCGCACCACTTGGCAGGGCGCGCGCCAGTTCCGCGACTTCACCCAACTGCTGTGGTGCGCCACGGCGTACCAGGCCGGAATCTCGGTGATCATCGCCCTGGCCGCGGTGTACGCGGGCGAGGTGCTGGGCTTCACCCAGACCGACACCATGGCGTTGGTGTTTCTGGTCAACATCGCTTCGGCCGTTGGCGCATTCGCGTTTGGCTATTGGCAAGACCGCGCCGGCCACAAGCGCGCCTTGGCCATCACGCTCATCGGTTGGGTGGTGATGACCGTTCTGGCTGTCTTGGCCACCACCAAGTCACTGTTCTGGGGTGCCGCCGTGTTGGCCGGCTTGTGCATGGGCTCCAGTCAGTCGGCCGGCCGCGCGCTGGCAGCGCTGTTCGCACCTGAAGATCGGCGCGCCGAGTTCTTCGGCTTGTGGACGTTTGCCGTGCGCCTGGCCGCCATCTTGGGGCCGCTGACCTACGGCCTCATCACCTGGGTCACGCTGGGCAACCACCGCATCGCCATCCTGTCAACGGGTGCGTTTTTCCTGTTGGGCCTGGTGTTATTGCGCCCGGTGAACGTGGCGCGCGGCATGGCGCAGGCTGGCACGTCCGAATTGGGCGCAAGGCTAAAATAGTACGGTCGTTCGATTCTCTGTTTGCCCAGACCTGCAGGGGCTGTGGGCGGCAAAACCGGCCCCATAGAATCAAACGCACTCGGTGTCGATTCATTCCATTGCAGGAGTTCGCGTCATGAAGATTTTGGTGCCCGTCAAGCGGGTGGTCGACTACAACGTCAAGGTTCGCGTCAAGTCAGATGGCACGGGCGTGGACATTGCCAACGTCAAGATGAGCATGAACCCGTTCGACGAAATCGCCATTGAAGAGGCAGTGCGATTGAAAGAGAAGGGCGTGGCCACCGAGGTGATTGCGGTGTCTTGCGGCGTCACTCAATGCCAGGAAACCCTGCGCACCGCCATGGCGATTGGTGCAGACCGCGCCATCTTGGTCGAATGCGCTGACGAACTTCAGCCGTTGGCCGTGGCCAAGTTGCTCAAGGCCCTGTGCGACAAGGAACAGCCCGGCCTGGTGATCCTGGGCAAGCAGGCGATCGACGACGACTGCAACCAGACCGGCCAGATGCTCGCCGCCCTGGCCGGCATGCCGCAAGCCACCTTCGCCAGCAAGGTGGAAGTGGCTGATGGCATGGCCAGCGTCACGCGCGAAGTCGATGGTGGCTCGGAGACCTTGAAAATCAAACTGCCCGCCGTGGTGACGACCGACTTGCGTTTGAACGAGCCGCGTTATGTGACGCTGCCCAACATCATGAAGGCCAAGAAGAAGACGATGGACATCTTCAAGCCGGCCGATCTGGGCGTGGATGTCACGCCGCGCATCAAGACCCTGAAGGTCAGCGAACCGCCCAAGCGCGGCGCCGGCGTGAAGGTGGCCGATGTGGCCGCCTTGGTGGACAAACTCAAGAACGAAGCGAAGGTGATCTGAGATGGCTGCATTGATCATTGCCGAGCACGACAACGCCAGCATTCGCGGCGCCACGTTCAACACCGTGAGTGCCGCGCTGCAATGCGGTGGCGAGGTGCATGTGCTGGTTGCCGGCCACGAAGCCGGCCCGGCCGCTGCAGCGGCGGCCAAGATTGCCGGTGTGACGAAGGTGCTGCACGCCGATGCGCCCGGCCTGAATCACGGCCTGGCCGAGAACGTGGCTGCACAGGTGCTTGCCGTGGCTGCGAACTACAGCCACATCCTGTTCCCGGCCACCGCGGCGGGCAAAAACGTGGCCCCGCGCGTGGCCGCGTTGCTCGACGTGGCGCAGCTCAGCGACGTGACCAAGGTGTTCAGCGCTGACACCTTCGAGCGCCCCATCTACGCCGGCAACGCGATGGCCACGGTGCAGAGCTTAGACGCCATCAAGGTGATCACCGTGCGCACCACGGGCTTCGACCCGGCCGCGGCCAGTGGCGGCAGTGCCTCGGTTGAAACGTTAACCGCGGTCGCCGACAGCGGCCTGAGCAGCTTCATGGGCAGCGAAATCGCCAGGAACGACCGGCCCGAACTCACCGCGGCCAAGATCATCGTCAGCGGTGGGCGGGCCATGGGCTCGAGCGACAAGTTCACCGCTGTGCTCACGCCGCTGGCCGACAAGCTGGGTGCCGCGCTCGGTGCCAGCCGCGCCGCTGTAGACGCCGGTTATGCGCCGAATGACTGGCAGGTGGGGCAAACCGGCAAGATCGTGGCGCCGCAGTTGTACATCGCCTGCGGCATCAGCGGCGCCATCCAGCACCTGGCCGGCATGAAAGACAGCAAGGTCATCGTGGCCATCAACAAAGACGCCGAAGCACCGATCTTCAGCGTGGCCGACTATGGGTTGGAGGCCGACTTGTTCGTGGCCGTGCCGGAGCTTGTGAAAAGCCTCTGAGCTTGGCAAGACAGGGCGCCCGCTGCGGCGCCCTTTTCATTTCTGGAGACGATGATGAGCTACCGCGCCCCGGTCAAGGACATGCTGTTCGTGATGAAGGAACTGGCCGGCATCGACGCCGTGGCGCAACTGCCCGGGCATGAGGATTCAGGCTACGACACGGCCGCAGCGGTGCTCGAAGAATGCGCCAAGCTGGCCGAAGGCGTGATCGCGCCGCTGAACGCCGAGGGCGACCGCGTTCCTTCGTACTTCAAAGACGGCCAGGTCACCACCAGCAAGGGCTTTCAAGACGCCTTCAAGCAATACGCTGCCGGCGGCTGGCAAGGCTTGCAGCACCCGGTTGAGTTCGGCGGCCAGGGCTTGCCCAAGCTCATCCACGCCGCTTGCAGCGAGATGATCAACAGTGCCAGCCTGAGTTTTGCGCTGTGCCCGCTGTTGACGGACGGCGCCATCGAAGCCCTGCTCACCGCGGGCACCGACGCGCAAAAGGCCGAGTACCTGCCGCAGATGATCGAAGGCCGCTTCACGGGCTCGATGAACCTCACCGAGCCGCAAGCCGGCAGCGACCTGGCGGCCGTGCGCACCCGTGCCGAGCCGCAACCCGACGGCACCTACAAGCTCTTCGGCACCAAGATTTTCATCACCTACGGCGAACACGATCTGGCCGAAAACATCGTCCACCTGGTGCTGGCGCGCGTGGCCGGCGCGCCTGAAGGGGTGAAGGGCATTTCGCTGTTCGCCTGCCCCAAGCTGCTGGCTAACGGTACACGTAACGATGTGCACTGCGTGAGCATCGAACACAAGCTGGGCATCAAGGCCAGCCCCACGGCCGTGCTTCAGTACGGCGACCATGGCGGCGCGGTGGCCACGCTGGTGGGGCAGGAAAACCGCGGCCTCGAATACATGTTCATCATGATGAACGCGGCGCGCTTTGGCGTGGGCGTGCAGGGCATTGCGCTGGCCGAGCGCGCCACACAACAGGCCGTGGCCTTTGCGCGCGAGCGGGTGCAGGGCCGGCCCGTGGATGGCTCGCTGCCGCGTGCCGGCGCCATCATCCACCACCCCGATGTGCGGCGCATGCTCATGACCATGCGTGCGCAGACCGAGGCCTGCCGCGCCATGGCCCTGGTGGGCGCTGCCGCGTACGACGCCGCACACGCCCACCCCGACGCGCAGGCGCGCGCGCAGAACCAGGCCTTCTATGAATTCCTGGTGCCGCTGATCAAGGGCCTGTCCACCGAGATGAGCCTGCACGTGGCCAGCCTGGGCGTGCAGGTGCATGGCGGCATGGGCTTCATCGAAGAAACCGGTGCGGCGCAGCACCTGCGCGACGCCAAGATCCTCACCATCTACGAAGGCACCACCGCGATCCAGGCCAACGACCTGGTGGGCCGCAAAACGGCGCGCGACGGCGGTGCGGTGGCACGCGCCGTGGCCGCGCAAATCGAAGCCACTGAAGCGGCCTTGCAGGCGCGCCCGAGCGATGCCGGCCGCAAAATGGCACGCCGCCTGGGCGCGGCGCGACAGGCGTTTCTTGACGTGGTGGCGTTCGTGGTGGAACGCTCCAAGGCCAACCCCAATGATGTGTACGCCGGCAGCGTGCCTTACTTGATGTTGGCCGGCACCGTGGTCAGCGGCTGGCAGATGGCGCGCGCGCTCATGGTGGCCGAGGACCGCTTGGCCGAAGGCTTTGAGGCCGATTTCATGCGTGCGAAGATCGTTACTGCCCAGTTTCATGCCGACCACATCCTCACCCAGGCCCCGGCGTTGCGCGACAGCATCGTCGAAGGCGCCTCGTCCGTCACCGCCCTGGCCCTGGAGTCTTTCTGATGCCTTTGCACCCCGTCTTCAATCGCGTTCGCCTGCCCGTCATTGGCGCGCCGCTGTTCATCGTCAGCAACCCCAAACTGGTGATCGCGCAGTGCACCGCCGGTATCGTCGGCTCGATGCCCTCGCTCAACGCCCGGCCGGTCGAACAGTTGGATGAATGGTTAGCCGAGATCACCGCAGGCCTGGCCGCCTGGGACCGTGCCCACCCCGAGTTGCCCAGCGCACCCTACGCCATCAACCAGATCGTGCACCGCACCAACGAGCGGCTCGACCATGACATGGCGGTATGCGCCAAGTACAAGGTGCCGATCATCATCACCTCGCTGGGCGCGCGCACCGACATCAATGACGCCGTGCACGCCTGGGGCGGCATCGTGCTGCACGACATCATCAACAACAAGTTTGCACGCAAGGCCATCGAGAAGGGTGCCGATGGCCTGATCGCCGTGGCCGCCGGCGCCGGTGGCCATGCCGGGGTGAAAAGCCCGTTCGCACTGGTGCAAGAAATTCGCCAGTGGTTCGATGGCCCCTTGGCGCTGAGCGGCTGCATCGCCACCGGTGACGCCGTGCTGGCTGCACGGGCCATGGGGGCTGACTTCGGCTACATCGGTTCGGCCTTCGTGGCCACCGCCGAGGCGCGCGCCAGCGAAGCCTACAAGCAATGCATCGTTGATTGCAGCAGCGACGACATCGTCTATTCCAACCTGTTCACCGGCGTGCACGGCAACTACCTCAAGCCGTCGATCGTCAATGCCGGGCTGGACCCCGATGCCTTGCCCGAAAGCGACCCGAGCAAGATGAATTTTTCAACCGGCGAAGGCTCCAAGGGCAAGGCCTGGAAAGACATCTGGGGTTGCGGCCAGGGCATCTCGGTCATCGACAAGGTGGTGCCGGTGGCGCAGTTGGTGGCGCGGCTGGAACGTGAGTACAAGCAGGCGCAACAACGCTGCATGGGTGTGGCGGCATGAAACGCCAGGCCGTCATCAACGCCAGGCTGTTTGATTCGGCCGCGGGCGCGCTGCGGCCTGGCAGCACCGTGGTGATCGAAGACGGTGTGGTGCGCACGGTGACGCAAGAGCCCATTCGCGTTGACGACGCCGAGATCATTGACGCTGGCCACCGCGTGGTGCTGCCAGGCCTGATCGACGCCCATGTGCACGTGGTGGCCGCCTCGCATGACCTGGTGAGCCTGGCCATGCAGCCGCCCTCGCTCGTCACCGCGCAGAGCAGCGAAATCATGCGCGGCATGTTGCAACGCGGCTTCACCAGCGTGCGCGACGCCGCCGGTGCAGACTTCGGTTTGCAAGAAGCCGTGGCGCGTGGGCTGTTCGCCGGCCCGCGGTTGTTCATCGCTGGTTTTCCCATTTCGCAAACCGGTGGCCATGCCGACATGCGGCCCAAGGGCGTGCGCACGCGCGAGATGTTCTGCGCCTGTGCCGGCCTGGGGCTGATCGGCGCCATTGCCGACGGCGTGGGCGAGGTGCGCCGCGCCGTACGCGAGCAGGTGCGCAACGGCGCCAACCAAATCAAGATCATGGCCGGCGGCGGTGTCTCCAGCCCGAGCGACCCACTCGAAGGCACGCAGTTCTCGAATGAAGAATTGCGTGCCGCCTGCGAAGAAGCCGAGGCCGCCAACCTGTACACCATGGCCCACGCCTATTCGCCGCGCGCCGTGACACGCGCCGTGCTGGCCGGTGTGCGTTCCATCGAGCACGGCAACCTGATCGACGAAGCCACCGCGCGCGTGATGAAGCAGCATGGCGCCTACCTCGTGCCCACGCTGGCCACCTACGCCGCTCTGGCTGATGAAGGGCAGAAGCTGGGCTGGTCAGCGGCCATGTTGGACAAATTGGCCAAGGTGCAGCTGCGCGGCATCGAAGCCATCCGCATCGCCCGCGCCGAAGGCGTGCCGATCGCCTTTGGCACCGATTTGCTCGGCCGCATGCATGCGCGCCAGTCTGAAGAATTCCTGCTGCGCAGCCCGGCGCAATCGGCGCTTGAAGTGCTGCAGGGCGCCACCATCACGGCGGCGCGCTTGATGCGTGCCGAGCACCAGATCGGCCACCTGGTGGCGGGCGCTTTCGCCGACCTGTTGATCGTCGATGGCGACCCCACCATCGATGCCCAGGTACTGGCCCGGCCGGCGCAGCACTTGCGCTTGGGGCTGCAGGGCGGGGCGGTGTTTCACAACAGCCTGCCCTGAAGTGCACAGGCCCGCAGCACTGCGGGCCCGTGTTAGTACATCACGCCAACCGCGCAGGCTGCGCGGCCAGTGAGATCAAACGTTACCTCACCGAAGTGAAGCGCGCCTCGGGCCGGTCGTCCGAGCGGTGCACCGTGCTCACGCCGGCCTTCATGGCCCAGGGCCGCAGTTGGTGGTGCAAGGGCAGCGACAGGTGCTCGTCGCGCGTGCGCACCAGGGCTTCGCGGATCATGGCGTTGCGCTTGGCCACATCGGTTTCGGTTTTCATTGCATCGACCAGCTGGTCTACCTTGGCATCGCTCACGCGGCCGAAGTTGAAGTTGCCGTCAGCGCCGCTGGTGCGGGTGCGGATCAGGCTTTGCAGCGAGTACTGAGCGTCATACGTGGCCACGCCCCAACCCAAGAGGTAAGCTGATGAATCGAAGTTCTGCACCTTCTGAATGAAGGTGGCCATGCCTTCGGCGAACAGCTTGGTCTTGACGCCGATGCGGGCCCACATGGCCACCAGGTTCTGGCAGATTTCCTCGTCGTTCACGTAGCGGTTGTTGGGGCAGTTGAGCTGGAACTCGAAGCCATTGGGGTAACCGGCTTCGGCCAGCAGGCGCTTGGCGCGCTCGGGGTCGGGCTTGAGCACCACGTCGATGTCGTTGGTGTGGCCATTCACACCGGGTGCCACCATGATGCCGGCCGGCAGCGACAGCCCGCGCATCGTGGTGCGCTTGATGGCTTCACGGTCAATCGCGATGCTCAAGGCTTCGCGCACGCGCTTGTCTTTGAATGGGTTCTTGCCCTTCACGTCGCTGTACTTCAGCTCGGGGCTGAACTGGTCGAGCGCCACGAAGATGGTGCGCACCTCATGGCCATCAACGATCTTCAGCTTGGAGTCGCCGCGCAGGCGGGTCACGTCTTGCGTGGGCAGGTCGGTGAGCATGTCCACATCGCCTGACAGCAAGGCGGCCACGCGCGTGGGGTCGCTCTTGATCGGCGTGTACACCACCTCGGTCACGTTGTTGCCGTGCTTGTCCCACCAGTCGGCATTGATCGTCATGTTCACGCGCTGGTCGGGCAACCAGCCGGTGATCTTGTATGGGCCGGTGCCGTTGGTGTTGCGCGAGGCGTGGTTGTCTTCCTTGTTCTTGTAGTCCTGGGTGTTGGTGGTTTTGTTCTTCTCGGCCCAGGCCTTGCTCATGATGCGAAAGTCGATGATGTTGCGCAGCAAGATCGGGTTGGTGCCGGTGAGAACAAAGTCGACCGTGTGGTCATCAACCTTCTTGATCTCGCCAATGCCAGTGACGTAAATGCCCATCGTGCCTTGGGGCTGCTTGATGCGCCCGAAGCTGAACACCACGTCGTCAGCGCTGAACGGCGAACCGTCGTGGAATTTCACGCCGCGGCGCAAATCGAAGCGCACTTGGGTGGGGGTGATGTAGGTCCACTTGGTGGCCAGCGCGGGTTCGAGCTCGAACTTGTCGCTGTAGCGCGTCAGGCCCTCGTACGAGTGCATCAGGATCGCGTTAGTGGTGGCGTGGTTCTGCGAATGCGGGTCCAGCGTGAGGATGTCGTTCTGCGCTGCCCAGCGCAGCGTCACGGCGTGGCTGGGCACTGCTGCCAGCCCGGCCAGCAGTGCGGCCGCGGTGAATATGGCCTTGAGTTTCATACGGGGCTCCATGAGGGAAACAGAAGCGCAGATGCTATGCGCTGGGCCCCGGGTGGCGCACAGGATTAGCCCGCAGGCGCTGGGCCGAGAGTCAGGCCAGTTCGGCGTCGAAGTCGCAGCCCGCGCCGGCGGCAATCCAGCGCCGCGCCAGGCGCGCCAACGCAGGCGCGGCCCAGGCCGGCAGCCAGGGCAGCACGCTGGTGGGCGCGGCCACCGCGGCGCACAGATAAATGCGTTGGGCTTCGTTCCAGCGCAGTGCCGCGCAGGTGCCATGGCGGCGCCGGCTGAGCAGCATGCCCAAAGGGCAGGGCTGCCAGGCGCAGCAGGCGCCGCAGCCATTGCAAGCGCGCCCGCTGGCCGGTTTGGCCGGGGCGTGGGCATGCAGGTACAGCACCCGTGATGGCGGTTTCATCGAGCCGGAGTTTGGCCGCGCACGCACAGCGCTGTCAGGAAAGTAGAAGGTCTTGCAGCGTCTAATGCGCGGCTATGAAGGACGGGGTGCGATGCTAAAGTCGTGCCCAGCGAAACAAGGCCCTTTCGTGCCCCCTTGCTGGCCTGGCCCGCCCGGCCCCAGCAAGGCGCGAAGCAATCCGCCAACCGGTGAAGCCGGGGTGCGCGGAAGGTTGATCAACCCATCGAAGCTCGGCAGACCCGGGCAGAAGGTGAGCTAAAAATGATGCAGCAATACAGGTCCAACTCGTACCTGTTCGGTGGCAACGCCCCGTACGTCGAAGAGCT
>JANOXU010000269.1:0-49482 GCA_031418595.1 Burkholderiales bacterium
CCTACCGCATCGACAGCGTGCCCACGCTGGGCGTGCACGGCCGCTTCGTCACCTCGGCCAGCCTGGCCGGCAGCAACGAAGGCGCCTTGCAGGTGGTGGACTTTCTGGTGCAGCAAGTGCGCAAGCGGGCGTGAAGTCAACCACCCCCTACGCGCTTCGCGCGCCTTCCGGCTGGCAGGCCGGAAGGCCTTCGCAGGCGAGAAACAGTCCGCAGGGACTGTTTGTCGTCCGCGCTCAGCCCCCTCAATGGGAGCGAGTTGGACAAGGAACAGTCCCTGCGGACTGTTCCTCGCCTACGAGCGCCGGTGGCGTCCTCGCCACCGGCCTCGCCAGCGGCCCGGCAGAGCCGGTTCCGCGGCGTTCGCTTGATCCGTGGCGGCTGGCGCCGTGGAGAATTGAAATGCCGCGCACCGCAACCTGGTCTGGCCGCGGCCGGCGGTATCTGGCCGCCACGCTGGCGCTGCTGATCGCCGGCAGCGTGGCGGCCGAGAAGGCCGACCGCAGCAAGCCCATGACGGTGGAGGCCGACAAGCCCGGCATCGTGGATCTGGCGCGCCAGGTGGTGGTGTTCAACGGCAACGTCGTCATTGCCCAGGGCACGTTGCAGATCCGCGCCGAACGCATTGAAGTGCGCGAGGTGGCCGACGGCTTTCGCGCCGCTTCGGCCACCGGCGCGCCGGGCAAGCCGGCCAGCTTCAGGCAAAAGCGCGACGGTGTCGATGAAACCCTGGAAGGCCAGGCCGAGCGCATCGAGTACGACGCCCGCAGCCAGACGCTGCGCTTTGTGGGCAACGCCAACGTGCGCCGGCTGCGCGCGGGCAGCGTGGTCGATGAAATCCTGGGCGCGCAGATCACCTGGGACAGCGCAGGCGAACAGTTCAGCGTGCAAGGCGGCGCGCCCACCCCCGGCAACCCCGGCGGGCGCGTGCGCGCCGTGCTCGGCCCGCGCGCTGAACCCCCCGCCACCGCCACCGCCGCACCTGCCAGTGCCCCGCCGCTGAAAGCCACCCGCGCGCTCGGGGAGCCGCGTTGAGGCAGGCCGCCGCCGAGGCCACCGCCTTAACCGGTCAATCGAGTGGGCACCCGGCGCAGGGGTTGACACCCAGCCGCCTGCAGGCCCAGGGCCTGCAAAAAAGCTACGGTTCGCGCATGGTGGTGAAAGACGTTCACCTGGCCGTGGCCGCCGGTGAAGTGGTCGGCCTGCTGGGCCCGAACGGCGCGGGCAAGACCACCACCTTTTACATGGTGGTGGGCCTGGTGCGCGCCGATGCCGGCGTGATCGAGATGGACGGCCAGCCGCTGCAGCACCTGCCGATCCATGTGCGTTCGCGCCTGGGGCTGTCGTACCTGCCGCAGGAAGCGTCGATCTTTCGCAAGCTGAATGTGGAAGAAAACATCCGCGCCGTGCTCGAACTGCAAATTGACGGCAACGGCCGCGCCTTCAAGCCCGCGCGCATCCAGGAGTTGCTCGACGGCCTGCTGCACGACCTGAGCATCGACAAGCTGCGCGACTCGCCGGCCCCGGCGCTTTCAGGCGGCGAGCGTCGGCGCGTGGAGATCGCGCGCGCGCTGGCCACGCAGCCGCGCTTCATCTTGCTTGACGAGCCCTTTGCCGGCGTCGACCCGATCGCCGTGCTCGAAATCCAGCGCATCATCAGTTTCCTGCGCGCGCGCGGCATCGGCGTGCTGATCACCGACCACAACGTGCGCGAAACGCTGGGCATTTGCGACCGCGCCTACATCATCAGCGAAGGCTCGGTGCTGGCCGAAGGCACGCCCGACGAGATCGTTGCCAATGCGCAGGTGCGCAAGGTCTATCTCGGCGAACATTTCCGCATGTAGGTGGCGGCTCAATCATGAAGCCGACCCTGCAGGTTCGCCTGTCGCAACACCTGGCTTTGACGCCGCAGTTGCAGCAGTCGATCAGACTGCTGCAACTGTCCACGCTGGAGCTGCAGCAAGAGCTGGAGCAGATGCTCGACGCCAACCCCTTCTTGGAGTTGGAGGAAGACGCCGCCCTGCCGTTCGAGGCCGCCGCAGCGCCCGTGGCCGACGCCCAGCGTGACGAACCCGACAGCGGCGACAGCGACCCCGCCGTGCCCGAAGTGCAGGGCGAAGACTTCGGCGGCACCGAGCGCGAAGACTGGGAAAACGGCACCGAGGGCGATGACTTCGACGGCATCCGCGAAACCCCAGCCAGCGCCAGCGCACCCGCCGGCGACGATGACTTCGATGCCGAGCGCGGTGAGCAAGTCGCGCCCAACCTGGCCGAGCACCTGCGCGAGCAAGCGGCCGGGCTGCGCCTGGAGCGGCCCGATCGCATCGCGTTGGCGGTGTTGATTGAATCGCTCGACGAGCACGGCTACCTGCCCGATGCGCTGGAAGACCTGTTGCCCGCGCTGGCCGCCGTGCTCGGCGACGAGCTGGACCCCGAGGAACAACTCGCCAGCCTGCGCCTGGCGCTGGCCTGGTTGCAACAGCTCGACCCTCCCGGCGTGGGCGCGCGCAACCTGGGCGAAGCATTGAGCCTGCAACTCAAGCGCGGGCCGGCCGGCCCGGCACAAGCCGCAGCGCTGGCCATCTGCGCCGGGCAGCTTGAGCTGCTGGCACGGCGCGACCTGAAGCGCCTGGCCGTGGCCTGCGGCTGCGATGAAGACACCGTGCGCCAGGCTCAGGCGCTGATCCTGGCGTGCGACCCCAAACCCGGCCGCGCCTTCAGCGCCACCCAGGCCGCGGTGGTGGTGCCCGATGTGGTGGTGCAGCGCGCCGGGCGCGGCTTCAAGGTCAGCCTCAACCCTGATGTGTTGCCCAAGCTGCGCATCAACGACTTGTATGCCCAAGCGCTGCGCGGCCAGCGTGGCGCAGCGGGCAGCCCGCTGGGCGCGCAGTTGCAAGAAGCGCGCTGGTTCATGAAGAACATCCAGCAGCGCTTTGACACCATCTTGCGCGTGGCCCGCGCCATCGTCGAACGCCAAAAGGCTTTCTTCACCCACGGCGCCATCGCCATGAAGCCGCTGGTGCTGCGCGAGATTGCCGATGAACTGGGGCTGCATGAATCAACCATCTCGCGCGTCACCACCGCCAAGTACCTGGCCTCACCGATGGGCACCTATGAGCTGAAGTATTTCTTCGGCTCGTCGCTGAACACCGAAACCGGCGGCAACGCGTCGAGCACCGCGGTGCGGGCTCTGATCAAACAACTGGTTGCAGCGGAAGACGCGGCGCAACCGCTGTCGGACAGCGCTCTAAGCCAGATGCTCGACGAGCAAGGCATCACGGTGGCGCGGCGCACCGTGGCCAAATACCGCGAGGCGTTGAAGATCGCGCCGGCCAACCTGCGCAAGGCGATGTGATGAGTGACGTTGTAAGTGACGTGGTGAACGATGTGATGAACGAAAAAACCTGGCCCCTGTTCCTGCCCTGCGCCGCGGGCGTTGAAGACCTGCTCACCGCCGAGGTGCTGGCCCTGCTGCCGCAGGCGCAAGGCCACACGCAGCGCGGCGGGGTCGCGTTGCGCGGCGGCGCAGCGGCCGTGATGGCGCTGAACCTGGGCAGCCGGCTGGCACAGCGCGTGCTCATCGAAGTGGCTGGTGGCCCGTACCGCAACGAAAACGATCTGTACGGCCTGGCCCAGCGCGTCGATTGGTCGAGCTGGATCACGCCCAAACATACGCTTCGAGTGGACACCACGGCGCAGCACAGCCCGCTGCGCAGCCTGAACTTCGCCGCCTTGCGCATCAAAGACGCGGTGTGCGACCAGTTGCGCGAAAGCTTCGGCGAGCGCCCCAACGTCGACACCCACGGCGCCGATCTGAACTTGCTGCTGCACGTCACCGACGTGCAGGCCACGCTGTATGTGGATGCTTCCGGCGAGTCGCTGTTCAAACGCGGCTGGCGCGAAGACAAAGGCGAGGCGCCGCTGAAGGAAACGCTGGCCGCTGCGATGCTCGCCGCCGCCGGCTGGCACGGCACGGCGGCACAAGGCGGCGCGTTGCACGACCCTTGTTGCGGCTCGGGCACCATCGCCATCGAAGCCGCGCAAATCGCCTGCGGCATCGCACCGGGCCTGAAGCGCCGCTTTGCCTTCGAGCGCTTGCTGCCCTTCGCCGACCCGGCCTCGCGCGCGGCCTTGCAGCGGTTGCGTTCGCAGGCGCAAGCCGCCATTCACGCCAGCGCGGTGCCCATTCACGCCAGCGACATCTCGTTTCGCATGGTTGATTTCGCGCGGCGCAATGCCGAGCGCGCGGGCGTGGCGCAAGCCATTCAGTTTCATGGCGGCGACGCGCTGGAGCGGGCGCCGCCCGAATTGCCGCCCGACATGCCTGGCACCCTGATGATCAACCCGCCGTATGGCGAGCGCATCGAGGTGGCAGGCAAAGCCCGCGCGGCTGAACACCTCGATGAGCAGTTCTTCGAACGCCTGGCCGCACACTGGAAGCACGCCTACGCGGCGCACCCCGCGGGCTGGACAGCCCATGTGCTGAGCCCGGACATGAAACTGCCCGGGCGCATGCGGCTCAAGGCCTCGCGGCGCACGCCCATGTGGAACGGGCCGATCGAGTGCCGGCTGTTCCGCTTTGAGTTGGTGGCTGGCTCGAACCGTTAACCGGCTGACCCGGCTCGCACCGGCGGGCCTTACTTTCGCATCAGCATGCCGAGCAAATCGGTCACGCTGCCCAGGCCGCCGCTGGGCACCTGGCCTTGCGGCGTGAGCTTGTCCACCACCTGCGGCAACATGCTGGCCAGTTGGCCGAGCAAGTCGCTCTGCGAGGCGCCCGCACCGCCGGCTGCACCACCACCCGCACCGCCAAGCTGATTCAGCAAACCACCCAGCACATCGGGCGGCAGCGCGTTCTTCAACTGGTCGGGCGAAATGGGCATGTTCTGCCCCGTACCCACCCACGAACCCACCACGTCGCCCAGGCCGCTGTTCTGCATTTGCTGCACCAGGCCACCCAAGCCGCCGAGCGACGAGCCGTTGCTCAGCATGCCCACCACGGCGTTGAGCAAAGCGGCATTGCCGCCGCCGCCCGTGCCCTTGTTCCCGCTCAACATGCCACCCACGATGTCCAACAAACTCATGATTCGACTCCTCCAATGATTTGAACCCGCCGCAACGCTGCTACGCGGGAGCGCGATTCTCTTGACCGCTTTGCACCCGCGCAAGCCAGATTAACGCGCAGGCCAGCGCCGCCAACGGCAACAACGAGCCATAGTTCATGAATTGCCAGCCGCCGGTGGTGACCAGCGCGCCCGAGCTGAATGAGGTGACCGTCATGGTGGCGTAGACGCAGAAGTCCATTGCGCCCTGGGCCGTGGTCTTTTCTTCGGGCCGGTAGGTTTGCGTCAGCAGCGTGGTGCCACCGATGTACAAGAAATTCCAACCCACGCCCAGCGCCAGCAGCGCGCCCAGAAAGTTCATCACCTCGGTGCCGGTCAGCGCAAAAGCCACGCAGCCCAGGTTGAGCGCCAGGCCCACGGTCATCACCGGCAGCACGCCGAATTTCTTGATCAGGTTGCCGGTGAAAAAGCTGGGCACGAACATGCCCAGCACATGCCACTCCAGCACCAGCGCCGTGGCCGCGAAGGGATGCGAACACTGCGCCATCGCGATCGGCGTGGCGGCCATCAGCAGGTTCATCACGCCATAACTCAAGGCTGCAGCCGACACGGCGATGATGAACAACGGCTGGCGCGCAATGTCACGCAACGGCCGGCTGGCCGCCAGGTTGGCGGCGTTTTGCGCCGCGGTGTTGGCCGGCGCGAAGCGGATGAAACGCATCAACACCAGCGCCAGGGCGGCCACCAGGATGAGCGACAGGTAGGCGCCCAGGAACGGCTGGGGCAGCACATCGCGCGTGGCCGCGGCCAGGTTGGGGCCGAACACCGCGCCGATGATGCCGCCGGCCAGCACCCATGAAATGGCTTTCTCGCGCAGGCTGGCCGGCACCAGCTCCACCGCGGCAAAGCGGTACAGCGCGCCATTGGCGTTGTAGTAGCCGGCCAGCAAGGTGCCCAGCAGCAGCAGGCCAAAGCTGCGCTGCCAGGCCGCCAGCGCGCACAGGCCCGCCGAAAAGATGGCCACGCCCAAGCCCTGGCTGAAGGTGCGCTGGCGGCCGTACTGGCGCTGGTGCCGTGCCACCAGCGCGGCACTGAGGGCGCCGCCGCCCACGTACGCGGTGAGCGGCAAGGTGGCCATCCAGGCCGACGGCGCGAGCTGCAAGCCCACCAGGCCGTTGATGGCGATGAACACCACGTTGTTGATCAGGTACAGGCCCTGGCACAGGGTCAGCAAGAAGAGGTGGCGGTTCATGTGTGGTGCAAACCCAGGTAAGCCAGTGCAGCCAGCGGTGCCGTCTCGGCACGCAAGGTGCGCGCGCCCAGGCTGGCGGGGGTGAAGCCCTGGGCTTGCGCCGCCGCTTCTTCAGCCATTGTCAAGCCGCCTTCTGGGCCACTGAGCAACACGGCCGCCGCACCGGGCAACACCACATCGCGCAAAGGCCGCGCCCCGCGGGCCAGGCTCAGCACCAGGCGCTGGGCGCCGGCGGGTTGTCTATTCAGGTCGCTTAGCCAGGCGGTCAAGGTCTGGGGTGATCCCACCATAAGCACCCGCGTACGCCCGCATTGCTCGGCCGCGGCCTGGGCCACGGCCTGCCAGTGCTGCTGCTTGCGCGCCGCTCGCTCGTCGGCCACGCGCAGCAACGAGCGTTCGCACCACAGCGGCTGGATCACTGCCGCGCCCAGTTCGGTGGCCTTTTCCACCAACCAGTCCATGCGGTCGTTGGCCGGCGCGCCCAGCGCCAGGGTGACGGCGCACGCATCGTCGGCCAGCCCGGCGCGCCACGCCCCCAGGCGCACGCGCACCGCGTTGCGCGCCATGGCCAGCACCTGCGCCGGCCATTCGCCGCCGCGGCCATCGAACACCACCAGGGCGTCGCCGGGCTGCAAGCGGCGCACTTGCACATGGCGCACGGCCGGCGCGTCAAGGTCGATCTCGGCGCCTTCGCTCAGGGCTTGGTGGACATGCACGCGCAGGCTCATCAACGCAGTGTGCCGCATGCCACGCGCCTGGCCGCCTTGGCACAATGAAGCATGCCCGACGCCAGCACCCTGCTGCAAGACGCCAACGCCTGCCACGACGACGACCCACCGCGCGCCGCAGCGCTGCTGGGTCAGACCAATGCGACGGAGTTGAAGACCGACGAGCATCCGCTCTTCGCTTTCCTGCTCAACCATGTGTTAGGCGAGAAGCTCGGCCGGTGGGCGCAGGCCCACGCTGCTTTGCAGGCCCTGCACACCAGCCGCGCGCCCGCGGTGCTGCGCCAGGCCGCGGTGGCCGCGCAACTGGCCGGCGACCCCACCGCAGCGGCGGCCTGCACCCAAGCCCTGGCGCTGGCCTGCGGCGGCCCGGCGAGCCTCGCCGCCGAGCTGGTGAACCTGGCCAGTGCCGCCTTCATCACACCCACTCAGGGCGCCGCGAGCGCCGGCCAAACCGTGCTGGCCGCGTTGCAACCGCTGCACGCGCCGGCCTGGCAAACCAGCACGCCGTTCGACACCGCGGCCGCGGCGCAATGCAACAACCTGGCCGCGGCCTTGTCGGAACGCGCCTTGCCTGACTACGCCGAGCCGGCGCTGTGCGGCGCCTTGCTGCTGGCCGCCGAACGCAGCCAGTTCCTGTGGCAGCGCGCCGGCAGTTGGGTGCAACGCGAGCGTGCGCACCATGGCCGCGCGGTGGCCTTGAACACGGTGAAGCTGTCGGCCGCCGCGGCCGAGCACGCGCAGGCCGGCTTAGACCTGCTTGATGCGAATGACCGCAACAACGAGGAAAGCGTGGATCGCGCGTTCTTGCAACTGGAACGCGCGCACGCCCTGGCTGCACAAGGGTTGGCCACCGAGGCCGGCCACGCGCAAGCGCAGGCGCAAGCCTTGGCTGCGGCGTTCAACGACGCCGGCTTGAGCCGCTGGTTTGCGCAGCGCCAGGCGCGCCACGAAGCGCTGCTGCGCAACAGCGTGAACCCGTGAACCCCTGACACCGACCCAGGCCGGCTCAAGGCGCTGCGCGCAGCTCGCGGCGCAGGATCTTGCCCACCGCGCTTTTGGGCAGCTCGCTGCGAAACTCCACCAGCTTGGGCCGCTTGTAGCCGGTGAGGTTGGCGTCGCAAAAAGCGCGCACCGCGGCTTCGGTGAGCGCTTGGTCCTTCTTCACCACCACCAGCTTCACGGCTTCGCCGGCGCGGGCATCGGGCACGCCCACGGCGGCGCATTCCAGCACGCCGGGCAGGGTGCTGATCAGGTCTTCCAGCTCGTTGGGGTAGACGTTGAAGCCACTGACCAGGATCATGTCTTTCTTGCGGTCGACGATGCGAAAGTAGCCATGCTCATCGACCGTGCCGATGTCGCCGCTGCGAAAGAAGCCGTCGTCGGTCATGGCCTTGGCGGTGTCGTCGGGGCGCTGCCAGTAGCCGGCCATCACCTGCGGGCCGCGGATGGCGATTTCGCCGGCTTCGCCGGGGGCCACCTCGCGGCCGTCATCGTCGATCAGCTTCAGCTCGGTGTTAGGCAGCGGCAAGCCGATGTTGCCGCTGTAGGCCGTGCTGGTCACCGGGTTGCAGGTCGCTGACGGGCTGGTCTCTGAAAGTCCATAACCCTCGCAGATCGGGCAGCCGGTTTTTTCCAGCCACAACTGCGCCGTGCCGCGCGTGACGGCCATGCCGCCGCCCACTGAAAGCTTCAGGTGGCTCCAGTCGACCTTGGCAAAGTCGGCGTGGTTGGCGATGGCGGCGAACAGCGTGTTCACGGCCGGAAAGCTGTGGAAGCGCTCACGCGCCAGCGTCTTCAGCAACGCCGGGATGTCGCGCGCATTGGGGATCAGGATGTTGCAGCCGCCCAGGCGCATCGACAGCATCATGTTCGCCGTGAAACCGAAGATGTGATACAGCGGCAGCGCGCACACGGTGGTGGGCTGCTCGCCACTTGGAATGGCCGCCAGCGCGGGCTGGTTCCAGGCCTGCGCCTGCAGCACATTGGCCACCAGGTTGCGGTGCAACAGCACCGCGCCCTTGCTCACGCCGGTGGTGCCGCCGGTGTACTGCAGCACGGCAATGTCGTCGGGCCCCACGTTGGCCGGCGCCAGCGTCATGCGCGTGCCCTGTGCCACGGCCTGGTTGAAGCGCACCGCCCCGGGCAGCGTGAACGCCGGCACCAGCTTGCGCACATTGCGCACCACGTGGTTGACCACGCTGCCCTTGACCAGACCCAGCATGTCGCCCATCGCGGCCAGCACCACATGCTTGGCCGGCACGGTGTCGATCACCTGCGCCAGCGTGGCGGCGAAGTTTTCAAGAATGATGATGGCGCGGGCGCCTGAATCCTTGAGCTGGTGCTCCAGTTCACGCGGCGTGTACAGCGGGTTCACGTTCACCACCACGCAGCCCGCGCGCAACACCGCGGCCACCGCCACCGCGTACTGCGGCACGTTGGGCAGCATGATGGCCACGCGCTCGCCGCGGGCGAGCTTCAGGCTTTGCAAGTAGGCCGCCAAGGCGCGCGACAGATCGTTCACTTGGGTGTAGCTGATGCGCTTGCCCATGAAACGAAACGCCGGCAGCGGCCCATGCTTGGCGAAGCTTTCATCGAGCAGCGCCAGCAGCGAAGGAAGCAGGTCGGCGCGGATCTCCGCCGGCACGCCAGCGGGGTATTCCTTCAGCCACACCTTGCGCATGCCACGTCTCCAAATTCGGTCGGGCGATTCTGAAGGGTGGCCTTCGCGCCAAGGCTCAGGGAATGCGCTAGCGCTTATTGGTGCACCCCGCTCGTCGAGGTCGCCGAGCGGCCCTCCGAGAGGGCGCGGCCTTGCTTGGGGCGCAGGCCGGACACAGCCAGTCCCTGCGGACTGGCTGTCGCCTGCCGACGGCCAGCGAGCTGTGGGCGCTGGCGGCCCGGCGCTGCGGCCGCCTGGCGCCTGTTGGGCCGAGGCACAGGCTAAGCTGCGCCCATGACCATCCTGCGCCACCAAGCGCTGCGCACCCTGCTGGCTGGCGGCACCGCCTACTTCGTGGGCAATGCCATGCTGACCATGGCCGCGGCCTGGCTGGTGGTGGAGCTCACGCAGTCGTCGTTCCTGGCCGCGCTGGTGCAAACGGCCGTGTTCTTGCCGATGTTCCTGTTGAGCCTGCCCGCCGGCGTGATGGCCGACACCACCGACCGGCGCCGCCTCATGCTCGGCGCGCTGGCCGCGCAAGCTGGCCTGGTGGCGCTGCTGGCTGCGTTGATGCTGGCCGACTGGCTGGGTGCGGGCAGTTTGTTGTTTTTGATCTTCCTGGCCGGCTGCTGCACGGCGTTGCTGTCACCGGCCTGGAACTCCACGGTGGTCGACGTGGTGCCGCGCGACGAGCTACCGCTGGCCATTGCCGCCATCGGCATCAGCTACAACGGCGCGCGCGCACTCGGCCCGGCCGCAGCAGGCTATGTCTATGCCGAGGCCGGCCCGGGTTGGGTCTTCGCACTGGCCGTGCTGGGCATCCTGGCGCTGTTCGAATCGATCCGCCGCCACCCGCCCAAGCCGCACCCGCCGTCGCGCCTGCCGCCCGAGCGGCTGTGGGGCGGCATGCTCAGCGCGGTGCGGTTTGCGCGCCATTCGCACATCGTGCTGGCGCAGCTCGTTCGCACCGCAGCCTTCGGCGCCGCCGGCTCAGCGCTGTGGGCCTTGTTGCCGGCGGTGGCGCAGCAACAGCTTGGCCTGGGCGCCACGGGCTTTGGCCTGTTGATGGCCTGCATGGGCGGCGGCGCCGTGGTGTCGGGGCTGCTGCTGGGCCGCTTGCGCGTGCGCCTGGGGCTGGAGCGGCTGGTCGGGCTGGGCAGCGCCATCTTTGCGGTGGTGATGGCCATCACCGCCGCGGTGCAGCACCACGGCGTGGTGTATGCGGCGCTGGTGGCCGGGGGGGGCGCGTGGATGGCGGTCATGTCCACCTACAACACCGCCACCCAGACCAGTGCCCCGCCCTGGGTGCGCGCGCGTGCCAGCGCGCTGCATGTGCTGGCCGCGCTGGGCGCCTTTGCGCTGGGCTCGGCGCTGTGGGGCGCGCTGTCGGGCCTGCTCGGGTTGGCGCCCACGCTGTGGCTGGCCAGCGCCAGCATGGCCGCAGGCCTGCTGTTGGCGCGGGCCTTTCCGCTGCGCATGGGCGAGCTTAATGAGGTGACGCTGGCGCCACTGTCTGAAGACCTGTTCGTGGCGCATGAGCCCGACGCCGCGGCCGGGCCGGTGGCGGTGGAGATCGGCTACCGCATCCACGGCGACAACGCCGCAGCGTTTCTCGATGCCTTGAGCCAATTGCGCGGCCCGCGTCGGCGCGACGGTGCCACCTTCTGGCGCATCTACCGCGACCTGGCCGACCCGCAGCGCTATGTGGAGCGCTTCATCGTCACCAGTTGGGCCGACTATCTGCACCAGCGCGCCCGCGCCACCCTGGCCGACCAGGCACTGGAAGCCACCGTGCGCACCCACCTGGCGGCGGGCGAGGTGCCGCAGCTGCAGCACTACATCGCCGAGCGCTGAAGGCGACCTGCACCCTTCGCCCATGCCAAACCGAGCCGCCGGCCAAGACTCGAGCGTGCCCCCGCAGCCGCACACCGACAACGCCACGGCGCAGCCAACCGATGCTGGCGCCACCCAGGCGCTGTGGCGCGTGTGCCTGCTCGGTGGCCTGAGTTTGAGCGACGGCACGCAACACCTGGTGCGCCTGCCCAGCCGCGCCATCACCGCCTTGCTCGCCCGCCTGGCCCTGGCGCCGCAGCGCGCGCATGGCCGCGAGGAATTGATCGAACTGCTGTGGCCGGGCGTGGCCCTCGCGGTGGGCCGCAACCGGCTGCGCCAGGCGCTGTCCACCTTGAAGTCGATCCTGGAGCCGGCCTCGCGCATGCCGGCGCAGCCGGTGCTGCTGGCCGATCGCACGCACATTCGCGTGGTCGAAGGTGCCATCAGTTGCGATGCCGTGTTGTTCGAACAGCACGCAAGGGCCGGGCACGCCGCCCAGGCGCTGGCGTTGTACGGCGGCGAATTCCTGCCCGGGTTCTATGACGAGTGGATCGACGACGAGCGCGTGCGCCTGGCCGCAGTGGCCGACCGCCTGCCCCAGCCTGCGGCGCCGCGCGAAGCAGCGCCCGGGCCGATGCGCGACAGCGCTGAGGCGCGCCCCGTTGCCGCGCCGGGCGCAGCGCAAGCCGGCATGCCCGGCGCGCGGGTGTCGCTGCCGCACTACCTCGCGCGCATGTTCGGCGCCGCCGAGCAAGGCGCGCGCCTGCGCACGCTGGTGTTAGGGCAGCGGCTGGTCACCGTGCTGGGCCCCGGCGGCGCGGGCAAGACGCGGCTGGCGGTGGAAGTGGCGCACTCGCTGCGTGCGCCCACGGTCTGGCCGCTGCCGGCGTCCGACCCGTTCGAAGCTTTCGATCTGCTGGCCTTCGTGCCGTTGGCGCCGTGCACGACCAAGGCGCAAGCCCTGGACGCCGTGCTCAGCGCTTTGCAGATCGCCCCCGGCGCGGCCACGCCGCTGGCCGCGCTGCGCACCGCGCTGGCCAGCCGGCGCGCGCTGCTGGTGCTGGACAACTTCGAGCAACTCGTCGGCCAGGCCGAAGACCTGGTGGCCCAGCTGTTGGCCGAGTTGCCGCGGCTGCACCTGGTGGTGACTTCGCGGCATGCGCTGGGTTTGGTGGGCGAACAAGAATTTGCACTCGACACCCTGGCGCTGCCTGCGCCCGATACGCCACTGGCCGCGGCGGCGGCCAACCCGGCGGTGGCCTTGTTCGTGGCTGGCGCGCGGGCCGTGCGGGCCGACTTTCACCTTGGCCCGCGCAACCTCGCCGCCGTGGTGGAACTGGTGCGCGTGCTCGAAGGCATGCCCCTGGCCATCGAGCTGGCCGCCTGCCGCGTGCGCAGCATCGCGCCGGCCGACATGCTGGCGCGCCTGCGCGGCCCCGGCACGCCGCACCTCGACCTGTTGCAGCGCAGCGGCGCGCGCCAGGCGGTGGACCTGCGCCACGCCTCGATGCAGCGCACCATCGCCTGGAGCGTGGAACAACTCGACCCCCCACAGGCCGCCTTGCTGGGCGCGCTGACGGTCTTTGCCGGCGGCTTTTCACCCGCCGCGGCGGCGGCCTTGGCGCAGGCCGAGCCATTCGACACGCCGCTGCTGCTGGACGACCTGGTGGCCCAGTCGCTGGTGCACCACCTGCCCGCCGCTGATGAGCCCTCCAAGGCCGGCTGGTGCCGGCCCGCGCCCGAGGGGATGGAAGTAGGTGGCGACGCCACCTGTGCCAGCGAAGGCGGCGACGCCACCTGTGCCAGCGAGCCGCGCTTCGCCCTGTACCCACCGATCCGCGAACTGGCCGCTGCGCGGCTCAGCCCGGCACAAAGCCACCGTTGGCGCGCCAGGCTGCGCGCCTGGGCGCGGCAATGGGCGCTGGCACTGCCCGCCACGCCGCCGCTGCCGCACTTGCAAGCCGAAATGCCGAACCTGCTGGCGGCCCTGGCCAGCGCCGTGGCCGATGACGCGCCGGGCGACGCCATCGAGCTGCTGCACGCCTTGGGCCGCTGCCTGGAAGACACCGAGCTGCCCGCGCAAGGCCTGGCGCTGGCCCAGGCCGCCGTCTTGCGCTGCACCGATGCAGCGCTGCAAACGCGCGGCCACAGCCTGTTGGGGCCGATGTTGTTCAGCGCCGGCCAGGGCGCGGCCGCACTGCACCATGCCGAGCTGGGCCTGCAAGGCCAGGCTGAACCCACCTTGCAGCGGGCGCGCGCGCTGCATGCGCTGGCCCGCGTGCGCTGGCGCAGCCACCGCCGGGCCGATGAGGTGGAGCCGCTGCTGACCGAAGCCGACGAGTTGGCGCGCCACCCGGGTGACACCGGCTTGACAGGCCCTCACGGGGATCAAGGAAAGTGGCAGACCCACATTTCCTTGAGAGCCAGCCTGCTGGCGCTGCGCGCCTTCGTCACCAACGTGCAATACCGCGACCATCAGCGTGCGGCGAAGCTGCACGCCCAGGCGCTGGCGTTGTGGCAACAAACCGGCAACCAACACGCCATCAACAGCGGGCGCTACAACCTGGCGGTGTGCGCGCAAAACGCGGGCCACCATGAAGAGTGCCTGCAGCGACTGGAGCCGGTGCTGGCCAGCGCCCGGGCGCAGCAAGACTGGCGCCGCCTGAGCCAGGCCTTGAACGTCAGCGGCAACGCCCGCAGCGGCTTGCGCGACTGGCCGGGCGCGGTGGGTGACTACCAGGCCAGCATCCGCGCCGCCTGGGGCAGCATGGGTTCGTACGACCTGGCCTACGGCCTGTGGAACCTGCCGCGCGCGCTGGCCCATCAACACGCCCCCGAACTGGCCGCACGCCTGATGGCCTTTGCCGCGGCCTTCTGGCAAAAAGGCTTTGGCGAGATCAGCGCCAAAGACCAGCGCGATGTGCTGCGCCTGCACCGCCTGGTGCTGTGCCAACTGCCCGCCGCGCGCCTGGCCGCGCTGTGGCGCGAGGGCGGGTCCCTGTCGCTGCACGACGCGGTGGCGCTGGCACTGGCTGCGCCACAGGCCTGACCAGCCGCGGGGGACCTTGGTCTTGCGCACAGCGCTCAAGGCAGATCATGACCACGGGTATTTCCCTAGACCCTGCTAACGGTTGCTGCCTCAGCCCGCTAGCGTTCGCCTAACGGCCGGCGCCGATCCTTCATGCCACGGGCCCCTTTGTGGGTCTTGTTGGCACCCGAAGGATCGCCATGACGCACGCTTTCAACCCCACGCCAGACACAACCACCCTGCCGCGGCCCGCGGGCCTGGCCCGGCACGCGCCACTGAGCCGCCCCGCGAGCTTCGTTCACCTGGCCGCCGTGTGGGCCAGTGCTGCGGCGCTGGCCGTCATGCTGCCGGGCTGCGGCGGCGGCAGCACACCCGCCGACCCGCCGGTGGCCGACGGCCCACCGCCGCCGCCGCCGCCGCCGGCTCCACCTCCTCCTCCCCCGCCGCCCCCTTCGGTGGCGATCAGCGGCGTGGTGGCCGACGGCCCGCTGCAAGGGGCCACCGCCTGCTACGACCTGAACGACAACGGCGCCTGTGATGCCGGCGAGCCGACCTCGGCGGCCACGCCTGCCGACGGCAGCTTCACGCTGCAGGTGCTGACGCCCGACGTAGGCCAGCACGCGGTCATCGTCAACGTGCCGGCCACGGCGGTGGATCAAACCACCAACGCCGCCATCGGCACCGCACTCACTTTCAAGGCCCCGGCCACCGGCAATGGCGGCGTGCAAAGCGTCTTCGTCAGCCCCTTGACGACGATGGTGCTGGGCCAGATGCAAGCCACCGGCGGCAGCGCCGCCGAGGCCGCAGCGTTCATCCAGACCCAGGCCGGTTTGACCTTCTCGCCGTTGGGCGACTTCACCGGCAGCACCACCGGGCAGCGCCAAGCCGCCCTGGTGGCGCGCCTGGCGGTGCAGACCCAAGTGGCATTGGCCAGCGCCATGGCGCCGCGCCTGGGCCAGGCTGACGCCAGTGGTGGCACGGTCACGCCGGCTGACATTCAGGCCGCCGTGGCCAGCGCGCTGCGCGCCGCGCTGCCCGCTTTGGCCGCCGCCGCGAACGCGCCCGCCCTCACCGGCGCCACCAACGTGCAGACCGCGCTGGTGGCCGCTGCGCAAGACCTGTTGACCAACCAGCCCGCGCTCGACGCCGCGGCCGCGCTGGCCACGGTGGCCGCGGCCAAGCTGCCTCCAGCGTTGCCCCCTGCCGCAGCCACCGCCACCGCCGCGCTGCGTGGCTTCAGCTACACCGATGCCGGCAACTGGACGTATCGGGTGATGACGGCTGACGCCTCAGACAACACGCCTGATGGCGCTGGCCTGGTGCGCTTTCAAGACATTCACAAGGCCGCCACCGCGGGCGTCATCAGCACCTGGGGTTTTGGCACGCTGGAAGCGCGCAAGGGCGACCTGCACTGGAACGGCAGCGCCTGGGTGGGCTGCCCGCTGGGCCTGCGCAGCACGCAAACCCAGCGCGACGCCGCCGGGCGCAGCACTTACGACTACTGCAACGGGCATGAAAAGGGCACCAGCACGCGCACGGTGATTGACATCGCCGGGCAAACGCTGGCCAGCGTGGTCACAACCCGCATCCGCAGCTTCCCGGGCGACGACAACGGCGTGGACTACGCCAACTGGGGCCCCGCAAATCTGGGCGCACTGGGCAGCGCCACCTTCCCGGCCGGCGCGCAGCTCTTCTATCAAACCACTGTGCCCACCTTCAACGCCTGGGCGTATGACGTGACCAGCCCGGTCACCACCTTCGGCCCGGCCGCGGCAGCGGGTGGCGACACCACGGTGAACGACACGCTGGCTTGCGGGCGGGCTTTCACCGGCGCCATCAGCGCCAGCAACCTGGCCACGCTGGAAGAACTGGTGGCCAACAACCCCGGCAGCCTGTGCCGGGTGAACCTGCAAACGGATGCCGGTGGTTCGAGCTTGAACCCCAACATCTGGTGGTCGGCCAGCAGCGTGTCGCTCGGCACGGTGGCCGGCGGCGCGGCGCTGCCAGCCGGCACAGGCACCTTCTTCACCACCAGCACCAACCTGCGCGTGGCCTTCACCGGGGGCAACACGGTGAAGTACTTCAGTTGCCACGTACGCAGCAATGGCGGCAGTGCACGCAATTGCAGTGAAGTGGGCAGCGGCACCTTTGCCATCACCGCCACCCAAGCCGACGGCCGGGTGATGACCTTCAACAACCTGCCCACCATGGCGCAGCGGCTGAGCTTCGAGCGCGTGTTCGTGCAACGCGGCGGCGCGGTGTACTTCGGTTACCGCAACGCCAGCAACATCACGCGCAGCACGGTGCGGCTGAACCTGCCAGCGGCCAACGCCCTGTTCAGCACGCTGGGCCTGGCGCCGATCACGCCATGACCGGCGTGGCCACACGGCGCCGGCGCGGCAGTTGGGCAAGCGTGGTCTGGGCGGCAGGGGCGGCAATGTCGGCACCCGGCACCCTGGCTGAACCCAGCATGCCGCAGGGCTGGGCTGCGCACCGCGACGCGGCCGGCTTCACGCTGCAAAAGCCGCTGGCCTGGCAGGTGCAGGCCAGCGGCGCGGGCGAGATTTCGGTCAGTGCGCCGCGCGGCACCGCGGCGGCCCTGGTGCGCGCACGCTGCGTGCCGGCGCGGCTCGACTTATCTCAATGGTTGCAGCAGCACTACGCCGCCACCGAGCCCGGCTTGCACAACGTGCGCCTGCTCAAGGTGCAAAGCCAGGGGCCGCAGGTGGCACGCGCGGCGTTTGATTACGGCAGCAACCTGTTTCAGGGCCGGGCCAGCGTGATCGCGGTGCGCCATGGCGACGTGGCCACCGTGTTCGTGGCCGCGGCGGCGCGCGACGAGTTTGCGGCGCGGCTGCCTGAGCTGACGCGCATTCTGGACAGCTTGCGCTTTGATGCCGGCGCCGCGGTGCAACTGAAAGACCCAACCAGCGGCGAAACCTTTGAAGCCAGCGCCAGCGAGCGCTACCACTTCCGCGTCAAATGTGCCGCGCAGCCCACGGCCATTGGCAGCGACACCGACTTCAAACCCGTCAGCCACCTCGACCTGACGCGCCTGCTGCGCATCGGCGCCGAAGTAGGCCCGTGACAGGCCAACACGACATTCACGCTGTCAACGCGCGACCAGGGAGCTTTTGTCACCACGGGCCATGCGGCCCATTCATTGAGAGGAACGTCATGACCACACGCTCAAACCCCTTCACCGCGCTGCGCGGCATCAGCCTGGCCGCCTTGCTGGCCGCCGCGGCCAGCGCCACCCCTGCGCAAGCGCAGGTGCAAAGCTGGAACTACAAGTCCTACATGAAAGACCCGGTCAGCGGCCAGTACAGCAAGGAGCGCTTTCGCACCTCGACCGTCAAGATCGAAGAGAAGGACGGCAAGGCAACGTTTCGCATGATCACCTCGGGCCGCGGTGACCTGTGCATCAGCGCCGGCGACCTGCCCGCCGAAGTGCAGCGCACGCCGGAAACCACCACCATTACCGTGATGCCACCACTGGCGGGTTGCGAGCCCTTTCGCTATGTGATCAAGAACGACGGCAGCGGCGGTGTGCGCCTGTTCCGCAAGGGTGATGGCTGGGTGCCCGACGGCTTCGACCACGATCTCACGCCGGCGAAGTGAAGCGCATGGCGCGCGCAAGCCAGCCTGGATGGCAACCCTGCCTGCCCACCGGCACCCCCGATTCAAGGGCCCGCCTCCAAGCCGACCGCTAACGCTCGCCTAACGGTTGGCACGCAAGATGAACCGGCAAGTCTCCCTCAACCCACTGGCCGCCATGGCCGCAAAGGCATCACCCATGAAACTCGCACCCACCGCCATCGCGCTGGCCGCATTGCTCGCCGGAGCGGCCCAAGCCGCCACCATCGTTTATCAAAACGACTTCAACTCGCCCGTGGGTTGGACGGACCAAAGCGGCAACGGCACGCAGATCAGCTTTGCGCAAGTGAACTCGCTGTACGGCTCGGCCTTCCAGCAAACCTTCACGGTCGAAACCATCAAGCTCGCCGGCAACGCCAACTACAGCGACCCTGCGGGCACCGGCGGCGCCTACACGCTGGGCATGCTCTCGGCAGCACAGAACGACCTGCTCGCGCTCACCTTCAATGTGGGCAGCCTGAGCTTCGTGAACGTGATGATGGACTTTGCCGGCATGGGCCCGGTGGCTTGCCCCAGTTGCGGCGGGCCGTTCGGCTTTGCCGGGCAAACGCCGATCTTCGACCTGCGCCTGTACGACTCGCCCAGCGGCACCTTCAACCTGGGCAGCCCGGTCACGCAACTGTCAGCCGCGGCCATGACGGGCAACGTCATCGCCAGCACCACCAATTTGGGCTGGAACAACCGCACCTCGGCGCTTTCAACCGTGGGCAGCACCAACGGGCGCGTCACCGTGGTGTTCGATTTGCGCGCCGGCGCGGGCATGGCGGGTTACGCGGCGTTCGACAACATCGTCATCGCCAGCTCCGATGTTTCGGGTGATGTGGGCGGCGGCGGTGGGGTGGCGCCGGCCATTCCTGAGCCGTCGACCACGGCGCTCATGGGGCTGGGGCTGCTTGGCCTGCTGGGCGTGGCAAAGCGCGCGCGGCGCCGTTGAAGCCGATTGTTGAGGGCCGCGCGCGTTCAGGCAATGAGCGCGGCCGGCTCAGCGCAGGGCAGCGTCGAGTTGCTGCGCAACGTTCAGGCCCTTGTCCAGCTTGAAGATCATGGCAAACAGGCAGCGCCCCTGGCTTCGCTCAGCCCAGACGCGGCCCACTTGCCCCTTCTCGATCTCCTTGGGCACGCCGCGTAAGTGCTCGCCCTTGTACTCAACCACCAGCAAGCGAGCGTCGTTCAGTTCGCATACAAAGTCCGGGTAGAAGCGGCCGCTTGAAATGGGCAGCCAGAAACCCGCCACCGAGTCGGAATCGATGTTGCGCACCCAGCGCGCCACCTTCGCGTGGCCGTCGATGGCCACGGCGCAGCGCATCTCTTCGCTGCCGTCTTCCAGGTCGTGCAGCACAGGGTAAAAGTGCTTGTCGAAACGCCACTTGCCGCCATAGCGCTTGTTCGCCGGCACCGGGTAGCAAGCGGGGTCGAAGTGGAAGCTGTGCGCGGCGCTGGCCTCGACATCCCAGCCGCCATCGAGCACGAGTTGTGTGAACGCCGCCTTGCTCGAACGGTCGCGCAGCTCGGCGATGCGCGCGGCCAGGCTTTGCACCAACGGGAATTGGTGGCGCGCCAACTGTTCCAGTGGTATGCGTTGATCGTGCACCAGGTGCCGCACCGCAGCCAGCACAAAGGCGCGCAGGTGACCGGGCGTCACATCTACCGCAGTGTTGTGTGCCGGTTGTTGCAGCTCGCCCGCCAGCCAGCGCGCCAGGTCTTCTTCGCCGATGGCGGCACGCACGCCGTCAAGGGGCAGTTGCGCGGCCTCGCTGCGGCCCACGCGCAGGCGTTGGCCGTCGAGGTAGACCTCCCACAACCGGCCTTGTTCAACCATGTTGAATGTGGGCAGCACCACCGGCTGCTCCAGCAGGTTCAGCTCGGCTTCGCTCGTGACAGCCTCGCGTTCCAGCAGTTGCAGCTCGCCTTGCGCGCCACCCACGCGGTAGCACAGGCGCGGCACCGGTGCGAAGCGTTCACCGCGGTGGCAAGGCGCCTGCACCGCGGCCACCAGCGCGTTGTGGCGCTCGATCTGCTGCGCAACCTGCTCGCGCTGCTTGCCGCGCTGGGCAGCAGTAAATTCGCTGGCCATGGCATCGCTCACGGTGCCGCGAACCAGGATGCGTTGGCGCACACCATCGCTGCTGAGCGTGGCGGCGCCCTGCGCCACGGCTTCGGCCACGGCCTTAGGCAGTGGTTTGCCGGCGGGCATCTCCACCATCAACGGTGGCAACACGAGTGCATTCGGCGCCGTGGCAAACAGCGGCCCGTCATCGCGCGCGAAGTCCAGCGGCAGTTGCGGCGCGATCATCGACGCCATGTCCAGCGGATCGAAGCCCATGCCGTCGATCAACCTGTCAGCCAGCGCGTTGGCGGCCTGGCCGGTTTCAGTTTCAGTCACATGGGCATAGGCCTTGTTCAGCGCTGGCCGGCTGCGCCGCGAGGCATAGGGCATGCGCAGCACGCGGCCGAGCAACTGTTCCACCGCCGTGGCCGAGCGGATGCTTTGCACGGAACACAGGATGTAGGCGAACGGGCAGTCCCAGCCTTCGCGCAAGGCCTGCACGGTGATGATGAAACGCACTGGGCAGGCGCGGCTGGAAAGATCGAGCCCATCGAGCTCACGCAGCGTGCCGGTAGCCACCTTCACCTGCTCGGCAGGAATGTGCAGCTCATCAACCAGGTGCGCGCGCAGCACATCCACGTTCACCGCATCGGTGCTGTTTTGCGCTTGCAGCAGCACGATGGGGCGGATGTAGGCGCCCGTGGCCAGCTCTTCATGCTGCGCTTCGCCTTCCAGCATGCGCTGGTTCTGCACCGCGTCGTACACCGCTGCCTGCCAGCCGCGCGTGTGCTCGATCAGCGCAATCGGCATCTTGATCATGGCCTCGGCCTGAAGCTCTTGCGCAGTGACGCTGAACAACACGTTGGTGCGCTTGGGCACCGGCGTGACCGTGAGTTCAAGAATCAACGCCGGGTTCAGCCGCTTGAGTGCCTCGAAGCTGCGCTCGGTTTTTGTGTTGTGCGCCTCATCAACGATCACATAGGGCTGGCGCAGGGCCAGCCAGTTGGCCAGGCTCCAGCGCGGCTGGCCCACGAAGCGCGTGAGCATCTCGCGCCCGGCCTTGGCTGACGCGGCCTCTTCGGCCGTGACGCAGGCGTTCGGTAAATCGAGCAGTACACGTGAAACGTTAGCCTGCAGGCCGCGAAAGTGCGGCTCGAAGGTTTCACTGAAGGCATAGACATTGCGCTGGTCGGTGTCTTCGATGCGAAAGCTCTGGATGGTGGCCACCACCACCACGGCGCAGGCGTCAAAGTCTTGCGGCGACAAAGTGGCCAGGTCTTCCAGGCTGCACACGCGCACGCTCTCGCCGCAACCCTGTGCCAGCGCTTCGCGGAAGGGGTGGCCAGGGCTGGAAAGTGCATTCAGCGTTTGCGTGCGAATCGTGTCGCTCGGCACCAGCCACAAGGCCAGCGGTTGTGGCGCCAGGGATGGCCATGCGCGCGCCATGCGGCCCACCGCGTGCGCGGCCATCAGCGTCTTGCCGCCGCCCGTGGGGATGCGCAGGCATACGCAAGGCGTTTCACCGAAGGGCTCCGAGTTGTAGCCGTAGCCGATTTGGCTCTCGAAGGCCGAGCGGGCACCTGCCAGGCGCGCCTCGCGCAGGTAGGCAACCAGGGCGTCGAGCGCCTGTGCCTGGTAGCGCTTGAGTTGAAAGCTGCTCACTTCGGCACCGCGTGCGGCAATTGCTTGAAGGTGATGCCCCCGGCCGCCAGCCGCGCCGGGCCCAGGCGGCAGGCTTCGCCGTAGATCACCTTCGGGCCGATGTGTGGGCACGCGGTATTCAACGCATCGAGCACGGCGCCGGTGAGCACGTTGCCGCCGGCCGGGCGAAGGTCACCCAGCACGCCGTTGAACAGCAGCAGGTAGGCCGTGCTCTCGTGCACGCCAAGCAGCGGCGTGCCGGGCGCCAGGGTGGCGAGGGCCTGGCCGGTTTCGCGCATCCAGATGAAAGCGGCCAGGTCGGCAAAGCGCACCTCGGGGTGGATGTCGCCTTGCGCATCGAACAGCGGCGCGCCGAGTTGCAGCACGCGAAAGCCGCCCCCGCCCTGCCAGTTCACCGCCGCGCTGATGCCACCCTGTTCGCCATCAACCACTTTTTGCAAACGCGGCAGGCAGTGGGTGAGGGCGTGCTCGCCCATCTCGATGCCGACCCAGCGCCGGCCCATCTTGTGCGCCACGGCAGCGGTGGTGCCGCTGCCGAGGAAGCTGTCGAGGACGAGGTCGTTGGGGTGGGTGGCGAGCGCCAATATGCGCTGCATCAACTTTTCAGGTTTAGGGGTTCCAAAAACCTCTGTCGCGGCAATGAGCTTGCTCTCGTCGCGGGCCTCGTGGTTATTGCCTGAGTCTGAGTGCAGCCAGATCGTTGCGCTTGGCGGGCTCTCGATCGTCAACCGGCCGAGGAATGTCTTTCGGGAGGGCGTCGCGGTACCTTCGGCGCCGAACCATATTTCGTCGTTCGCGTCCATGCGCGCCAGCTCATCCGAAGGAAAGCGTGGCGTCGTGCCCGCTGGCGGCGACCATCGAACGCCGTTCTTGAATGTATAGGTGAAGGCAGCTTCCTTTTCCGACGGAGTCCGTTTCGCGTAAATGGGCGTGGCCTTCCATGGTCCGTCGCGGTGGTTGTCCGGGTTTCTGTAGCGCTTATCCATCGCCTCGGTTCGCGGAAGGCGATTGGGGCGCCAAGTCTCCTTCACCCTCGCGTACAGGAGGACGTGGTCGTGCGTGTCCGCCAGCCACTTCGCATCGTTGGCCACGGTGTATTTCTTCTGCCAAACAGCGTTGGCCACGAAATTCCCCCGCCCAAACACCTCATCCATCAACACCTTGAGGTAGTGCCCCTCGTTGTCGTCGATGGTGACCCAGATCGACCCGTCATCGCTCAACAGTTCCCTCAACAGTTGCAGCCGTGGCAGCATCAGCGTCAGCCACTGGCTGTGTTCCAGGTTGTCGTCGTAATGTTCAAACGCGCTCTTGGTGTTGTAGGGTGGGTCGATGAAGATGCACTTCACGCGGCCGCGGTAGAACGGCAGCAGCGCCTTCAGCGCTTCCAGGTTGTCGCCCTGGATCAGCAGGTTGTCTTGCGCCCCGGCAGCGCCGAATTCGTGCCCCGCCGCGCCGCATTGCGCATGCGGGCGCAACACGCGCGTGGGCACGCGCTGGGCAATGCGGAAGGCGTCGTCGCGGTTCAGCCAATCAAGTGTGGGCATGCTTAGCGCGGCCAGACGATGTCGAACGCGCGCCGGCCGTGGAGGCGATAGACGCTGAAGTCGGCGCGGTCGAGCGTGGCGACGCTGGCGATACCTGCCGTCTCGGCCAGCCACACAAGTTCGGCGTCGGCCCAATCGGGGTCGAGGTCGGCATAGCGCTCCAGAAGCACCGCGACGCGGCCATAGGCCGCAGCGTCGGGCACGGCCACATGTACGACACCGGTGGATGCGGCCCGGGCCAAGGCCACGCGCGGCCTGCCGGGGAGGAAGTGCGCTGCCTCCACGACGACCGACGGCACGGTCCACAGCGCTCGCCGCTCGGCGCTCAACCAGGCGCTGGCCGACGCATGGAGCCGCTCGCGGCGATCAAATAATGCCACCAGGAAACCGGTGTCGATCAAGACCGCATCGCGCGGCGGCTGCGGCCGGATGTCGCCGCTTGCGCTGCGCTTGCGGCCCGTCATCGGGCGACGTGACGCTTCGGGCCGGCCGCCGGCTTGGTGGCCAACGCCTCAGTGGTGCGCGCCTCGCGCACGGCCCGCTTCGCCTCGAATCTGCTGCGGATGGCCGCTCGCACCCCCGCCTTGTCGGCGGGGCCGACGCCTTCCACGCAGCCGATCAGTCCCAGGGCCTCGAAAGCACGGTAGTTGGCGCTGGGCTCGGCCGGCTGCGCGGGCGCAGCGGCGCGGGGCGAACGCTTTGCCTCTGGGCGCACCAGGTACTCGGCCAACACTTGTTGCACCACCAGGCTCTTGGTCACGCCGCGCTCGGCGCAATGCAACTCGAGCGCAGATTCGAGTGCCGGTTGCAGTCGAACGGTCAGCGTCATGGTGACTCCCTGAAGTAATACACGATTCGATGCCAGTGTATTACAAATTGCCGCTGCTGCTGAAATTGATGACCTGTCAAAGCCGGATCAAGCAAGCTGAAATAGCGAGAGCAGCTATTTCACATTCACGGGCTTCCCTCAAACAAGCCCGAGCCCTACTCCACCGCCTTCACCATTTCCTCCACCACCTTCTTGGCATCGCCAAAGACCATCATGGTCTTGTCCATGTAGAACAGTTCGTTGTCCAGCCCGGCGTAGCCTGAAGCCATGGAACGCTTGTTGACGATCACGGTCTTGGCCTTGTAGGCCTCGAGGATGGGCATGCCGTAGATGGCGCTGCCCTTGGTGTGCGCGGCCGGGTTCACCACGTCGTTCGCTCCCAGGATGATGGCCACGTCAACCTGGCCGAATTCGCCGTTGATGTCTTCCATCTCGAACACCTGGTCGTACGGCACTTCGGCCTCGGCCAGCAGCACGTTCATGTGGCCCGGCATGCGCCCGGCCACGGGGTGGATGGCGTACTTCACGGTGATGCCCTTGGCGGTGAGCTTGCTGGCCAGTTCCTTCACCGCATGCTGGGCGCGCGCCACGGCCAGGCCGTAGCCGGGCACGATGACCACGGTTTCGGCGTTGCCGAGCACGAAAGCGGCGTCGTCGGCGCTGCCGGTTTTAACCGCCCGCTGCGCGGCACCGCCGGCTGCGACCACCACGGCTTCACCACCAAAGCCGCCGAGGATCACGTTGAAGAACGAGCGGTTCATGGCCTTGCACATGATGTAGCTCAGGATCGCGCCGGAGCTGCCCACCAGCGAGCCGGCCACGATGAGCATGGCGTTGTTGAGCGAAAAGCCGATGCCCGCCGCGGCCCAGCCGGAGTAGCTGTTGAGCATGCTCACCACCACCGGCATGTCGGCCCCGCCGATGGGGATGATGAGCGTGACGCCGATCACAAAGGCCAGCACCAGCATCAGCGCGAAGAGCAAATTCGATTGCGTGAGCGTATAGCCCACGATGCACGCCAGCATGGCCAGCCCCAGCAGCGCATTGAGCGGGTGCTGGCCGGCAAACTGCACCGGCGCGCCCTGGAACAAACGGAATTTGTAGGTGCCGCTCAACTTGCCGAAGGCGATGACCGAGCCACTGAACGTGACGGCGCCGATGGCCGCGCCAAGCGCCAGTTCAAGCCGGTTGCCGGTGGGAATCTCGCCACCCTTGACCGTGATGCCAAAGGCCCACGGCTCCACCGCCGCGGCGATGGCGATGAACACCGCTGAAAGACCAATCATGCTGTGGAAGAACGCCACCAGCTCGGGCATCTTGGTCATCTCGACCGTCTTGGCGCGCCAGGCGCCGTAACCGCCGCCCACCACCAGGCCGAGCAGCACCCAGCTCATGCCGAAGGCCGAACCACCGCTTAACTTCACGATCAGTGCGGCGGTGGTGAGCACGGCAATCAACATTCCGGCCATGCCGAACAGGTTGCCGCGGATCGACGTGGTGGGGTGGCTCAGGCCCTTCAGCGCCTGGATGAAAAAGACACTGGCGACGAGATAAAGAAGGGTGACGAGATTCAGGCTCATTTCTGCACCTCCACTGCGGCCTTCTTTTCTTTCTTCCTGAACATCTCCAGCATGCGCCGCGTGACGAGGAAGCCGCCGAAGATGTTCACCGCCGCCAGGCCCACGGCCAGCACGCCCATGGTCTTGCCCAATGTGGTTTCGGTGAGCGCCGCGGCCAGCATGGCGCCGACGATGACGATGGCCGAAATGGCGTTGGTCACCGCCATCAGCGGCGTGTGCAGCGCGGGCGTGACCGTCCACACCACGTGATAGCCGACGTAGATGGCGAGCACGAAGATGATCAGGTTGGTGATGGTGGGGGAGACGAGTTCCATGGTCACTTCCTCTTTACTTCGCCTGATTGGGTCATCAAGCAGGCCACCACGATGTCGTCATCCAGCGGCACATTGAAGCCGCCTTCCTTGGTGATGACGAGCTTCAGGAAGTCGAGCACGTTGCGCGCGTACAGGCTCGACGAATCCGCCGCCACCAGCGCCGGTATGTTGGTTTCGCCCACCAACGTGACGCCATGCTTGACCACCGTTTTGCCGGCTTCGGTGAGCGGGCAGTTGCCGCCCGCCCTCCCGTCGCTGGCGACGGGTCCTTTGCCTGCGGCCATGTCAACGATCACCGAGCCGGGCTTCATGCTCTTCACCATGTCTTCGGTGATGAGCACCGGCGCGGCGCGGCCCGGGATCAACGCGGTGGAAATCACGATGTCGGCATTGGCCACGCGCTTGGCCACTTCCACTTTCTGCCGGTCCAGCCAACTCTGCGGCATCGGCTTGGCATAGCCGCCCACGCCTTCGGCGGCTGCCTTTTCTTCGGGCGTGTCGTACGACACGTCGATGAACTTGCCGCCCAGCGATTCGACCTGCTCTTTCACGCTCGGCCGCACGTCGCTGGCCTCGATCACCGCGCCCAGGCGCTTGGCCGTGGCAATGGCCTGCAAGCCGGCCACGCCCACGCCGAGAACGACCACGCGCGCGGCCTTGATGGTGCCGGCGGCCGTCATCAGCATCGGGAACAGGCGTTGATAGGCGTTGGCCGCGATCATCACCGCCTTGTAGCCGGCGATGTTGGCCTGGCTGCTGAGCACGTCCATGCTCTGCGCGCGCGTGGTGCGCGGCGCGGCTTCAAGCGCAAAGCTCGTCAGGCCCGCAGCGGCCACACGCGCCAAGCCGTCTTGGTCGAACGGGTTGAGCAGGCCCACCAGGGCGGCGCCGTTCTTCATCAACGGCAACTCGTCGGCTGAAGGGCTGCGCACCTTCAACACCAGCTCGGCACCCAGGGCGCCGGCGGCATCGGTGATCTCGGCGCCAGCGGCCACATAGGCGTCATCGGTGGCGCTGGCGGCCACACCGGCGCCGCTTTGCACGCGGATGGTGTGGCCTTGGGCCTTGAGCTTCTTGGCCGTCTCGGGCGTGACGGCCACGCGGGTCTCGCCCGCCGCGGTTTCCAGCGGTACGCCGATCAGCATGGGGTTCTCCTCGGCTGTTTTGTGGTTTGAAAGTGGGCGGGGTTATACCCGGCACCCAGGGCGGCGAGCTTACACAGGTTCACGACGACCCTTGAAGGCGCGTTTACCATTGAACGATGACGGCACCACGCTTCAAACCCTCAGTCACCGTGGCCGCCATCGTTGAACGCGCCGGCCGCTTCTTGCTGGTGGAAGAACACACGCCTGAAGGCCTGATGCTCAACAACCCCGCTGGGCACTTGGAGCAAGGCGAATCCCTCACCGCCGCGGTGGCGCGCGAATGCCTGGAAGAAACCACCTGCCGCTTCGAGCCGCGTGCGCTGCTGGGCGTGTACGTCTCGCGCTTCCAGCGCCCCGATCGACCCGGCAAGGCCAGGCAAGACGTGACCTATCTGCGCTTCGCCTACACCGGCTTGATCGGTGAGCCCGAGTTGGGCTTGAGGCTCGACCGCGGCATCGTGCGCACGCTGTGGCTCACGCCCGACGAGATGCGCGCGCAAGCCGCGCGCATGCGCAGCCCGCTGGTGCTGCGCTGCATGGAAGATCACCTGAAGGGCCAGCGCCTGCCGCTGGCCGCCATCACGGTGGATGACAGCGTCTTCGCCCCGCTGCTGAAGCAGCCCTTGCCGAACAAGGCTTGAACACCATGACACCGCAGTCCCTGATCAACGTGCTCAAGCTCGCCGCACTGGTGCTGCTGTTGCAAGGCTGCGCCGCGTCAACCCAGCTGATCCACAACGACAAGGCGTCTGACGCGGTCAAGACGCGCAGCTTCAAGAGCTACAAGCATGTCGTGCTGATCCCGCCCAAGGAAGACCCGCGCAACGTGGTGCCGCGCGCCGTGGCCGAGTTCAAGGCGATGGGCTTTGCCGTCAGCGTGGCCGACGACAAGAACCCGGTCGACGCGCCGCAGGGCACGGGCTTCGTCATCACGCCGCAAGGCCATGTACTGACCTGCGCCCATGTGTTGGGCAACTTCACCGTGGCCACGCTCACGCTGGGCGGCAAGCGCATGCTGGCCGATGTGCTGCACACCGACAAGGCCGCCGATCTGGCGCTGTTGAAGCTGCGCGAGCCGCTGCCCGAAGGCGCAGCCGTGCTCGGGTTTCGATCTCGAGGAAATGTGGCTTTGCCACTTTCCTCGATCCCCTCGGGGGACGGCCGGCTTGAGCCGGCCTTGGGGCTCTCAGACGCCAAGGCCTACAGCCTGGGCGAAGACGTGTTCACCATCGGCTACCCCTTGAGCCGCCTGCTAGGCAACAGCGCGCGCATGAGCAAGGGCCTGGTCAGCGCCACCGCGGGCATCCGCGACGACCCCAAGCAGGTGCAAGTCTCGGCCGAAATCCAGCCCGGCAATTCGGGCGGGCCGCTGCTCGACCGCGAAGGCAACGTGCTGGGCGTGATCCAGCAAACCTTGAACCCGGCGCGTGTGCAGCAGGCCACCGGCGGGGCGCTGCCGCAGAACGTGAACTTCGCGATCAAGGTCGGGCCCGCGCTGGACTTCGTCCGTGCCAAAGACGCCACCGCCCACGCTGCCTTGCGCTTCGACGCCGGCGGCGGGCTGGACGCGGCCGGCAAGGCCGTGGCCAAGCTGCAGGCCGGCAACGTGCCGCCCGACAGCGAGCGGCGCGACCAGATGGTGGTGCGCCTGACCTACCAGGGCCAATGGGACGTGTGGTACCGCTTTCGCGTCTTCGTGCTGGCCGCGTTCGACTACGAAACGCAGGAGACGCTGTTCGTGGCCGGCCAGGGCCGCGACAGCCCGATGAGCAACGAAGAGGGGGTCATCAAAGACACCTTCGACCAGTTTCGCAAGGCGATCGCGTCGCGTTGATCTTGTCGCTCTAACGTTCGAAGAAACTGGCATGAACATCGCTGGCAAGGCCGTCGTCATCACCGGTGCGGCCAGCGGCATCGGGCGTGCGTTGGCGCTCGAATGCGCGCGCCGCGGCGCGCGGCTGCTGCTGGCTGACATCAACGAAGAGCACCTGGCCAGCGCCTGCGCCGAAGCCGCGGCGGCCGGCGCCACTTGCCACGGCTTGCGCACCGACACGGGCAGCGAGCAAGACATTTTTGCGCTGGCCGAAGAGGCCCGCACACGCCTGGGCGGCGCCGACATCGTCGTGAACAACGCCGGCGTCACCCTGGTCAGCCCGGTTGAAAGCCTCACCACGGTGGATGCGCAGTGGCTCATGAACATCAACTTCTGGGGCGTGGTGCATGGCTGCCGCGCCTTCCTGCCGCAACTGCGCCAGCGCCCGCGGGCCGTGCTGGTCAACATCTCCAGCATCTTTGCGATGGTGAGCGTGCCCACGCAAAGCATGTACCACGCGGCCAAGGCCGCCGTGCGTGGTTTCAGTGATTCGTTAAGGCTTGAACTGGCCGGCAGCTCGGTGCAGGTGCTGTGCGTGCACCCGGGCGGCATTCGCACCCGCATCGTGCGCGACGCGCGCATTGTTGATTTGGCCGGCGTGGCGCGCAGCGCCGATGAACTTAACCGCAACTTCCAGGCCATGGCCCGCACCACGCCCGAGCAAGCGGCGCGGGCCATCATCGGCGCCATCGAATCGGGCCAGCCGCGGCTGCTGATCGGGCGCGACGCGAAGCTTGGCGACATGCTGTACCGCTTGGCGCCCACCAAGGTGTCGGGCTGGTTCGCGGCCTTGGCGCGGCGCCGGCGCGGGGGTTGATGTGGCGCAGTGCGGCGCGGCGCCGCGCGATGCAGCGTCGAGTGCGCAGCACGTTGCGCGCCCGAAGTCAATGGTTAGTTCGCGTCGCCGGCGCGGCAAAGCGTCATACAGAATGAGGATGAAGCCTTCGCGATAAACCACAACGATGCACAGCGGCCCGGCCAGTGATTCACCGCCAACAAACGGCTGGCCGCTGATCCTGACATTGCATCTTGAGGGTTCGCAGTTGACCGCTTTCGTCACCGACGGGCAGGGCCTGTTCTGCCATGGCGCCCAGGCCCTGGGCAGCGAAGCGGCATTGCCGCCTGGCGTGGCGGCGCTGCTGGCCAACTGGGCGCACAACGATCCGCCCCGCCCGCGCCTGCCGCGCCTTCACCTGCAACTGCCTCTGGCGCTGGACCCTCTGGCCTGGGAAGCCTGCCCGCTGGATGCGCCCGGCCTGGCTGCTGCTGGGGCGCGCTTGGGTGAGCGCTTTGGCGTGCTGCGCCAGGTGCTCGACGGCCAGCCCGCGGCGGCGCCCGCGCCCGGTGTGGCCAGCGCGCCGCGCCCGAGCCGCGGCCTGTGCCTGGCCAGCCCCAGCTTGCCAGCCAGCCAGGCGCCGGGCCTGGTGGTGCAGCACATGCCCGTGGCCGACCAGGCTGCCTTCATGGCCCTGGCGCAAAGCCATGAAGTCATTGACTTGCGCGCCTGCGCTGCGGCCCAGCCGGCGTGGCTGGCCAGCGTCGCCAACGCACCGGCCGCCTTGCGGCTGCTGGCCTTGCCGCGGGGCGCCGCCGCGCAATGGGGCAGCTGGGCCCTGGCGGCTAAGGCGGCGGGGGTGGCGGCTTGGGCGCCGGGTGCGGCCACGCTGCATGAGCGCAACACCGGGGCTGAGGACGAGCTGCTCGCCCTGTGCCGCCTGTGGGCCCATGGTGGCAGCCTGGGTGACGCCATGGCCACAGCGCTGGCGCAAGCCGCGGCGCAGCGCCCACGTCTTCAGCTCGGCAAAGCCCCACCTCGCCTGTATGGCGACGCCTGGCTGGCGCGCGCGGCTGATGACGACACCTCGGACGACACCGCAGACGACACCCCGCTGTTCGAAGACGGCGTGCGCCAAGTCACCGCCATGTCGTTCGACCTGGTCGGCTCCACGCGGCTGATGTCGCAATGGGGCAACGAGCGCTACAGCCAGGTGCTGGCGGCGTTCCATGCCTGTTGCCGCGAGCTGATCGAGCGCCATGGCGGGCTGATGGACGACCCACAGGGCGATGACGGCCTGATGGCCTATTTCGGCATGCCCGTGGCCAGCGAAACCGCTGCCGCCCAGGCCGTGCGTGCGGGGTTGCGCATGGTGCCGGCGGTGGCCGAGCTGGGCATGCAGGTGCGCGTGGGCGTGGCCACCGGCCAGGTGGCGGTGGCCGGTGGTCAGCCTGTGGGCCTGCCGGTGCACCTGGCCGCACGGCTGCAAAGCGCTGCCGCGCCGGGCACGGTGCTGGTGGCCGAGAGCACGCGCGCGCTGGTGGCTGACACTCTGGTGCTGGTGCCTGAGTTCAACGCGGTGTCGTTCAAGGGCATTGCCGGGGCGCAGTCGGCCTACCGCGCCGAGCCCTTGGCTGACGGCCCCGCCCCCTTGGCCCTGGCTGAGCCGCCCGCGCTGGCCACCTTCCTGGGGCGCGAAGCCGAACTGGGCCTGCTGCTCGAAGGCTTTGGCCGCGCCAGCGCCGGCGCCGGCCAGGTGCTGCTGGTGCAAGGCGAAGCCGGCATCGGCAAGTCGCGCCTGCTGCGCGAGTTCCGCGCCGCGCTGCGCGCCGGTGGCCACGTCGTGCTGCACTGCCGCTGCACGCCTGAAGGCTCGGCCACGGCGTACTCGGCCTTGCGCGTGGCGCTGCGCGAATTCATCGGTTTGCGCGAAGCCGACGGGCCGGTCAACGCACGCGCCAAGGTGGCGGCGCTGCTCAGCGGGCCGCCGTGGCAACTCGATGACGAGGCTGCTTCCCTGTTGCTGGCCCTGCTCTACCCCGGTCATGCCGGCGCCGGAGCGGCCGCCGCCGAGCGCGCGCGTGAGCGCTCGCTGGCCTTGTTGATGTCGCTGGTCAGCACGGCGGCGCGGGCCGCGGCGCTGTGCATCACGATCGACGATGTGCACTGGGTCGACCCGTCAACGGCCGAACTGCTGACCCGGCTGGCCGCCCAGGCTGGCGCCTTGCCGCTGATGGTCATCGCCAGCGCGCGCAGCGGCTTGGCCCTGCCCTGGCAGCCGCCGGCCGGGAGCGTCCACCTCACCCTGCGCGGCCTGGGCGAAGACGCCGCCCTCGCACTGGTGCGCCAGGTGTGCGCCGACACCCCGGGCCTGACGCCCGATGTGCTGGTCTGGCTGGCGCAGCGCGGCGACGGTGTGCCGCTGTTCCTGGAGGAATCCGCGCGCATGGCTGCGCGCGCGGCCGCCGAACCCGGCGCCACGCTACGCCAGCAAGACATTCCGGCTCGCCTGCAAGACCTGCTGATGGCCCGGCTCGACAGCGTTGGCGCGGCGCGCAGCGTGGCCCAGATCGGCGCCGTGCTGGGGCGCGAGTTCAGCACCGAGCTGTTGCTGGCCGTGGTGCATGACAGCGGCGCGGCGCTGCCGCCGGCGCGGGTTGAACAGCACCTGGCCACGCTGCTTGAAGCCGGGCTGCTGCTGCGTGCCGGCGCGCAGGCCGAGCCGGGTTTTCGCTTCCGCCATGCGCTGATCCGCGACACCGCGTACGCCTCGCTGTGGGAGCGCGACCGCAAGGGCACGCACGAGCAGGTGGCCGCCACGCTGAAGGCGAGCTTCCCCGCCAAGCTGGCGGTGCAGCCCGAGCTGTTGGCGCACCACCTGGCGCAGGCCGGCCTGGCCTGGCCGGCCTTGCAGGCCTATGAGGCCGCGGCGCGCTGGGCCGCCGCGCGCTCGGCGCACCAAGAGGCCATCAAGCTCGCCCGCCGTGGCCTGGAGCTGGCCGCCCAACTGCCGCAGCAACCCGATCACCAGCGCTGCGAGTTGCGCTTGCAGTTGTTGCTGGCGGCGCGCCACATCGCGGTTGAAGGCTATGGCGCGGCGCAAGTTGAAGCCGCCTACCTGCGTGCCGGTGAACTGTGCACCGCGCTGGGCGACACGGCCGCGCGCGTGCGGGTGGGGCTGGGCCTGGAGGGCTACTACTTCATGCGGGCTGATTTCGAGCGCGCCCTTTCCTTGGCCGATGAAGCCGCCCGCGCCAGCACGGGCGATGCGCTGCAAGCCATTCAAACCGACTGGGCACGCGCCAATGTGCGCTGGCACCAGGGCGACCTGCCCACCGCGCTGGGCCTGATGGACGGCTGCTTGCAGCGCTACCAATCCACCATGTTCAAGCCCGGGGCGTTGCAAGACCCGGCCGTCATGTGCCTGTGCTATTCGGCCTGGGGCTTGTGGGAACGCGGCGAGCTGGCCCTGGCGTTGCAGCGCGTGGCCCACGCCCTGGCGCTGGCCAGCGAACTCAAGCACCCCTTCAGCCAGGGCGAGGCACATGGCTTTGCCGCCAGCCTGCACCTGTTCATGGGCGAGCCGGCTGCCGGGCTGCGCCAGGCCGACCAGGCCATCGCCATCTGTGAAGAAGGCGGTTTTGCCGTCTGGGCCGCGCACGCCCACATGATGCGCGGGCGCTGCCGCGTGGCGCTGGGCGACGTGGCCGGCGGCCTGCACGAAATGGCTCAGGCCTACGCCAGTTGGGTGGCCACCGGCGCCGTGGTGACGCGCCCGCTGTACCTGGCCTTGCAGGCCGAAGGCTTGATGCTGGCCGGCGACGCCACCGCGGCCTTGGGCCTGCTGGCTCAAGCCGAAGCCACGGCGCGCCAGAACAACGAGCTGTACCACCTGGCCGAGGTGTTGCGTCTTACCGGCCAGGCGCACTTGCAACAAGGCCGGGCGGCGCCGGCCCGCCAGGCGTTCACGCAGGCCCACGCGCTGGCGCTGCGGCAGGGCAAACGCATGTTCGCGCTGCGCAGCGCGCAAGCCTTGTTGCGCTGCGCCCATGGCAAGGCGCAGGTGGCGCAAGACCGCCAGCGCCTGCACGCGCGGCTGACCGAGCTGCCAGAGGAGCCGCACCACACCGAGTTGCAGGCCGCGTGGCGGCACCTGACAGAACAAGCATGAACCGATTGATCAAAGGGGGCGACCATGGCCGAGCGCAGACTGTTCAACTTCAACGAATACCAGCCCGAAGAGCAGACCGCGTTCGAAAGCAACCGCGTCCTGTTCGACTGGCTGTGCGACGACGCTGACCGCCGCGCGCTGTACGACGCGCTGGCCGGGCAGAAATGCGCGCTGGTCTTTGCCAGCCGCTCGCATGTTGAAGACGACCCCGCCCCGCACCATGGCACGCCGCGCCCGGGCGGCCACAGCCAAGTGGCGCTGATCACCGAGCGTGCCGACATTGAGCATGTGCTGTGCAACACGACAGCCTTCAGCAACATTCCCTACAGCGTGCTGGGCACCGGCTCATTCATGCTGGCGCTGGCGCCAGGCGACATGCACGACACGCAGCGCCGCGCGCTCGAAGCCGCGCTGCCCGGCCCGGCAGACTTCCAGCTCATCGACAAGCTCGCCGAGCAGGCCATGCAGCAAGCCGGCGCCGCCTTTCTGGGCGGCAAACAGTTTGACCTGGCCGTGCTGGCCGAAGCCGCGGCGCTGCGCCTGTGCAGCTTGCTGTTTGGCTACGCGGCGCGCGACATGCCGGCGCTGGAAGACGCGCTGCGCAAGGTCTACCGCGCCTTGAACTACCAGATGCTGGGGCGCCACTTCGTCAGCGAGCCGCTTGCCATGCCGGCCGCGCGCGAAGCCATGGCGCGGCTGCTGGCGCGCACTGCCGAGCTGATCAACGACTACCAGCACCTGGTGCGCTACCCGGTGCCACCCAGCGGCCCGTTCGACCCCAGGCGCGAGCGCGACGCGCTGCCCAAGGGCGTGCAGCCGCTGTCGCAGCTCGGCCTGTCGGGCATCGTGCCGGTGATGCAGCGGCTGGGCACGCAGCACAGCCCATTGAGCGGCGACGAAATGGCCGTGGTGGTGGTCGGCGCCATGGCCGGCATCATGGGCAACATCCAGGCCAGCGTGTGCATCACGGTCGACCATGTGTTCAACAACGCGGCCGACACTTGGTCAAACTTCGCCACACTGGACGACGCGCAACGCCACCAGTTTGTCGATGACGCGATGCGCGCCGCGCTCAGCCGCAACCCGCCCGCAGCCTTCTTGCCGCGCCGCGCGCTGGTGCCAACGCGACTGCCTTCGGGCCGCACGGTGCAGGCCGGCCAGGAATGCATCTTGGCCATGGGCGCGGGCACGCGCGCCAGCCCTGGCGTGTGCCCGTATCAAGCCAAGCAGTGGCCCGAAGACCCGCTGGTGTTTGGCGGCCAAGACCTGGGCGCGGCGCACTGGTGCCTGGGCAACCACCTGGCCCGCCCGCTGGTGAAGCGCGTGGTGGGCAGCGTGCTGCGCCTGCCCGGCCTGGCGCAATTGCTCGACGCGCAAACCGGCGAACCCAAACGGCTGGAAAAGCGCTGGGGCTTTGGCTGCGAGCGCTACCGGCTGCAATACAAGCGCGAGAAGCGCCTGGCGCAACAGCCGCTGAACGTGGTGATGCGCATCAAGAGCCCGGTGGCCGAAAACGCCGCCCGGCTGCGCCGCATCATCCAAGACGGCGCGCCGCGCATCACCCAGGCGCTGAACGAAGCTCGCCATGTCCACTTCGCCTGGTTCGAGCTGCTTGAAGGCGACACCAAGCTGGCGCTGCACACCGTGTATGACGGTGACTTCGACGCCTACATCATGCATTTCGCGCTCAAGGTCGATGACCTGTTCGACCTGCTGTTTGAATACATCGACGGCGCGCCACGCCTGCCCGTGGCCGACTTCCCCAACGATTTCGTCAACACCATCCGCCAGTACAACCAGGCGCCCGTGGCGGGCTATTTCTACTCGGCCTATCCGTTGGGCGAAGTGCCGGATCTGTGTCGTGCGCTGCGCCAGGAGCAGGTGTCATGAACGCGCCACAGCGTTTGGTGGTGCGCCAGCCGCACGCCGCTTGTGTGCGCCACCTGGTGGTGCAATTTGCACGCAGTGGCGCGGCCAAGCAATTCGTCAATGAGCTGGCGCGTCGGCATGCCCCGGCGCTGGCCAATGACGCCGGCGCCGGCGGGGTTGAACTGGCCATCGGCTTCACCTTCCAGGGCCTGCGTGGGCTGAACCTGCCGCTGCCCTACCAGGCCGCGCTGGCGCGCCTGGCGCCGGCCTTTGCGCAGGGCGCACCAGTGCGGGCGGCAGAATTTCTGGGCGACACCGGCCCCAGCGCGGCCACGGCGTGGGAGCCGGGCTTCGGGTTGTTGCAGGCGCATGCGGTGATCACCCTGCATGCCAGCGAAGAGCCGGCGCTGCAAAGGGCCACCAGCCAGATCGAAGCACTGGCCGGCGATGCCGGCGTGGCCATCGTCGGCCAGCACCCCGGTGCGCGCCTGGGCCACCCGCCCGATCGACAAGGTGAATGGGTGCACTTCGGCTACCGCGACGGCCTCACCCGCGTGCAGGTGCAGGGCTACACCAGCGACGCGACTGCGCCCGCACACGCCACCGGCGAGCTGTTGCTCGGCCATGCCAACGACGCCAGCTTCAACCCCTGGGCGCTGCCGCTGAGCCCGGCGCGCATGCGCGCGTTTTTTGCCGACGCCAGTTTCGGTGTGCTGCGCAAGATGGGGCAGGACGAAGGCCTGTTTCGCCAGCGCGTGGGCCATTGGGCCAAGCAGTTGGGTCAAAGCGAAGACTTCGTGCGCGCCAAGCTGTGCGGCCGCTGGCCCGAAGGCGGCTTGATTGACGCCAGCGGCCAGGCGCCCGACCCGGCTGCCCAGCCACCCGGCAACGACATCAACTTCAACGCCGACCCCGACGGCCTGGGTTGCCCCTTCGGCGCTCACATTCGGCGCATGAACCCGCGCGGCCAGGGTGTGGTGCATGTGCGTGGCCGCCCCTTGGTGCGCCGCGGCATGCCTTATGGCCCGTTGTTCAGCCCGGCCACGGAAAACACCGAGCGCGGCCTGCTCGGCCTGTTCTTCTGTGCCAGCCTGGAAGAACAGTTCGAGCATGTGCTGGGCCAATGGGCCGACCGCAACCCGATCGGGCCGCACAACCCCGGCCAGGCCAAAGACCCGTTCGCCGCCACGCACGACGATCCCCACGCCGCCTTCGCCGTGCCCCAGGGCAAAGACCAGCCGCCAGCCTTGCTGCGCGGCTTTGCGCCCTTCGTCACCACGCGCGGCACGGCGTACCTGTTCTACCCCGCGCAAACCGCCTGGAGCATGCTGTGCAGCGGGCAGGATTACGCCGACGACGACCAGCCCGGGAGCTTCAGTTGAAGGCGCCGGGCAGCCTGCCCGGTGAGCCGCGGTGCCCCGACAGCGCGCCGGGCTGGGTTGAGCCCGAGCCGCTGCGCGAAACACCGGGGGCCGACCACTTTTGCGACCTGGTGCTCACCGGCGGCGTGGCCAGCGGCGTGGTCTACCCCTGGGCGATTGTTGAACTGGCGCGGCACTTTCGCTTTCGCAACATCGGCGGCAGCTCGGTCGGCGCCATGGCAGCGGCCCTGGCCGCGGCGTCGGAATACGGCCGGCGCAACAACGTGCCTTACCCATTCGAGGTGCTGCGCCGCGTGCCCGGCGCGCTGGCCGAAGAACGCGCGGGCCGCACCAAGATGCTGCGCTTGTTCCAGCCCAGCGCCGCCGGCCAGCGGCTGTTCGATTTGTTCGTGCTCGCGGTCAAGCGCATGGGCAACGCGCCTAAGCCTGATCCCAAACCTGGCGGCGCTGGAACGCCGGCGCAACAACAGGCCGCTGCCACCACCGCGCCGGCTGCGCACAAGCCCGCCGACACCGAGGCCCTGGGCCAACCTGCCGAGTACGCCGGCCTGGCGGGCGCGTTCATCCGCGCCTATGGGCCTGACGCGCTCAAGTCCACCGCACTGCCGCTGCTGCTGCTGGTGCTGCTGGGCACCCTGCTCGTCGCCAGCCCCTTGCTGCCCCTGGCGCCAGCGTGGCGCGTGCCGGCCTGGCTGATCGGTGTGGCGCTGGGCGCCTTGCTGCTGCTCAGCCTGTTGTGGGGCCTGGCCCGCGCGCTGCTGAAAGACATCCGGCATGGCGTGTTCGATAACAACCTGGGCCTGTGCAAGGGCAAGAGCCAGAGCCCACCGGGCACGCCCGAGCCCGAGCAGGGCCTGTGCGACTGGCTGCACGAAGGCATCCAAAAGGCCGCCGGGCTGGAGGTGGGCGCAGCGCCGCTGACCTTTGGCGACCTGTGGGCTGCGCCGCTGCTGCCGGGCCACAACCCGGGTGCCGCGCCAGCGCTGCGTTCCATCAACCTCGAAGTCTTCACCACCAACGTCACCCTGGGCCGCCCGGTGCGGCTGCCGGCCAGCGACGACAGCACGCGGCTGTACTTCAAGCTGGCCGAATGGGACGGCATCTTTCCAGCCGGCGTGATGGCCGCCTTGCGCCGCGACGCCCAGCCTTATCGCAATACCAGCCCGTCAGACCCCGACGTTGCCGAGCCCGATTTGCTGGAACTGCCCATGGCACGCTTACCCGTGGTGGTGGCCGCGCGCATGAGCTTGAGCTTTCCGGTGCTGTTCTCGGCCATCCCGGTGTGGGTGGTCCACTATGAAACCCCGCGCAACCCCGATGCCGCGGCCGAGCGGCAAAACACGCGGCCGTTTCGCAAGTGCTGGCTCAGCGACGGCGGCATTTGTTCTAACTTCCCGATTCATCTGTTCGACGTCGCCATTCCGCGCTGGCCCACTTTCGGCCTGCTGCTGGACCGGCGCCTGGCGCCCAACGACAACCAGGCCGTGTGGTTGCCGCAAGAACACCGCGAAGGCCGGCACGACAACCTGCAGGCCTTCGTGCCGGGTGCGGCGCCCGCCCGGCCTGGCCGCTTTCAGGGCCTCACCGGCCTGGCCGGCTTTCTGCTGGGCGTCGTGGCCACCGCCAAAGACTGGAATGACCGCGTCACCCTGCGCCTGCCGCAAGCGCGCAACCGCGTGGTGCGTCTGGCGCTGCGCGAAGGTGAGGGCCAACTCAACATCGCCATGCCCGGGGCCGTGATCATGCGCATGGCGCATGAATACGGCAGCGCGGCGGCGCACAAACTGGTGCAGGCCTATGTGCCCAGCGCGCCGGGCGCGGTGAGCGCCGCCTGGTACGAGCATGTTTATGTGCGCACCCAGTTGCAGGTGGCGGGCCTGCGCCAGTTGCTCAAGGGCTTCAGCGCGGCCTGCGCCAACCGCGCCCATTCGCTGCCGGTGCCCGAGATGCTGCAGGCCGCGCAGACCGGCCTGGGCAGCGACGGCCAGCGCGCGCCGTACCGCCCCGCCAACCTGGGCCTGGCCTTGCGCGAGCCCCACAACCGCCAAGGCGAAGACCCCACCGCGTTGCGCCCCAGCCCAGAAAACAAGTTGGCGCTGGAGCGTGCGCTGGCCGCCATGGCCGAGCTGGAATGCGCGCTGGCCGACCCGCAGCTGCAAGGCGCCTACCGGCCCGAGCCGCCGGTGGATTTGCGCTTGCGCGCGCCGTTCTGACGCCGTTCTGAGCCCGACGCGCCGGCATAGACTGCCGGCCCAACCTGCCAACGAAAGGCCGCCCCGTGATCCTCGAAATCGCCGACATCCGCATCGCCCCCGGCCAGCAAGCCGCGTTTGACGCCGCCATTCAGCGCGGCGTGGCCGAAGTCGCCAGCCAGGCCAAGGGCTTCAAGGGCTTCAAGGTCAACCGCGGCGTTGAAAGCCCCGAGCGCTACATCCTGATGATTTATTGGGACACGCTGGAAGACCACACCGTGGGCTTTCGCGGCGGCCCGTTGTTCGCGCAGTGGCGCGCCATCGTCGGGCCGTTCTTCGCCACGCCGCCGGTGGTGGAGCATTTCGAGTTGGTGGCCAAGTCCTGAAGGCATATGGAGCCAGCGCGCTTCGGCCCGGTCACCGTCTACTTCGGTGACAAGTCGGGCAAGTACCCCGACGGCAACCAGGTCATCGTGCAGGGCGCCGATGCGCGCGTGGCGTTCGACACGCCGCAGGTGGCCAACCGCATCGGGCCGGTGTTCGATGAGGTTGACCTGGTCATCCTGGGCCATGTGCATGAAGACCACATGGCCGGCCTGCACCGCGTGCCCAACGCCCGCGTGCAGGTGCATGAGGCTGACCTGGCCGCGGCGCAAAGCTGGGCCGGCCTGGCGCGCCACTACGGCTACCCGCCAGCCGTGCTGGAGCCGTTGAAAGCCAAGATCGAAGCCGAGTTCAACTACCGCCCGCGGCCCGATGCCACGGCGTACGAAAGCGGCAAGCTGTGGGAGCTGGGCGGCGGCGTGCGCGTGCAGGCGCATCACCTGCCGGGCCACACAGCGGGCCATTGCGCGCTGCTGGTCGAACCCGTGGGCCTGGCCTTCATCGGCGACATCGACCTCACCGGCTTCGGCCCGTATTACGGCGACGCCACGTCAAATCTGGCCGACTTTCGGCGCAGCCTGAAAGCCATTGAAACCCTGCCGGCCCAGGTGTGGGTCACGTCGCACCACCGCGGCGTGGTCACCGAACGCGCGCGCTTTCTTGAGCTGTTGAGCCTGTTTGCAAGCAAGATCGACGCGCGACGCGCCAAACTGCTGGCCATGCTGCAAGACGGGCCGCAGACCCTGGCCGAGCTGGTGCGCCGCCGCTTGCTGTACCCGCCCGGCCATGCCGAGTTGTGGATCGACTGCGCCGAGGCGCGCAGCATCAGCATGCACCTGGATGAACTACTGACCGCGGGCCGCGTGCGCCGGCTTGATGACGGCGGGGGTGACGCCGCGCAGGCCCGCTACGCTGTGCTCGACGCAGCGGCTTGAGCCGCGGGTTTCATCACCGTCAACCACAGCGCGGCCGCGCTGCACGCCATGGCCAGCCATTGCGCCGGGCCCAGCGGCTCGCCGTGCACCACAGCGCCGGCCAGCATCGCCACCACCGGCACGGCCACCGAAGACAACCCGGCCACGTTGGCCGGCAACATGCCCACGATGGCAAACCAGCACAGGTTGCCAATGCACATCGGCACCACGGTGATGTAGGCCAGCAGCGCCAGCGTGGGCCAGCTCGGCCAGGGCATGGAAAGGTCGGCAAAAAGCAAGGTGCCCACGCCGATGGGCACGGCGGTTAACAGCAACTGCCAGCCGGTGAGCACCGTGGCCGGCACGTCGATCGGCCAGCGTTTGAGGATCAAGGTGCCCACCGCCCAACCCACGGCGGCCAGCAGCCCCAGGCCCAGGCCCAGCGGCGCGTCGGCATACGCGGCGAAGCTCTTGCTCATCAGCAGCGCCACGCTGGCCACGCCCAGGCCCAAGGCCAGCAACAAGCGCGCACTCAAGCGCTGGCCCATGAAGGCCCAGGCCAGCAGCGCGGCCCACAACGGCATGGTGAACCCCAGCACCGCGGCCTGGCCGGAAGGAATCAGTTTGGCCGAATAGGCGCTGGCCACGTTCCACACCAGCAAAAACGCCAGCGCGGAGGCCAGCATCACCGCCCAGTGCTTTCTGGGCACGCTCAACGGCTGGCCGCGTGCCCGCGCCACGGCCAGCAGCAACACGCCGCCCACGCCCAGCGAGACGAAGCGAAAGGTCCACACCGACATCTCGCGCAGCACGATGGGAAACAGCGGCCAGTTGGTGCCCCACACCAGCGTGAGGATGGCCAGCAGCACAACGGCGCGGGCCGGAATCGCTTGAGTCGGCATGCGGCGATTGTGTGGCCCCTAAACTGCCACGATGAAAGCGCAGCGCGTGGTGGTGGGGTTGTCGGGCGGGGTCGATTCGGCGCTGAGCGCCTGGTTGCTCAAGCAAGCCGGCCACGAGGTGGTGGGCCTGTTCATGAAGAACTGGGACGATGACGACGACAGCGAATACTGCGCGTCGAACATCGACTTCGTGGATGCCGCCGCGGTGGCCGATGTGCTGGGCATCGAGCTGGAGCATGTGAACTTCGCCGCCGAATACAAAGACCGTGTCTTCGCCGAATTCCTGCGCGAGTACGCCGTCGGGCGCACGCCCAACCCCGACGTGCTGTGCAACGCCGAGATCAAGTTCAAGGCCTTCTTGGACCATGCCGTGCGCCTGGGTGCCGAGAAAATCGCCACCGGCCACTATGCGCGTGTGCGCGAGCGCGATGGCGCCTTCGAGTTGCTCAAGGGCCTGGACGCGAGCAAGGATCAGAGCTACTTCCTGCACCGCCTGAACCAGGCGCAGTTGCGCCGCACGCTGTTCCCGCTGGGCGAGCTGCACAAGACCGAGGTGCGCCGCATGGCCGCCGAGATCAAACTGCCGAATGCGCAGAAGAAGGACTCCACCGGCATTTGCTTCATCGGCGAGCGGCCGTTCCGCGAGTTCCTCAATCGCTACCTGAACCACGCGCCCGGGCCCATGCTCGATGAGCGCGGCCGCCACTTGGGCCAACATGTGGGCCTGAGCTTCTACACGCTGGGCCAGCGCCAGGGCTTAGGCATCGGCGGGGTCAAGGACAAGCGTGCACCGCGCGGCGGCGGCGACCACGCGCCATGGTTCGTGGCGCGCAAGGAGTTGGCCAGCAACACCTTGCATGTGGTGCAAGGCCATGAGCACCCCTGGCTGCAAAGCCTGAGCCTGCATGCGCAGGATGCAAGCTGGGTCGCCGGCCACGCCCCTGCACCGGGCCGTTATGCCGCCAAGACCCGCTACCGCCAGGCCGATGCGCCCTGCGAACTGGCCGTTGAGGCGCCAGTCGCATTCAGCTTGCAGTTTGGCGCGGCGCAATGGGCGGTGACGCCGGGCCAGAGCGCCGTGCTGTACGACGGCGAGGTTTGCCTGGGCGGAGGGGTGATCGACGCCTCGGCCTGATATCGCATTTCTTGGGGATGGTGCCGGCCGCGCCGCGCCGCATACTTTGCCGCCAGACTCAACCCATAACAGGAGCCCACCATGCCCGCATCCACCATCAGCGTCGTGCCCATCGGCGCCAAGATCTGCAAGCCCATGCTGCTGGAGGTGATGGTCTTCAGCCCCGAGGCGGGGTTCAAGTTCAAGGTCTTGGTCGAGCGCGCCTGCACGCCCGAGGCCGACGAGGTGTGGAAGCTGGTGTTCGACCTGTTCAAGATGATCGAAGGCGTGGAAACGCAGATCGTGCACATCTCCTACACCGCCGGCGCGCCGGTGGAGCGCGCCGCCGTGCTGGCCATGGCCAGCGAAGGCATCAAGCCCGAACAGGCCCAGGTGCTGGCCACCGAAGTGCATGAAGCGGCCAAGGCCGTGGCCGGCAAGACCAAAGTCACCAAGAAGGAATCCACGCGCGCCGTGAAGGCCATGAAGAAGGTCCTGGTGCCGGTGAGCATCAGCGGCTGATGCGCCCGCTGCGCGCCCTGGTCACCTTGCTGGCCCTGGGTGCCGGGCTGTGTTGCGGCCTGGCCGGTGCGCAGGGCCTGGTCAGCATCGACAGCGATGCCCCAGCCGCCGCGCCGCCCTCGCGCCGCGCCACGGCCCAGGCGCAGGAAGTGCAAGCCGCGCTGCAACGCGCCACCAAGCAAGGCGCCCTGACGCTGCGCGTACGGCACACCACGGTGCAGGCGCGCTGGGTGGGGTCGCGCAGCGCGGCGCTGGCGCAACTGCCGCCGTGCACGCTGCTCACGCCGCAAAGCATTTCAGTGGCCATGCATGCGGTGAAAGACGCCGTCACCGCGCCCGACGCGGCCTGGCGTGCCATGGGCGGAGCGGCGCAGTTTGAAGTGACTTGGATCGATGTCGACTTCGTCAACCAGCAACTCGGCCAGCCGGGCCTGTGCGACGGCGCGCCCACAGTCGAGGTGGTGCTGCGTCCGCTGCACCTGCGTGTTTCAACCGAAGCGCTGGGCGACAACCTGCTGCCCCTGGCGCGCAGCGCAGCCGGCACGGCGTATGACGAAGTACCGGCCGCCGTGCGCGCGCTCAACCCCAGCGTCAGCCTGAAGCATGACCGCCGCCGCGGCAGCACGCTGGGCCTGGCACTGGATGCACCCTTGGCCACGCTGGCCGCCGGGCTGGAGGCGCAAGCCGATGTGCAGCAATCCAGCAACGGCCCGTACCGCAACGCGCAAGGCACCTTGCAGTGGCGCACACGCCTGGCCGCCGCGCCGCTGGTGGAAGCGCGTTTGCGCGCCAGCGCCGGCAGCCTGGTCGAGCCGCTGGGCGCGGCCGAGCACCGCGCCCAGCACGAGACGCTGGCTGCCGGCTTGAGCTGGCGGTTTGGCCATGTGGCCAAGGCTTGGTTGGACGTGGGTTGGAGCGCCAACAGCGACGCCCTGCGCCAGGGCGGCCTGGCGCTGCGCGACGCGGCGAGCCACCAACTCAGCACCCGGCTGCTGGCCGATGCGCTGCTGCCGCACAGCCTGGCTTACCTGCGCGCCGGCCTGTGGCAGGAGCAGTCGCGCGCAGCACTGAGCAGTTCGCGTTGGGCGGCGCAGCTTGGCGCGGCGCGCGAATTCAGGCTTGCGCCCGGGCGCTTGGTGGGCGTGGACGGCGTGTTCAGCCTGGGCCGCGCCTCGGGCGGCAGCCCGGCCGAGCGGCGCTTTCAGGCCGGCGCGCCCGACACCGCGTTCCTGTATGACGGCGTCACCTCTGCCGCGCTGTCAGCCCTGCCGGGGGGCCCGGCGCTGCGCAGCATTGGCGCGGCGCAGGCCCAGCTTGGCGGCGGCGGCAGTGGTGGCACCCCCGCGCGCGGCGCGCGCCGCTACTGGGGCGCCAGCCTGAACCTGGCTTGGCCGGTACAGCGCTGGTACCGGCCGCTGATTCCCGACGACATGACCGACTTGCCCAACGTCGATTCGAGCCAACCGAACATCAGCCTGAAGCAGTTGCTGATGAAGCAGGTGGACGTGACCGGCCCGAACATGATGCAGGCCCAGTTGCAGCTCGAAGGCCGCACGCCGCTGCAAGCCCGCAATGAGGCTCTGGCCGCGCTGGCCGAGGTGCGCCCGGCCGTGCGCTACTTGGTGGAAGACGCGCCGCTGTGGGCATTGCGCCCCCTGCTGATGGTTGACGCTGCCGGCCTGGCCGACGAAACCAGCCGTGAGCGCTGGCTGGCGCTGGGCCTGGGCGCCCAGGTGCAAGTGGCCACGGCGCGGTTTGATGCCGGCGTGATGCGAACCGTCAAAGGCCCGGCAGGCTCGCCACCACGTTCGGCGCTGGTGCTGCGGCTGACGTTCCAGAACCTGTTCTAGGCAATCCCAAGGTCATCACCCACCACGGCCATTGGCGCGCATCGCTGTGGCAAGCCAGGCTGATTTCGCGCATGCGCGGATCCATCAGGTTGGCGCAATGCTTGTCGCTCACCGCCCAGTCGGCCACCGCCTGGGTCGGCTGCATCCAGCCGTTAGCCAGGTTCTCGGCCACGCGAATGAAAGGGTAGCCGGCGGCATGGGCCCGGGTGGCCAGGTTTTCGCCGCCCACGCCGCGGTGCGTGAGTTCGCCTTGTTCGGCCATGGCGCGGGCTTGCGCCAGGGCCATGCCGTTCAGCCGCTCACCCCAAACGAGTGCCGGCGCCGGCGCATAGTGGCCACTGGCGCCGCAGCTAAGGCCCTGCTGACGCAGCTGGTTCACCTGGGCCAGCACCTGCTCACGCCATTGCGGCTGGTTGAGGCTGCGGCAGGCATCGGGTTGGGCTTGGGCGGCGGCGGCCGCCGCCAGGCTGAGCAAGAGCACCAGGTTTTGCAGGCGTGTTTGCATGGGGCAGATTTCAGGCAAGGCCGCGATTGTCTAGGTCGCGGCGCCGTTCGCGCTCAGTGAGAATCCTCATTCAGCGCTGAAAACCACACGGGTGTGCAACAAGCTGTTTCTAACACCCCGTTCCATGCCAAAAATCGAGGGCGCCCATGACGTCAAGCCTGGAAACACTGAAGATCGACCGCAGCGCGCCGCGTTCCGGGCGGCGGCGCAGGCGCTGGGTGTGGGCGCTGGTGATGGGCCTGGCCGTCGTGGCCGCGGCGGCCTGGGCACTGGTTGCGCGCCCCCTGGAGGTGCAAGCCACCAGCGTGGTCAGCACTCAGCCTTCAGCGCAATTCGCGCTGCTCACCGCTTCGGGCTACGTGGTGGCACAGCGCCGCGCCGCCGTGGCCAGCAAGGCCACCGGGCGGCTGGTGGAATTGAACGTGCGCGAAGGCTCGGTGGTGAAGTTGGGCGAGGTGATCGCGCGGCTCGACGCGGCCGACGTGCGCGCCGCCATGGTGGCGGCCACGGCCGGTGTGCGCCAGGCCGACGCCTCGGCCACGCTGGCGCAAGCCGGCATTGCCCAGGCGCAAGCCGGCCAGCGCCAGGCCACCGCGGCGCTGGCCAACGCGCAGGCCGAGTTGGTGCGCACCAAGGGCTTGCAGGCGCAGGCCTTCATCTCGCCACAGGCGGTGGACGCGGCGCAATTGAAGGTCGACAACGCCCTGGCCGGCCAGGCCCAGGCCGATGCCGCGCTGGCCCAAGCCCAGGCGGCGCGCGCCCAGGCCCAGGCCAGCATCGCGCAGGCCCAGGCGCAAGTGGGGGTGCAGCGGGTGAACGAAGACTTCACCTTGATCCGCGCCCCGTTCGACGGTGTGGTGCTGGTGAAGAACGCCAACGTGGGCGACATCATCACGCCGTTTTCCAGCGCCGCGGGCAGCCAGGGCGCGGTGGTCACCATGGCCGACATGAGCACGCTCGAAGTCGAGGCCGATGTGTCGGAAAGCAACGTGGGCAAGCTCAAGGCCGAGTTGCCGGTGGAGATCACGCTCGATGCCTTTCCCGAGATGCGCTGGCGCGGCAAGGTTTCGCGCATCGTGCCCACGGTGGACCGCGCCAAGGCCACCGTCATGACCAAGGTGCGCTTCGACAAGCTCGACCCGCGCATCCTGCCGGAGATGAGCGCCAAGGTGGTGTTCCTGTCGCAGGCGCCGGCCGCCACTGAAAGCCAGCTCGTGCTGGCCGTGAACCCCAAGGCGGTGGTGGAGCGCGACGGCCGCAAGCTGGTGTTTCGCATCGAAGGCGAGTTGGCCAAGGCCGTGCCGGTGACGCCGGGGCGCACGCTGGGCGAGGTGGTTGAACTGGCCGGCGCGGCGGTCAAGTCGGGCGACAAGCTGGTGCTGGCGCCGCCGCCCAAGCTGGTGGACGGTGCGAAAGTCAGCGTCGTTGCGAAGTGATACCACCATTTGCCACGCTCGCTTGGCGGGCCGAGCGCCGGGCCGCTCCCAAGCCGGCCCGCATCCCCTCGGGGGATCGGCGAATGTACTCATTCGACGAGGGGCTCACATGACGCCATTGATCCGCATCCGCGGCCTGGCCAAGGCCTACCGGCGCGGCGGCCAGTGGCTGCCGGTGCTGAACGACATCAACCTTGACGTGGGCCGTGGCGAATTCATCGCGCTGATGGGCCCCAGCGGTTCGGGCAAGAGCACGCTGCTGAACTTGATCGCCGGCATCGACCAGCCCAACGAAGGCACGATCGAGGTCGACGGCGTGGACATCGCCACCCTGAGCGAAGGCGAGTTGGCCGACTGGCGCGCCGCCACGGTGGGCTTCATCTTCCAGTTCTACAACCTGCTGCCGGTATTGAGCGCGTTTGAAAACGTCGAGCTGCCCTTGCTGTTAACCGGCCTGTCCAGCCGGCAGCGCAAGGAGCGGGTGGCCACGGTGTTGGAACTGGTGGGCCTGAGCGACCGCGCCGAGCACCTGCCCAATGAACTGTCGGGCGGCCAGCAGCAGCGCGTGGCCATCGCGCGCGCGCTGGTCAGCGACCCGTTGCTGATCGTGGCCGACGAGCCCACGGGCGACCTGGACCGCACCACCGGCGGCGAGGTGTTAGCGCTGCTGGAGCAACTGGTGCGCGAACTCGGCAAGACCATCGTCATGGTCACCCACGACCCCAAGGCCGCGGCCAGCGCGCAGCGCCTGGTGCACCTGGAAAAGGGCGTGTTGGTTGATGAGCTGGAAGCCTGATCGGGCAGCCGCATGTTCCTGCTCAAGCTGCTGTTAAGAAACGCCTTTCGCCACAAGCTGCGCACCTCGCTCACGATGGTGGGCCTGGTGGTCGCCGTGTGCGCCTTCGGCTTGCTGCGCACCATCGTGGGCGCCTGGTACGCCGGCGTCGAAGCCAGTTCGAGCACGCGGCTGGTCACGCGCAGCGCCACCTCGCTGACATTCCCCTTGCCGTTGAGCTTCGCCCAGCGCATTCGCGGCATGCCCGGTGTGAACGCCGTGTCGTGGGCCAACTGGTTTGGCGGCGTGTACATCACCGAGCGCAATTTCTTCCCGCAGTTCGCGGTGGACGTGCCCACCTACCTGGCGCTGTACCCCGAATACGTGCTCAGCGACGATGAAAAGCTCGCGTTCACGCGCGACCGGCGCGGCGCCATCGTCGGGCGTAAGCTGGCCAACCAGTTCGGCTGGAAGCTGGGCGACCAGATTCCGTTGCGCGGCACCATCTACCCCGGCACCTGGACCTTCACGCTGCGCGGCATCTGGGACGGCGTGGACGCCAAGACGGATGAAAGCCAGTTGCTGTTCCACTGGGCCTACATCAACGAGACGCTGCGCAAGCAGTACGGCAACCGGGCTGACTTCGTGGGCGTGTACATCGTGGGCATCAACGAGCCGCAAAACGCGGCGCAGATCAGCCAGCAGCTTGATGCCCAATTCCGCAACTCGCTGGCCGAAACACTCACTGAAACCGAGAAAGCGTTCCAGCTCAGTTTCGTGTCGATGAGCGAGGCGATTTTGGTGGCGGTGCAGGCGGTGAGCGTGATCATCATCCTGATCATCATGGCGGTGATGGCCAACACCATGAGCATGACGGCGCGCGAACGCCTGGCCGAGTACGCCACCTTGAAGGCCCTGGGCTTCGGCCCCGGTTTCGTGGTGCGCCTGCTGTTCGGCGAAAGCCTGTTGATCGCGCTGTTAGGCGGCTTGGCTGGCCTGCTGCTCACTTTGCCGCTGGCCGCCGTGTTTGCCAAGGCGGTGGGCACGCTGTTCCCGGTGTTTCAGGTTTCTGGTTTGACGATGGCGTTGCAGGTGTTGGCGGCGTTGGTGGTGGGCTTGGTGGCCGCGGCCTGGCCGGCGTGGAAGATGAGCCGCATCGACATCGTGGCGGGGTTGCGGCATGTGGCTTGAAACGCATCACGGTTTGCTTTGGCGCGGGATCAGGACGGCAGGGCGCGTTGCTACGCTCATGTCACCCGGAAACAATTCCTGCGGAACTGTTTCCTCCTTCTTTACTTCGCTACGCAACGCGCCCCACCGTCCTGATCCTGTTGCAGCGGCTCTTCTCGAACGTTACCCGCGGCACCGCCAGCGCCGGGCGGGGGGGGTGGGGGGGGGGGGGGGGCGGGGGATAGGGGGGTGGGGGGGGGCCCCCGCCCCCCCCCCCGGCAAAGGAGGGTGCGGCCCCCCCCCCCCCCC
>JANOXU010000270.1:0-2274 GCA_031418595.1 Burkholderiales bacterium
ACCGGCCATGCGCACGGCCACCTCGAATTCCTTGAAGCCGTGGGCGACCCGGCCACGGGCCTGCCCATCGGCCCCACGCGCGACAACCTCAAGGCCGCCGTGGCCGGTGAAACCCACGAGTACACCGACATGTACCCCGGCATGGCCAAGACCGCGCGCGGCGAAGGCTTCGACGAAATCGCCGATTGGTTCGAGACCCTGGCCAAGGCCGAGCGCTCGCATGCCAACCGCTACCAAAAGGCGCTGGATCAACTCGTCGACTGAGTGGCCTGGCTGACCTGAAACAACAAGGGGCTTCGCGGCCCCTTGTTCCTTTCTTCAATCAACAAGTTGAGCCCATGCCCGAAGGCAACCTGCAAGCCCCCACCCGCCACCCGCTGGCCTGGCAAACGAGCGCGTTCTACGACGAAGGCGAAGCCACCAAAGAGATGGAGCGGGTGTTCGACATCTGCCACGGTTGCCGCCGTTGCGTCAGCCTGTGCCAGAGCTTCCCCACGCTGTTCGACTTGGTCGACGCCACCGAAGACGGTGAAGTGCATGGCGTGAAGAAAGAGGCCTACTGGAAAGTGGTGGATCAGTGCTACCTGTGCGACCTGTGCTTCATGACCAAGTGCCCGTACACGCCGCCGCATGAATGGAACCTCGACTTCCCGCACCTGATGCTGCGCGCCAAGGCCATCAAGTTCAAGAAGGGCGAAGTCAAGGCCGGTGAACGCTTCCTGGCCAGCACCGATGTGCACGGCAGTCTGGCCGGCATCCCCGTGGTGGTGCAGGCCGTTAACGCCATCAACCACACGAAGCTGGCGCGCAAGGTGATGGACAAAACCTTGGGCGTGCACCCGCAGGCCTGGATGCCCGAATTGGCCACGCAGCGTTTTCGCTGGAGTGCGGCGCCGAGCGCGGCCACGGTGGTGACCAACGGCCATCGCACGCCGCGCAAGGTGGCGGTGTTTGCCACCTGCTACGTGAACTACAACGAGCCGGGCATCGGGCATGATTTGCTCAAGCTGCTGGCGCACAACGAAGTTCCTTATGTGATCGTCGATAAGGAAAGCTGCTGCGGCATGCCCAAGCTGGAGCTGGGCGATCTGGACGCCGTGGCCAGCCACAAGGCGGCCAACATGCCGGTGCTGGCGCGCTATGCCAAAGAGGGCTGGGCCATCGTCAGCGCCATACCGAGCTGCACGCTGATGTTCAAGCAAGAACTGCCGCTGATGTTCCCCGATTGCGCTGACACGCAGGCCGTGAAGGCGGCGATGTTCGACCCCTTCGAGTACCTCATCGCGCGCCACAAAGACGGCTTGCTCAAGACCGACTTCAAGGCCGCGCTGGGCCGCGTGAGCTACCACATCCCGTGCCACGGCCGGGTGCAAAACATCGGGCGCAAGACCGAAGAGATGTTCAAGCTCATCGGCAGCAAAGTTGAAGTCAAGTTGACCACGGTGGAGCGTTGCTCGGGCCATGCCGGCACCTATGGCGTGAAGAGCGCCACGCACCTGGTGGCCATGAAGATCGGCAAGCCGGTGTTCAAGGCCATGGCCAATGCGGGGGGCGGTGGTGAACCCGACTTCATCAGCAGCGACTGCGCCCTGGCCGGCCACCATATCGCCCAGGGCATGGCACAAGCCGGCCTGCCGCCCAAGGCCCTGCAACACCCTTTGAGCCTGGTGCGCCGGGCGTATGGAATCTGACCAACATGACCACCACGACCATCACCCCAGACAGCCTGTTGACCCTTGAGGCCTACGCCAAGATCCGCAAGAGCAGCCGCGACGCGGCCATCGTGCACCGCCGCCTGCGCAGCGTGCAGTTAGGCGAGCATGTCACCTTGCAGTTCGAAGACGAGCAGACGATTCGCCGCCAGATTCAGGAGATGCTGCACATTGAAAAGATCTTCGACGAAGCCGGCATCCAGTCGGAGATTGAAGCCTACGCCGCGCTGGTGCCCGACGGCAGCAACTGGAAGGCCACGATGCTCATCGAGTACCCCGAACCGAGCGAGCGCAAGCGCGAACTGGCGCGGCTGATCGGCGTGGAGCGGCGCATGTTTGTGGAAGTGGAAGGCCAGCCGCGCAGTTTTGCGATCGCCGATGAAGACCTGGCGCGCGAGAACGACGAGAAGACCTCGGCGGTGCACTTCCTGCGCTTCGAGTTCAACCCGGCGCAGCGCCAGGCGGTGCGCGCCGGTGCGGCGGTGAAGCTGGGTTGCGACCACACCCACTACCCGGCGCATGCGGCCATCGCACCCGACACGCTGGCGTTGCTGGCGGGCGA
>JANOXU010000271.1:0-4389 GCA_031418595.1 Burkholderiales bacterium
CCACAAGGGCCTGTTTCCGCCCAGCTTGGCGGTGCAGTTTCCGCACCTGCTGCCGCACTGCGATGTGCGCGATGTGGGCAAGGCCGCGCGCGACTGGCCACAGCTCAACTTCATCATCTACCACGGCGGCTACCGCTACGGTGGCGGTGGCCGCGCTGAAGACGCCTGGTCGCAGTTCGAGAAAACAGGCCGCATCGACTGGGTGACCGACCTGGCCGAGATCCCGGCCAAGCATGGCGTGAGCAACGTCTATGCCGATGTCGGCCAGCTCTTCGCCCAAACCACCATGGCCGAGCCGCGCCTGGCCGCGGTGATGATGGGCCAGTTGATCAAGGGTCTGGGTGCAGACCATGTTTGCTGGGGCACCGACGCCATCTGGACCGGCTCGCCGCAGTGGCAGATCGAAGCCCTGCGCCGGCTCGAAATTCCCGAGGCCCTGCAACGCCAGCATGGTTTCAAACCGCTGGGTGCAGCCGACGGCGAAGTGAAGAACGCCATCTTCGGCGGCAACAATGCGCGGCTGTACAACTTCAAGCCCGCCCAGCGCGCCGCGCTCGAAGGCGACGGCCTGGCCGAATACAAACGCCTGTACGCCCTGCACGGCGAAGGCCGCAGCAACGTGGCTTATGGCTACGTGCGAAAAACATCTTGATTGAACGGACAAAACCAATGGCACAGAGTTTGGGTTGGATCGGCCTGGGTCGCATGGGGCAGGCCATGGTCACGCGGCTGCTCAAGGCCGGGCACGGCGTGAACGTCTGGAACCGCACCGCCGCCAAAGCCGCGCCGCTGGCCGAGCAAGGCGCGCGCGTGGTGGCGGCCAAACAAGACCTGGCGGGCTGTGACATCGTCTTCACCATGGTGTCGACCACGGATGATTTGAAAGAGGTGCTATTCGCCGCAGGCGGCCTGGTCACCGGCGCGCAAAAGCCCAAGCTGGTGATCGACAACTCATCCATCTCGCAAGAAGGCTCGGCCGAAGTGCGCCGCCAGCTTGAAGCGCTGGGCGTGGCCTACCTGTGCGCACCGGTATCGGGCAACGCCAAGGTGGCCAAGGCCGGCAAGTTGTTGCTCGTGGCATCGGGCCCGCGCGCCTTGTATGACCAGGCGCAACCGTACTTGCAAGCCCTGGGCCGCAAGGTCATGTGGGTGGGTGAAGGCGAACTGGCGCGGGTGTGGAAGATCGCGCACAACACCATGTTCGGCGTGGTCATTCAGAACCTGTGCGAGATCACCGTGCTGGCTGAAAAGGCCGGCATCCCGCGCCACCTGTTTCTTGAAAGCATCAACGATTCGGTGCTGGGCTCGATGTACACGCGCTACAAGTCGCCCACGCTCACCAACCTCACCTTTGACCAAGTCACCTTCACGCCGAAGTTATTGCTGAAGGACATGGATCTCGGCTTGGGTGCAGCGCGCGCGCATGGCGTGAGCATGCCGGCCGCCGCGGCCACGCGGGAGTCCATTTCGCGCATGGTGGGTCGGGGGCATGAGCACATCGACTTCGCCGTGTTGCTGCTCGAAACCGCGCGCGACGCTGGGCTCGAACTCACGCCCGAAAACGTGGCCGTGAGCGACGGGCTGGAAAGCTGATGGCCGCGCCGCAGCGCACGCTCATCCGTGGTGCGGCCATCATCACAATGGCCGAGCAGGGCGATCTGCCCAGCGGCGACATCCTCATCAGCGGCAGCACCATCACCGAGATCGCGCCGCGCATTCAGGTTGACGATGCGCAGGTGGTCGATGCCACCGGCCAGATCGTCATTCCCGGCCTGATCAACGCCCACATGCACACCTGGCAAACGGCGCTGCGCGGCCTGGCCGCGAACTGGACGCTGCTGGAATACTTTCAGAAGATGCATGCCGGCCTGGCCACGGTGTTCGAGCCCGAAGACCTGCACATCGCCACCTTGGTGGGCGCGTGGAACCAGATCAACTGCGGCACCACCACGCTTGGCGACTGGTGCCACAACAACCGCACCCCGGCGCACAACGACGCGGCGGTGGCCGGCCTGCTCGAATCCGGCATTGGTGCGGCTTTCTTTCACGGCACACCCAAGCCTGAGCCGAAGCCCGGCGAGCAGCCGTTCTGGGAAGTGCCGCACCCGCGCGCCGAGCTGGAACGCTTGCTCAAGGCGCACCAGGGGCGATCTAACATCAGCGTGCATGCGGCAGTTTTGGGGCCGCACTACTCGACCTTGGACGTGGCCCTGCACGACTTTCGCATGGCGCGCGACCTGGATGTGATCGCCTCGCTCCACCAGGGCGGTGGCCCGGCGCGCGCGCCAGAAGGCTGGGCGCGGCTTGAAGCCGAAGGGTTGCTCGGCGCGAACGTGAACATCGTGCACGGCCATGCCTTGAGTGACGCGCAACTGACGCGCTTTTGTGAACTGGGCATGAGTTTTTCAGCGGCCGCCGAAAGCGAAATGTCGCAAGGTCATGGCCACCCCCTCACCGGCCGCCTGCGCGAGCGCGGCCGCGCGCCTTCGCTGGGGGTCGATTTGGAAAGCGTGATGAGCGGCGACATGCTCAGCCAGGCGCGCATTGCGCTGGGCATCCAGCGCAGCCTGGACAACGTGGCCTACCGCGCCGCGCATGGCAGCATTCCGCCCACCTCAACCGTTAGCACGCGCGAGGCGCTGGGCTGGGTCACCACCGAAGGCGCGCGCATGCTGCGCCAGGAACACCGCATCGGTTCGCTGGCCGCCGGCAAGCAGGCAGACCTGGTGCTGATCCGTGCCAGTGACCTGAACATGCAACCCGTGCATGTGCCGGTGAACACGGTGGTGATGCAAACCAGCCTGGCCAACATCGACAGTGTGATGATTGCCGGCCAATGGAAAAAGCGTGCCGGCAAGCTGTTGGGCGTGGATTTGGCGGCGCCACTGCAACGGCTGCAAGCCAGCGGGCAACGGATTGCAGCGGCGCTGGGCTTGAGCGAGCAGCGGGCGTGAAATCAGTCGTTGCACTTGCCGCAGCGGGTTGGCTGCTGGCTGCCTGCTCCGTCTTCGCGCCGCTTTATCCACCGCATGCGGTGGTTACTCGGAACGTGGGCAAAGGTGTCTTGTCCGATGTCTTGATTGACTACGGGTCACCGTTTCTTTTTCGAAACTCGACTCCGACCCGGCCGGGCGTTGAAAAATCAGACTGGGGCGACCGTCCGATTCCAGATGTCATGCGCGTTTCTTGGACGACTGCTGACGGCCAAAAGCACACGGCACCTGTCACCCTAAAGGGCAAGATCACCTACGTAGAGCGCCTCAGAGCCATCGAGCTTTGGTGCAGCGACGACAAGCTGGAGGTCTATCACGCAACCGCAATCGGTAACCAAGGTGAATACACGAACCGCAGACGAATCTACCCGGAATGAACCAGGAGTTGCATGTGAATCGACGTCAATACCTCACCACCTTTCTGGCGGCCACCCTGCTTGGCGCTTGGGCAGCCCCCGCCGCAGCCCAAACCTACCCCACCAAAACCATCAAGTTCGTGGTGCCCTTCACCGCCGGCAGCGCCACCGACATCGTGGCCCGCACGGTGGCTGAAGGCATGGCCAAGGGCCTGGGCCAGCAAATCATCATCGACAACCGGCCCGGCGCCGGCGGCACCATCGCCGCGGGCCAGGTGGCAAAAGCTGATGCCGATGGTTACACCGTGCTGGTGCATTCATCGGGCCATGCGCTGAACCCGGCCATCTACACCAACCTGAGCTACGACACGCTGCGCGACCTGACCGGCATCACCGCCCTGGCCAGCCTGCCCAATGTGCTGGTGGTGAACCCGGCCAAGGGCTGGAAGACGCTGGCTGATCTGGTGGCCGCAGCCAAGGCCAAGCCGGGTGCGTTGAACTACGCCTCGGCCGGCGTGGGCAGTGGCACGCACTTGAACGCCGAAAAGTTCCGCCTGCGCGCCGGCATCGAGGCCTTGCATGTGCCTTATCGTGGCACGCCCGAGGCCATGACCGGCATCATCGGCGGCAGCAACGACTGGTTCTTCGCGCCACTGGCCGCGGCGCTGCCGCTTATCCGCGACGGCCGCCTGCAAGCCCTGGCCGTGAGCACGGCGGCGCGTTCGGCCGCGCTGCCGCAAGTGCCCACCACGGTGGAGGCCGGCGTGGCCAACTCCGACTACACGCTGTGGGTGGGCATGATGGTGGCCAGCGCCACGCCGGCCGCCGTGCAAAAGCGCCTGCACGAAGAAGCGCTGAAGGCGTTGGCCAGCGTCGAGGTGAAAGAGCGCCTGGCCAAGATGGGTGCCGAGCCTTACCCACTGGCACCCGAGGCGTTCAACGCCTTCATCCGCAGCGAAATGGAAGCCGCGGCCGTGATCGCCAAGGCGGCGGACTTGAAGGCGCAGTAGCGGTTCGCGGCGCGCTCGTGCGACCCTTGC
>JANOXU010000272.1:0-6082 GCA_031418595.1 Burkholderiales bacterium
ATCGTGCCCGAGCAAGGCATCGTCTTCCCCGGCGCCACGCTGGTGTGCTGCGACAGCCACACCAGCACCGTGGGCGGCCTGGGCGCGCTGGCCTGGGGCATCGGCGCCAGCGAGGCCGAGCATGTGCTGGCCACGCAGACCTTGGCCCAAAGCAAACCCAAAGCCCTGCGCGTGAATTTCGACGGCCGCTTGCCGCTGGGCGTGACGGCCAAGGACATGATCCTGGCCTTGATCGGCCAGGTTGGCGCGCAAGGCGGCATCGGCTTTGCTGCTGAATACACCGGCAGCGCGGTGCGCGCGCTCAGCGTGGAAGCGCGCCTGACCTTGTGCAACATGAGCGTTGAGTTTTCGTGCAAGGCCGGCGCCGTGCCGCCCGACGACACCACGTTTGAATACCTGGCTGGCCGGCCGTTCTCGCCCCAAGGCCGCGCGTGGGAGCACGCCGTGGCCTACTGGCGCACGCTGGGCAGCGACGACGCAGCACGCTTTGAGCGTGAGGTGACGGTGGATTGCAGCGCGCTCGAACCGCAAGTCACCTGGGGCGTTAGCCCGCAGCAGGTGGTGGGCATACGCGGCGTGGTGCCGTGGCCGCAAGACGCGGCGGATGGCCAGGCGCGGCAACTGGCCGAACAAGCGCTTGCCTACATGCAGCTCCGCCCTGGCCAGGCGCTGGCCGGCGTGCCGATTGATGTGGCCTACATCGGCTCGTGCACCAACGCCAGGCTGTCAGACCTGCGCGCCGCCGCCGCGGTGCTGCGCGGGCGCAAGGTGGCGCCCGGCGTGCAGGCGGTGTGCGTGCCCGGCTCCACGCCGGTGAAGCACGCGGCTGAAGCCGAAGGGCTGCACACCGTGTTCATCGAAGCCGGCTTTGAATGGCATGAGTCGGCCTGCGGCTTTTGCGGCCACCTGGGCGATGACCGCTTCGCAGATTTGCGCGTCATCAGCACCACCAACCGCAACTTCGTCGGCCGCCAGGGCCCGCGCACCCGCACCCACCTGGCCAGCCCGGCCACGGTGGCGGCGTCGGCCATTGCCGGGGTGATTGCCGATGCGCGGGTGGGGGCGAACTGATGGAAGCGTTGCAACGAGTCAGCGGCATTGCCGCGCCGATGTTGCAGATCAACATCGACACCGACCAGATCATTCCCACCACGTTCCTGGGTGGCACCGATGCCAAGGGTTACGGCGCCCACCTCTTTCACGGCCAGCGTTTCTTGAGTGACGGCCAGCCCAACCCCGCCTTCATCCTCAACCAAGCGCCGTACAACCGTGCCCAGGTGCTGTTGGCCGAGCGCAACTTCGGCTGCGGCTCGTCGCGCGAGCGCGCGCCCAAGGCGCTGCGCGAGTTCGGCTTTCGCGCGCTCATCGCGCCTTCGTTTGGTGACATCTTCTACAACAACTGTTGGCGCAACGGCATCGTGCCGGTGCAGTTGCCGATTGAAGAAGTGCAGCGCATTGCGGATGAAGTGGCGGCCTCGCAGGGGTTGGGCGAAGTGAGCGTGGATGTGCAGGCCTTGACCGTCGTCTGCCCATCGGGCCGCAGCGTGGCCTTCACCGCGCCCGAGGCCTTGCGGCAGATGCTGTTGCAGGGGATGGACGAGATTGCGTTGACGCTTTCGCGCAGCGAGGCGATCGCGGATTACCGCCGGCAAGACCGGGTGCGGCGGCCTTGGGCGTATTGAAGGCCGTGCGCGGCGGGCATCAAATCGCCGGATGCCCCTGCACCCCGTCATACAGCGCATAGCCCTTGCCCACGCCGTACTCAATGATCCCGTGGCCCACTTCATCGCCATCGGTCACTTCAATCACCTGGTCAGCCAGCGTGCGCACCAGGCGGCGGGTGTGGGCTTCAGTCAAATCCCAGTTGTCGTGTGCAGTGAAAAGTTTGCCTTTGTCGTCGCCGTGGAACCAGCCGTTCAGGCCGCCGTACAAGCCGCCCTTCAGGTAGTACTTGGCGGGCAGCGTGCGAAGGCTGATCGAACGGCGGCTGCCGCTGGCAAAGGCCAGGTCGAACTGCGCGCCGGCCATTGATTGGCCATGCGGGTCGTCATGCCACTGCACGGCGTGCTGCACGTCGATCAACTGGTGGCGGCCTGAAGGCTTGCTGCCCTGCAAGAACACCTCTTCGCCCGAGAGATAAATCTTGTCGCCCGGTGCGCGCTCCTTGAAGAAGATGTGCAGGCCGCGGCCCTTGAACTGCGCCGTGGCCCAGCAGTAGAAGAAGGGCGGATAAAACGTCAGCGGCGGCGCGGTTTCATCCGTGCGCATCTCGGCGCGCACGCCCCAGGAATGGTCGCGCTGGCCCAGCCATGAATCCACGTTCATGCGCTGGCCGTCGAATTCCAGCCAACCCGTGTAGCGGCCCAGTTGCTGGCCGCGCGCCATGTTTTCGGTGATGCGGCCATCGCGCCGGCGCAGGTGCGCCTTCTCTTCATGCGCATTCAGCGTGCCATGGAATTCCAACTCGAAGCGGATGCCGGAGTCGTTCTCGGCCAGCGTCAGTGCATGCCGCTTCAGGCCTTCAATCACGCGAATGGCCAGCGGCCCCACGCTGGTGACCAGCGCATCAGGGCGCAGCCGGCGCGAGCCGCGAAAGTTCCATTGCCGCCCGGCCACGGCCACGCCGGCAAAGGCGTCCATCACGTTGCGGTTGGGGTGGTAGCCCAGGCCGATGTCGAACATCACCTCGCCGCCCGGCGCGGGGTGGCCGGTGTACCAAAGGCGCTCCATCCAGGCCGGGTCGCTGTTGTCGAGCTGGTCGAACGTGGTGGGCAACTGGTGGCCGATGAGGTCGTCTTGGGGGCTCAGCATGGTGGACTCCGGGTGCGCCGGGCCTGGTGTTGGCGGCAGTGATGGCGGCAGTGATTGAGCATGGTAGTACGGTAGCGTACAGTCGGTGCGAACACCCTTGCAGGAGCGCTGCCGCCATGCCCACCACCGCCATCCGTGTCGAACAGCAAGGCCCGCTGGCCGTGGTCAACCTGGCCCAGCCGGAACGCGGCAACCCGCTTGACGGCGCCTTCACGCGCGAGTTCAAAGAGGTGGTCGAACAACTGCGCCAAGGCGTGGACGCCGGCAGCCTGCGCGGCGTGCTGCTGCGCGCTGACGGCGCCCACTTCAGCTACGGCGGCGACCTGAAGGCCTTCTACCCGGTGCGCGACAAGTTGCCCGCGCTGGTGCGCGAATGGACCGGCAACCTGCACATGGGCTTGCAGCGCCTGTGGCAACTGCCCGTGCCCGTGGTCACCGCGGTGCAGGGGTTTGCCATGGGCGGCGGCGTGGCCTTGCTGGCCGGTTGTGATGTGGTGCTGGCCGGTGCCTCGGCCAAGTTCGGCTCGGCCTTTGCGCAACTCGGCTTCAGTTGCGATTCGGGCTCCAGCGTGGTGCTCAGCATGCGCATGGGCGCGGCGCGCGCCCGCCGCTTCGTGCTTCTGGCCGAAGTGCTGGGCAGCGCAGAAGCGCTGCAAGCCGGTCTGGCCGACCGCGTGGTGGCTGATGCTGAATTGCAGGCCGAGGCCCTGGCCCTGGCCACCAGGCTGGCCAATGGGCCCACCGTGGCCTATGGCCAGATCAAACGCCTGTTCATGCGTGCGGGCGCTGACCAAGCCGCCTCGCAGTTGGAGGATGAAGCCCAAACCCTGGCGCTGGTTTCGGCCAGCGCTGATGCGCAAGAGGGCGTGGCAGCGGTGGTTGAGAAACGCAAGCCGGTGTTCAAAGGCTGCTGATGTCAGGCTTCGACACACTGCTGGTTGAGCGCCACCCCAACGGCTTTGCCACCGTCACCTTCAACCGCCCGGAAAAACTCAACACGCTGTCGATCAAACTGCGCCGCGAACTGGCCGCGGCCGTGGCCGAACTGGAAGCCGATGCAGCCATGCAGGTGCTGATCCTCACCGGCGCCGGCCGCGCTTTCACCGCCGGGCTCGATCTTGATGAATGGACGGATGACCAGCCCGCGGCCCGTGCCTTCGAGCACGACGCCGTGGCCGCGCTGTTGCAGTTCAAGGGCCCGATCATCGGCGCCATCAACGGCCTGGCCATCACCGGCGGCGTTGAGATCGCGTTGGCCTGCGACCTGCTCATCGCCTCCAGCGCCGCACGCTTTGCCGACACGCACGTGAAGGTGGGTCTGCTGCCCGGCTGGGGCGGCTCGGCGCGCATGATTCGGCGCATCGGCCTGCTGCGCGCCAAGGAATTGGCCCTAACCGGGCGCTTCATGGGCGCCGAGGAGGCACTGGCCTGGGGCTTCGTCAACCGCGTGGTGGCGCCTGAACATTTGCTGCCCGAAGCACAGACTTTGGCGCGCCAGATGCTGGCCAACCCCGCGGCCGGTTTGCGCGCCTACAAGCAATTGCTGGACGACGAAGCTGCTGTGGCGTTGGGCGAGGCATTCGAGCTTGAACGCGCCGCCGCCATGGCCGCCAATGCCGGTGTCACGCGCAGCGAGATCCTGGCCCGGCTTGATCGCTTGCGCCGCCAAGGGCGCTGACAGCGCAGCGCCCGGCCGCGTGCTGACTTTTGCGCGACGGCAGAGTGACTGGGTGTTGTCCCTCTGTTGCCGCGGCCCGCGCGGTGCCACCCTGCGCACCTCACTTGCGGAGTCAATCACCATGCACCCCACGCCCACCCTGCTTCGCCGCTGGATCGTTCTGGGCACCTTGCCCGCCCTGCTCGCGGCCTGCGCGCAAATGTCGGCGCCCGACGCCGCCAGCGTCATCCGCCAAGCTGAGGCCGCGATGGGCGGCGCTGCCTTGCGCACGATCGTGTTTGCCGGCAGCGGCAGCGGCACGGTGTTTGGCCAGGCCCACGTGCCCGGCCAGGCCTGGCCCAAGGTGACCTACAGCAACCTGGCGCGCGTGGCCGACTACGACAAAGCCGCCTGGCGCGAAGACTATGCGCTGAGCCGGGCCGAGCCCACGGGCGGCGGCGCCACGCCCACGCCGTTGATGGGCCAGGGCGAAGCCCGCGCCGTGGGCCTGGCCATGGGCGAGCTGGCCTGGAACATGGTGGGGCCGGCGCCGGTGCCTGCCCCGGTGGCATTGGACCAGCGCATCCACGACCTGTGGACCAGCCCGCACGGCGTGCTCAAGGCCGCGGCGCGGCACAGCGCCAGCGCCTCGGCGCGGCCCGATGGCGCGGCCGGTGCGCGGCTGAGCTTCAACATCCCCGGCCGCCTGAGTGCCAGCGCCTGGGTCGATGGCGCGGGCCTGGTTGAACGGGTGGATTCACGCCTGCCCAACGCGGTGCTGGGCGACACCGAAGTCACCACGCTGTACAGCAACTACCGCGACCATGGCGGCGTGAAGTTCCCCGGCCGCATCCGCCAAACGCAAGGCGGCTTCGAGGTGCTCGACATCACGGTAGAAAGCGTCAAAGTCAACGAGCCCAGCGGCATCGAGGTGCCCGCGCTGGTGAGCGCGTTTGCCGAGCGGGTGGTCAGCGAACAAGTGGCGCCGGGCGTGTGGATGCTGGCCGGCGGCTCGCACAACAGCGTGGCCATCGAAATGCGCGACCACCTCATCGTGGTGGAAGCGCCGCTGTACGACGGCCGATCTAACGCCGTGCTGGCTGAAGCCAAACGTTTGGCGCCGGGCAAGCCGGTGCGTTTTGTCGTCAACTCCCATCACCATTTCGACCATGCCGGTGGCCTGCGCGCGGCGGTGGCCGAAGGCGCCACGCTGGTGACGAGTGCGGCGGCCCAACCCTGGTTCGAGCGCGCGTTTGCCAACCCCAACCGCATCCGCCCCGATGCGCTGGCGCGTTCAGGCCGCAGCGCCAGCATCACCGGCGTGGCTGGCCGCCACGTGCTCAGCGATGGCCAGCGCACGGTGGAGGTGCATGAAATCAGCAACAGCGTTCATGCCAACGGCTTCTTGATGGTGTACCTGCCGGCGGAAAAACTGCTGATCGAAGCCGACGCCTTCACCCCCGGTGCGCCCAACCCGGCGCCGCCAGCACGGGTCAACGACAACCATGCCAACCTGTTGGGCAATGTGGAACGGTTGGGCTTGAGCGTGGAGCGCATCTTGCCGCTGCATGGTCGGGTGGCGCCGTTTGCCGAGTTGTTGACCATGGCGGGGCG
>JANOXU010000273.1:0-10897 GCA_031418595.1 Burkholderiales bacterium
GGGGGCAACGCCAGCGGCCCGGCAGAGCCGGTTCCGCGGCGTTCGCTTGGGCCATGCCAATTCATGCATCGTGGATGGCGGTTGGCGCCATGGAAGACTGACATGTTTGCCATCCAGGGCGAAAAACTCACCCGCCGCTACGGCGGCTTCTTCGCGCTGAATGAAGTCGACATCGCCGTGGCGCCGGGCGAGATTCGCGGCCTGATCGGCCCTAACGGTGCGGGTAAGTCAACGCTGATCGACGTGCTGTCAGGCCGCAATCAAAACTGGAGCGGCCAGGTCAGCTTCCAGGGCGCCGATATCAGCCAGCTCAGCGTGCAGCAGCGCCGCGCCGCCGGCCTGGCGCGTTCGTTCCAGCGCACCAACATCTTCCCCGGCCTGAGTGTGCTGGAGCAGCTTGAATGCGCCGCGCACCAGGCCGAAACGCCGAACGTGGATGAGGTGATGGCCGAGATGGGCCTCACCGCCCTGGCGCACAAGGCGGCGGCCGACATTTCCTATGGCGACCAGCGCCGGCTCGACCTGGCCCTGGCCTTGATTGGCCGGCCCAAGTTGCTGCTGCTCGACGAGCCCGCGGCGGGCTTGTCGATGAGCGAATCGCTGGCGCTGGCCGAGCACTTGAAAGACCTGGTCGCGCGCTGGAACGTCACCGTGCTGCTGGTCGAGCACGACATGGAGGTGGTGTTCTCCATTTGTGACCGCATCACCGTGCTGCACCTGGGCAAGGTGCTGGCCGAAGGCACGCCCGACGAAGTGCGCGCCATGCCCGAAGTGGTGACGGCCTACCTTGGAAGTTCAGCATGAGTTCGCCGGGCCGCCATCGGCCACAGGCCGATGGCCTTCGCCAGGCGGCAGGCAGCCCGCAGGGGCTGCCTGCGTCCGGGCTCAGCCCCAAGAGCGAATGCCTCAAGGCGCTGCAATGACAGCGCTGTTAACGTTCGAGAACGTTCACGCCGGCTATGCCGGTGCCAAGGTGCTGCACGGCATCAACCTGGCCATTCGCGCCAATGAAAGCGTGGCCATCCTGGGGCGCAACGGCGTGGGCAAGACCACCATCGTCAACACCTTGCTCGGCATTGCCGCGCTGCATGGCGGGCGGGTGCTGTTCAACGGCCAGGCGCTTCAACCCATCCCGCACTACGCCGCCGCGCGCGCCGGCATTTCGGTGGTGCAGCAGGGCCGCGCCATCATCCCCAACCTGAGCGTGCGCGAAAACCTCCTGCTCGGCGCGGCCACGCAACGCCCTGGGCGCTGGAATTTCGAGCGCGTGTGCGAACTTTTCCCCATCTTGAATGAGCGCGCGGACACGCCCGGCACGGCGCTCTCAGGCGGGCAGCAGCAGATGCTGGCCATCGGCCGCGCGCTGATGGCCAACCCGGCGCTGTTGCTCCTCGATGAACCCAGCGAAGGCCTGGCGCCGGTGATCGTGGATGAACTCGCGGTGGTGTTGCAACGGCTTTTCAAAGCCGGCACCAGCCTGCTGTTGATCGAACAGAACCACGGGCTGGTGCGGCGCGTGGCCAGCCGGTATCACGTGCTTTCCAAAGGCGCGGTCGTTGAAGAAGGCGAACTCGCGGGGCTGTCAATGGAAAGCCTCAAGAAACACGTCGCAGTTTGATTTTCCCCACTCGCTTCACTGGAGATTGATGATGACGAAGACCCTCACCTTCACTCGCAGGCTCGCCACGGCAGCCCTCGTTGCGGCCACCGGCCTGATCGGCAACGCCGCTGTTGCGCAAGGCAAGGAGCCGCTGCGCATCGGCGTGGCCACAGCCATTTCCGGCCCCTATGCGGTGCTGCATGGCGAGGTTAAGCGTTCCATCGAATTCGCCATCGCCGAAGCCCACGCCCGCGGCGGCATCGACGGCGGGCGCAAGATCGAGGTGCGTTACCTCGACAGCGAAGTCAAACCCGACGTGGCGCGCAAGCAGGCCGAAAAGCTGGCGCTCGACGGCTTCAACGTGCTCACCGGCACCATCTCTTCCGGCGAAATTCTGGCCATCGCGCCGATGCTCGAACGCTGGGACGCGGTGATGGTTTCCACCTTCGCCAAGAACAGCAAGATCACCGGCGACTCGTGTTCTAACCGCCTGTTCCGTGCCAACCAGGGCGACGCGCAAGACCTGACCGTCATCAAGCCCTGGCTGGCCACACGCAAGGAAACTAAGTGGGCAATCTTGGCGGCTGACGTGGCCTGGGGCCGCGAGATCGGCAAGGGCTTCAAAGAGGCGGCCACTGCGGGCGGGCGCGCCGTGCTCACCGAGAACTACTCCGCCTTCGGTGCCAACGACTTCGCGCCCTTCATCCAGCAAATCAAGTCCGCCGCACCCGAAGCCGTGTTCGTGGCCTTGTCGGGCCGCGACTCGATCAACTTCCTCAACCAGGCCAAGCAGTTCGGCTTGCTGGACAGCATGCTCGTCGCCGGCGTCAGCATCAACCTCGATTCCAACCTGCGCGCCGTGGGTGCTGCGGCCAAGGGCATCTGGGGCAACATGAATTACAGCCCCAGCATCGACACGCCGCAGAACAAGCGCTTCGTCGAAGCCTGGCGCAAGGCCCACAACGGCGACGACCCCACCGACCTGGAAGGCGAAAACTATGTCGGCATGCAGGCCATCATCCAGGCCGTTGAACGTGCCAAGAGCGTGAAGCCGGCCGACATTGCCCGCACGCTGCGCGGCGGCAGCTTTGACACCGTGTTCGGCACCGTCACCATCCGCAATGAAGACAACCAGATGATCTTGCCCAACTACTTTGGCGTGGTGGCCGATGTGGGCGGCAAGATGCGCAACACGGTGGTGTTCACGCTGCCGGCAGCGCAAGCCAATCCGCCGGCGGATGGCAGTTGCAAGATGCCGAAACTTTGATCGGATCTGAAGTGGACTTCACCCTGCCCGCCGACATCACCGCCAAGCTCGCCGAGCTTGACGCCTTCATCGAAGCCGAGATCAAGCCGCTGCAAGCGCAGAACATGAAGTTCTTCGACCACCGGCGCGAGTACGCCCGCACCGATTGGGAAGACGACGGCCGCCCCTGCGACGAATGGCGCGCGCTGATCATGGAAATGGAGCGCCGGGCTGATGCTGCCGGCCACCTGCGCCTGGGGCTGCCCAAGAGCTGTGGCGGCGGCGCGGCGTCGAACCTGATGGTCACCGCCATTCGTGAGCACCTGGCCGCCAAGGGCCTGGGCCTGCACAACGACTTGCAAGACGAAAGCTCCATCGTCGGCAACTTCCCCATCGTGCCGGTGATTGCTGATTACGGCACGGCTGATCAGAAACGTTATATCGAAGGCATCATCAGCGGCAAGATGCACCTCAGCTTCGGCCTCACCGAGCCCGGCCATGGCAGCGACGCCACCTGGATGGACACCGTGGGTGTGCGCACCACAGACGGAACAGGCGACTGGATCATCAACGGCATGAAGCGCTGGAACAGCCAGGTCGCGCGAGCGCATGGCAACCTGGTGTTCGCGCGCACCTCGGGCCAGCCGGGTGCGGCCAAGGGCATCACCGCCTTCATCGTGCCCACGGCCACGCCGGGCCACAAGGTTTTGTACAACCACTGGACCTTCAACATGCCCAGTGACCATGCCGAAACCGAACTGAAGGATGTGCGCGTGCCCGACAGCGCCATCCTGCACAAGGAAGGTGAAGGCCTGGTCTGCGCGCAGCGCTTCGTGCATGAGAACCGCGTGCGCCAGGCCGCGGCCAGCGTGGGCGCGGCGCGCTATTGCATACAAGAAGCGGTGAAGTACGCGCGCTCGCGCATCGCGTTCGGCGAGCCCCTGGCCAACAAGCAAGCGGTGCAGTTCCCGCTGGTGGAGCTGTACGCCGAATGCGAAATGGTGCGCAACTTCATCTTCAAAACGGCGTGGCAGATGGACCGGCAAAACCCGCTGGAGATCAGCGACATGGTCTCGATTTGCAACTTCCGCGCCAACCGCCTGGTGTGCGAAGCGGCGGACCGCGCCATGCAGGTGCATGGCGGCATGGGTTACAGCCGCGCCTTGCCCTTCGAGCACATCTACCGCCACCACCGCCGCTACCGCATCACCGAAGGCACAGAAGAAGTGCAGATTCGCCGCGTGGCGCAGTACCTGTTCGGCTTCAGCGGCAAGAAGGCGACGTCGGGGCTGGCTGCCACATAACGTTCGACATGACTGAAAGCGCTGCCCGCCGCGACATCGACTTCGATGTTGCGCGCCTGGCTGACTTCTTGCGCGGCCTGCTCGGCAACGCGGCCGAGCCGGTGCAGGTGAAGCGCACCGAAGGCGGCATGTCCAACCCCACCTACTTCGTGCAACGCGGCGCCTGGCGCGCGGTGCTGCGCAAGAAGCCGGCGGGGGTGGTGATGCCTTCGGCCCATGCCATCGACCGCGAATTTCGCGTGCTCACCGCCTTGCAAGGCACGGCCGTGCCGGTGCCCCGGCCGCTGCACTATTGCGCTGACGAATCAGTCCTGGGCACGCCGTTTTATTTGATGGAATGGCTGCAAGGCCGGGTCTTCCAGGACTACGCCACGCCCGGTGTGGGCGCGGCCGAGCGCGCCGAGCTGTTCAACGCCATGGTGGCCACGCTGGCGGCCATCCACACGCTCGATGTTGCCGCCCTGGGCCTGGCCGACTACGGCCGCCCGGGCAACTATTTCGCGCGCCAGCTCAAGCGCTTTTCCGAGCAATGGGCGGTGTACCGGCGCGGTGACGACGACAACCCGGCGCTCGACGCGCTGGTGGCCTGGCTGCGCGAGCGCGTGCCGCAAAGCGAATTGATCACCCTGTGCCATGGCGACTTCCGCATCGGCAACATGATGTTCCACGCCACCGAGCCGCGCGTCATCGGCGTGCTCGATTGGGAGCTGTCCACCCTGGGCCACCCCTTGATCGACTTGGCCTTCAACGTGCAGGCCTGGCGCATGGCACCCGATGAAAACGGCGGCTTGCTGGGCCTGCCACTGGCTGAGCTGGGCATCCCCGAAGAAGCCGGTTATCTGGAACGTTACTACGCCCTGGCCGGCGCGCAAGAGCGCATGAGCCCGTTCCACCAGGCCTTTGCCATGTTCCGCGGCGCGGTGGGTTCCACCGGCGTGGCCGCGCGCGGCGAGGCAGGCAACGGCTTCCTGCCCGACGCCGCGCGCATCGGCCGCAAGCTGGCGCTGGCCTACGCCACGCGCGGCTTGCAGTTGGCGCGGGCGGCGGGGTGAGCCTGAAGCCGTTGCAAGGCCTGGCGATCATGGGTCCAGGCCTGATGGGTCTGGGGCTGGCCCGGCTGGCGGCGCGTGCCGGCGTGCAGGTGGCCTTGGTCGGCCGCGACCTCGCCCATGCCCAGGCCGGCCATCAGCGCTTGTTGGCGGCCTTGCAGCGTGATGTGGCGCGCGGGCGGTTGGCGGCTGACGAGGCCGCGGCGCAAGGCGCGCGCGTGTTGCCGCAGGGCAGCCTGGTGGCGCTGGCCGACTGCGAGTTGGCCATCGAATCGGTGCCCGAAGACCGGGCGTTGAAGCGGCAGGTGTTGGCGCCGATGCTCGCCGCCCTGTCGGCCCACGGTATGTTGGCCAGCAACACCTCGGGTTTGCCGATAGCCGGGTTGGCGCAGGTGCTGCCCGCGCCCGAGCGCTTCCTTGGCCTGCATTTCTTTTCGCCGGTCGAGCGCATGCGCCTGGTGGAAGTGGTGCGCGGGCCGGCCACTTCGGCGGCCGGCTTGCAGCAGGTCTTGCACTGGGTGCGCCAGCTCGGCCAGCAACCCATCGTGGTGCGTGACGGCCCGGGCTTCTTCACCTCGCGCGTCTTTGCCGCCTACCTGGATGAAGCGGTGGCCATGGTGGGTGAAGGCGTGGCGGCGGCCAGCATCGACGCCGCCGCCCTGGCGCTGGGCCGCGCCATCGGCCCGCTGGCCTTGCTGGACGACATCGGTTTGCGCCTGAACCTGCAACAAGCCGATCAGGCCCGGGCTGATGGCCTGCCGGAGCGCTTTTGCCGCCCGCTGGCGCAGCCGGTCTTGCAGGTGCTGGTGCACCAGGGCCGCGCCGGCCGGCGCGATGGCGGCGGCTTCTACGAAGCAGCACCTGACGGCACGCGCCAACCCTGGGCCGGGCTGCCCAAACATTTCCCTGCACCGGGCACACCGCCTCACCCTGGCCACACCGGCCACATCAGCCAGCGCCTGCGCTGGGCCGAAGTGCTGGAAGCCTTGCGCTGCCTGGAAGAAGGCGTCATCACGTCGGCCGATGATGCCGACACCGCTTCGCTGCTCGGCCTGGGCTTTCCATCGGCCAGCGGTGGCCTGCTGCGTTGGGCAGAGGACCTGGGCCTGTCCGCTGGCGTGGCGCAGTGCGACGCCTTGGCGCGCGAACACGGGCCGCGCTTTGCGCCGTCGAACTGGTTGCGAGAGCTGGCCGATTCAGGCACGGGCCTGGCCGCCTGGCGCGCCTGGTGATTGCTCGAACGCCACCCTCAGGTGCGCAACGGACCACCGGCTTCGCTCACTGCTCGAACAGTGAATGGCACTCAACGCACTCTGCAACCAGATCGTGCGCTAGTGTAATATTTGCAGGCGCCCGGTCGCCTTAAGTCCAGGGGTCGGCGCCACGCCCCTTTCCGGAGTGACCCCATGGTTCTGAGCGACGAGCAAACAGCCCTGCAACAAGCCGCGCGCCGCTTCGCGCGCGAGCGGCTGGCGCCCGACTATCAAAAGCGCGAACGCACCGGCACACTGGACCGCGCGCTGCTGGCCGAAATGGGCCGGCTCGGCTTCATGGGCATGGACTTGCCCGAAGAATTTGGCGGCATGGGGGTGGATTCCGTCACCACCGGCCTGGTCGCCGAAGCGCTGGCCTATGGCGACTTCAACATCAGCGCCGTGCCGGTGGGCATCTCACTCAACGGCGCCATCCTGATGCGCCACGCCAGCCCTGAGGTGCGCAGCGAATGGGTGCCGCGCATGACCCGCGGCGACGCCGTGGTGGCCATTTGCCTGACCGAGCCGCGCGGCGGGTCTGATGCCTCTAACCTGCAACTGCGTGCGCGCAAGGACGGCGGCGACTACATCCTGAACGGCGAGAAGACCTCCATCACCTTCGCCGACCGGGCCGACGCCTACCTCATCTTCGCGCGCACCGGCACGCCCGAGCAAGGTGCCAGGGGCGTGAGCGCCTTCTTCATTCCCTACGAAGGCAAGGATGGCCCCAACCCGGGCATTTCCAGAACACACTTCGACGACGTGGGCAGCGCCATCATCGGCCGCGGCTCGGTGTTCTTCGACGACGTGCGCGTGTCCGCCAGCCACCGCCTGGGCGACGAAGGCAAGGGCTTCACGCAGGTGATGCAGGGCTTTGACTACAGCCGCGCCCTCATCGGCCTGCAATGCGTGGGCGCGGCGCAGGCGTCGCTCGATGAAGCCTGGGCCTACAGCAAGGAGCGCGAAGCCTTCGGCAAGCCGATCGGCCAGTTTCAGGGCGTGAGTTTTCCGCTCGCCGAAGGCGAATCGCAAATCGCCGCGGTGCGCCAGCTCTGCTACCACGCGCTGGCGCTGCGCGACGCCGGCCTGCCGCACACCGCCGAAGCGGCCATGTGCAAGTGGATGGGCCCGCGCTATGCGTTCGACGTGATCCACCAATGCCTGCTCACCTTCGGCCACTACGGCTGGAGCAAAGACCTGCCCCACCAACAGCGCCTGCGCGACGTGATGGGCCTGGAAATCGGCGACGGCACGGCGCAGGTCATGAAACTCATCATCGCGCGCGAACGGATCGGCCGCGTCGCGGTGCAGTACTGACCTTCATGTGAACCAAGATGCCCTACCAATCCGTCTTCCGCGCTGACCTGTTCAAGGGCCAGACCCACATCATCACCGGTGGCGGCAGTGGCATCGGCCGCTGCACGGCGCATGAGTTGTCGGCGCTGGGCGCGCATGTGGCGCTGGTGGGGCGCAAGGTCGAAAAACTCCAGGCCGTGCAGGCCGAGATCGTTGAAGACGGCGGCAGCGCCAGCATCCACGTGGCCGACATCCGCGAAGAGCCGCAGGTCATTGCGGCCATTGAAGCCGTGCTCGCCGCGCGCGGGCGCATCGACGGCCTGGTGAACAACGCCGGCGGCCAATACCGCACGGCCATGAACACCATCTCCACCAAGGGCTTCGAGGCCGTGGTGCGCAGCAACCTCACCGGCGGCTTCATCTTCATGCGCGAGGTGTTTAACCGCCGCATGCAGGCCAACGGCGGCGCCATCGTCAACGTGATTGCCGACATCTGGAACGGTTGGCCCGACTATGCGCACTCCGGCGCCGCACGCGGCGGCATGCTCACGCTGACTGAAACCGCCGCCTGCGAATGGGCCTGCGCGGGCGTGCGCGTGAACTGCGTGGCGCCCAGCGGCATCGCCTCCAGCGGCTTTGACACCTACACGCCCGAGGCCAAGGCCAAGATCCTTGAATTCCCCCCCACCGTGCCGCTGCAACGCTATGGCACCGAGGCTGAGATCTCGTCGGCCATCGTCTACCTGCTGTCGCCCGCGGCGGCCTACATCACCGGCTCGTGTATTCGGGTCGATGGCGGCACGCCCAACAACCGGCCCAGCTACTGGAAGATTCAGGCTGGGCGCAGCACGCCGCCGTTCACCGGCTTTCACCGCGCGGTGCTGCCTGACTTGCTGTTGCGCGGGCTGTGAGCACGCTGCCCACCGACGCGGCGCTGGCCGCGCGCATCGAAAGCTACCTGGGCCAGCAGGTGGGCCACACCGTGCAGGTGGTTGCGCTCAAGCGCTTTCCGGTGGGCTTTTCATGGTTAACGTATGGCCTCACTCTGCGCGGCCTGCCCACGCCAGGCGCTGAACAAGAACTGATCCTGCGCATCGGCTCCAGCGCCGGCCTGTTCGCGCCCTACCAAGCCGCGCCGCAGGTGCTGGCCATGCAGTCGCTCGCGGGCAGCGCGGTGCCCGTGCCCCAGGTTCACTGGAACAGCGAAGACGAAAGCATCCTCGGCGCGCCGTTCATGTTTTGCCAAAAGGTGGCGGGTGAGGCCGTGGTGCCCTGGGTCTCGCCCAGCGCGCCGCCGCTGGAAGAAGGCCTGCGCCGCAGCCTGGGCACGCAGTTCATCGACGCCCTGGCCGCTTTGCACCGGCTCGACTGGCCAAGCCAGCCCATCGCCGCACTGGCCCAGGGCATCAGCGCCCAGAATGCCGCGCTGCGCAACGTTGAGCAATGGGAAGCTCACCTCAAACGTTGGGCGATGCGGCCCTACCCGCTGGCCGAGTGGGGCATCCGCTGGTTGAAGGCCAACGCGCCGGTGGCGCCGCGCGTGGCCATCGTGCACGGCGACTACCGCACCGGCAACTTTTTGCAGCAAGGCGGGCACATCACCGCCATCCTCGACTGGGAACTGGTGCACCTGGGCGACCCGCATGAAGACCTGGCCTGGGCCAGCCTGCCCATGTACATGGGCGGCAGCCCCTACCTGTGCCGGCTGTGCGAACCCGAATGGTTCTATGCCCGTTACGCCGAACAGTCCGGCATCAGCGTCAACATGGCCTCGGTGCACTACTACCAGGTGTTCTCGCTGCTCAAGCTGGCCGCCACCCACATGGCCGCGGCGCGCTGTTTTGAAGACCACCGCAGCAACGACATGCGCATGCCGGCCATGGGCAGCCAGGTGGCCACCTGCTTGCGCCAGATGGACAAGGCCATTCAAAAGGGGCCATGACGCCATGAACAACAGCTTCGAACGCCTGGTTGAAGGCATGTGCAGCACCTTGCGCGCCGAGGTGCTGCCGCGCATGAACGACGAATACGCGCGCAGCCAGGTGTATGGCGTGATCAATGCCCTGAACACCTTCAAGCTGCGCGCGGATTGGTCAACCGGGTTTCTGATCCAGCAAATTCAGGCGCAGCAGCAAGCCCTGGCCGCGGCACAAACGGCGGCACAGGCGGTCGCGGGCAACGCCCCGGGTACGCCACCTTTGCCCGAGCTGTCTGCCGCACCGGCCGCCACTGCCACCTTGCTGGCCACGCGCGACACCGGCAACCAGGCCTTGGGCGAGTGGCTGGCCTGGCTGGCCGCCCCGGGCCACGGCCTGGGCGTTGCGGCCGCGCAAGCCCTGGAACAAACCCTGCTCGCGGCCTTGCGCGCTGAACTGAGCATCGAGTTGAAACACTCGCCGCGGCCGCTGTTTGCTGAAATGTCGGGTGGCGCCGAAGGCTGATCACAGATGCTGTGCCGCCGCCCCGGGCAACCGCTGCCAAGCCCTGATTGACAGCGCCGCCGCTTCGTTTAGATTCCGCCGCATACGGTACGCTAGTGTAAGAACTGCGGCGCACCGCATCGCAACCCCTCTTTGGAGATCGCACCATGTTCAACCGCATTCGCCGCCGCCTGGCGCTCGCTGCCGCCGCAACTGCCGCCATGGCCAGCCTGGCCACGCCGCTGGCCCAGGCGCAAACACAGGCGCAAAGTGGCCCCATCAAGGTCGGCCTGCTGATCATCGACAGCGGCCCCTTTGCCACCTACGCCAACCTGATGGAAGAAGGCGCCAAGGCGGCGGTGGACATCCTCAATGCAGAAGGCGGTGCGGCCGGGCGCAAGTTCGAGCTGGTGATCCAGGCGCATTCCGGCGCACCCGCCGCCGCGCTGGCCGCGGCCACCAAGCTGGCGCAGCAAGCCGGCGTGAGTTTGATCATGGGCCAAACGCTCAGCTCGCATTCACTGGCGCTCACGCCGAAGCTGGAGGCACTGAACGTCATCCAGATCGACCATTACGCCCAGAGCAACGACCTGATGGGCAAGAGCTGCGCGCCGAACTACTTCCGCGTCAACACGCCCGATGCGCTCACCACGCGCATGATGCAAGACTATGTGAAGCAAACCGGCGCCAAGACCTGGAACCTGATCTCGGCCGACTATGCCGCCGGCC
>JANOXU010000274.1:0-16633 GCA_031418595.1 Burkholderiales bacterium
GAGACTGCGTTCAGGTAGGCGCCGCGGTGATGGGTGACGACGCCCTTGGGGTTGCCGGTGGTGCCCGAGGTGTAGTTCAGCGCGATCGGATTCCACTCGTCGGCGGGCAGCGCCCAGACGAAGGCCGGATCGCCGTGGGCGAGAAAGGTCTCGTACGACACGTCGCCGAGCGCTTTGCCCGCGGGGGCTTCCTCGTCCTCGACCTCGATCACGAACGGCCGCCGCTTGTCGCCCGTCCCGTCGACGATCGCCAGGGCTTTTTCGATCACCGCGGCGAACTCACGGTCGATCAGCAGCACCTTGGCTTCGCCATGCTGCAGCATGAAGGCGATGGCCTCGGCGTCCAGGCGCGTGTTTAGCGTATTCAGCACGGCACCGGTCATCGGCACGCCGAAATGGGCCTCGAACATCGCCGGCACGTTGGGCAGCATTGCCGCCACGGTGTCGCCGGCGCCGATGCCGCGTTGCTTGAGCGCGCTGGCCAGGCGGCGGCAACGCGCATAGGTGTCGCGCCAGGTCTGGCGGCGCGAGCCGTAGATCACCGCGATGCGATCCGGATAGACGCTGGCCGAGCGCTCGATGAAGCTCAGCGGCGACAGGGTGACGAAATTGGCTGCGTTCTTCTCCAGGCCAAATTCGTAGGGATCGGGTCGGGTCATCGTCTCTCCGTGTTTTCATGTGGCCCTCAAGACGCCTTTGGGCGGCCGGGTAGCAACGAGGAACGAAGGATGGGCTGCGACTGTTGCAACAGCCGCGCGACAATGTGACGAATGTTTGCGTCAGCTCCGCAACGCCCTGTGAGACACCCCGCATCCCCCTCGGACGACAGCTTCCGGCGCTACGAATCGCTGCGCGCGGCGCTGGACCTGATCGACCAGGGCCTGACCCTGATCGACAGCGACCTGCGCTTCGTAGCCTGGAACAAGACCTTCCTGCGCCTGTTGGACTTCCCGCCCGAGATGGGCTATGTCGGCGCGCCGTTCGAGAGCTTCATCCGCTACAACGCCGAACGCGGCGAGTACGGCAGCGGCGACCAGCAGGCCTACATCGACGAGCGCTTGCGCGCCGCACGCGCCTTCGAGCCGCACGAGATCGAACGCACCCGGCCCGACGGCACGGTGCTGCGGGTGCGCGGCGTGCCCGTGCCGGGGCACGGTTTCGTGACCCTGTACTCCGATATCAGTGCGCAGACGAATGCCGAGCGCCAGATCCGCGAGCACAGCGCGATGCTGGAAACGCGCGTTGCCGATCGCACCGCCGAGTTGCGCCGCAGCGAAGCGCTGATGCGCCTGGTCACCGACTCGATTCCCGCATTGGTCGCCTACTTCGATCGCGACCGGGTCTATCGCTACCTCAACCGCGGCTACCACGACTGGTTCGGCCTGGATACTGCCAACCCCGCTGCCGCGAGCGCCAAGGCCTACCTCGGCGCCAGCACCTATGCCGGCATCCGCCCCAACCTGACCCGGGCGATGGCCGGCGAAGCCGTGACTTTCGAGTACCAGGCAACGATCGCCGGCAATCGCCGCGTCATCGCCCGAACCACGCTGATCCCGGAGATCGCCGCCGACGGCGCAGTCGCCGGCTGCTTCGAGCTGACCTTCGACGTCACCGAGCAGAGGCGCACCCAGGCGCTGCTGGTGCAGGCGCAGAAGATGGAGGCGCTGGGCCAATTGACGGGCGGACTGGCGCATGACTTCAACAATCTTCTGACTGTCATCCTCGGCAACCTCGGCGCGCTGAGCGCGGCTCGCGCCGGCGATCCGACCGTGGCCGAGTTCGTCGATCCCGCCGTCGCGGCTGCGCGGCGCGGCGCCGAAGTCATCAAGGCGCTGCTGTCGTTCTCGCGTACGCAGCCGCTCGAAGCCCAGGCCGTCGAGATGGCACCGCTGCTGGGTGCCATCGGCAAGATGGTGCGTTGCTCGCTGCCCGATGGCCTGCAGCTCAGCATCGATACCGATACCGCGCCGCTGTGGGCCTGGATCGATGCCGATCAGTTGCACAACGCCTTGCTCAACCTGATCCTCAATGCGCGCGATGCGACGGCGGCCGATGGCCGCATCGGCGTGCACGTTTCGGCGCAACTGCTCCCCCAGGCGCGTGCGGCCGAATGGCATGTCGAGCCGGGGCGCTATATCTGCCTCGCCGTCAGCGACAACGGCAGCGGCATGGACTCAGCCACCTTGGCACGGATGTTCGAGCCCTTCTTCACGACCAAGCGCGCGGGGCAAGGAACCGGCCTGGGGCTGGCGATGGTCTATGGTTTCGTCAAGCAGTCGGGCGGTGCGATCGAGGTCAGCAGCACGCTCGGCATTGGCACGACGGTATCGCTGTGGCTGCCGGCGTGCGAGGCCGCCAGCGCACTGCCACCGACGATGGCCGCGGGCGACGACGAAGCCGGCGCCGATCGGGGCTTGGCACTGCTGGTCGACGACGACGCCCAAGTGCGCAAGGTGCTGCGGCGCTGGCTGCTCGAACTCGGCTTCGCGGTGATCGAGGCCGAGAACGGCAGCGAGGCAATCCAGTTCCTCGACCAGATGCCGGTGAATCCAGGGATAACGCTACTGTTGTCCGACGTGGTCATGCCGGGTGGTTTCGATGGCCGGGCGCTGGCGGCGCATGCTCGCGAGCACCACCGCTTGGCGCGGGTGGTCTTGATGAGCGGCTACGCTCCGGACCTCGGACAAGCTAGCGATGTGCCCCTGCTCGGCAAGCCCTTTACGAAAGCGCAGCTCGCGGCCCTGCTGGGGGATCTGGCGACATGAGCCGCCGGGCCGTTCCCAAGGCGAATACCGCAGTGCGCAGCACGGAGGTTGCCTGATGACCGCCGCGCCGCCGAGTTCGGATACCGCGCCGCCTGCGCCGCTAATCTACGTCGTCGAAGACGACCCTGCGATCGCCAAACTGGTGCTTGCGGTGCTGCACGAATTCGGCTTCGCCACCGAGGCCTTTCGCAACGGCGCCACGGTCTTGCGCCGGCTGCAGACCGAGCGTCCCGAGCTGTGCATCGTCGATCTTGGCCTGCCCGATATGGACGGCATCGAGTTGGTGCGGCAAATCGCCCAGGTCTCGGGCAGCGGTGTGCTGATCGTCACCGGCCGTGGCCACACCGTCGATCGGGTGATGGGCCTCGAGCTCGGTGCCGACGACTATGTGGTCAAGCCCTTCGAGCCGCGCGAGCTGGTGGCGCGGGTGCGCAGCATACTGCGCCGGCGCGCCGGGGCTGGCAGTGGTGGGCTTGGGGCAGGGGCGCCCGGACAGCAACGCCGCCACGCCAGCTTTCTGGGCTGGAGCCTCGACTGCGCCGCCCACATCCTGCGCGCCGCCGACGGCAGCGAGCACCTGCTCGGCACTGCCGAGACCCAGGTGCTGCGCGTCTTCGTCGAGCGGCCCTACCAGATCCTCACGCGCGAACAGCTGGTCGGTCAGCGCGACCTATCGCCGCTGGACCGCAGCATCGACGTGCGCATCTCGCGTCTGCGCCGCAAGCTCGAGAGCGATCCGCAGTATCCCAAGATCATCAAGACCGTCTATGGCGCCGGCTATATGTTCTCGGCGGCCGTCACCTGGGCCTGATCGGGATCGGGATCGGGATCAGGATCGTCCAACGTATCTCGCCACCATGTCCCATGCCGAGATAGCGCCAGTGACATCCACGCCTTTCGCAGAGTGGGGTGAATGGCTGCTCTTGCTAGGCCTGACGGTCTGCATCGGGTCGCAAGCAGCCAATCGCTACCGCCCCCACCGCAGCACCATCGGATCAAGCCGCCGCGCCGTTTCCAGCAACCCCGCACGCACGGCAGGGTTCATTGCCGGGAACGGGTGTCGCGGCGCTTCGCAGGCGATCACGCCGCCTGCTTTCATCAGTGCCTTCGCCGTCAGGATGCCGCCCTGGCGGTTCTCGCAGTTGATCAGCGGCAGCCAGCGGGTGTACTCGGTGACGGCCTCTTCGCGCCGCCCGGCGGCATAGGCATCGACGATGCGGCGGATGCCGTCGGGGTAGCCGCCGCCGGTCATCGAGCCGGTGGCACCGGCGTCGAAGTCGGGCAGCAGGGTGATGGCTTCCTCGCCGTCCCAGGGGCCTTCGATGGCCGCGCCGCCGAGCGCGATCAGCTCGCGCAGCTTGCTCGCGGCGCCAGCGGTTTCGATCTTGAAGTAGGCGACGTTCTCGATCTCCTTGGCCATGCGGGCCAGGAACGCCGCCGACAGCGGCGTGCCGGCCACCGGTGCGTCCTGGATCATGATCGGAATGCGGATCGCATCGGACACGCGCGCATAGAACTCGTGGATCAGCGGCTCGCCGACGCGGATGGTGGCGCCGTGGTAGGGCGGCATCACCATCACCATCGCCGCGCCAAGATCCTGCGCGTGGCGGCAACGCTCGGCGCAGACCTGGGTGCCGAAATGCGTGGTCGTCACGATCACCGGCACGCGGCCGGCCACGTGTTCGAGGATCAGCTTCGTCAGCACTTCGCGGTCGGCGTCCGAGAGCACGAACTGCTCGGAGAAATTGGCCAGGATCGCCAGGCCGGTGGAGCCGGCGTCGATCATGAAATCGACGCAGCGCTTCTGGCTCTCGAGGTCGAGTTCGCCTGATTCGCTGAAGGTGGTGGGCACCACCGGGAAGACACCTTTGTAGGGTCGATTCATGTTTGCCATTTCACCCCCTTGACGCTTTGCGTCGTCCCCCCGTGGGGGAGCGAGCGCCTTCGGAACGGCCGAGCGGCGCTCATTCGACGATGTTGAACGGGTCCAGGTACTCTATCTTCAGCTTCAACCCGAGGCCCGGCTTGTGGACGTCGAGCTGCAGGAAGCCTTTCTCGGCCGCCGGCTCGCCGTCGAAGATGCAGTGGAAAAGTTCGTTGCCGACCTCGACGTCGAACATCGGGAACGCACCATGCGCCCGCGCCGGTCGCTGCCCCTCACTTTCGGTTTAAGAACTTGTCCGTAAACAGGAGGGCCCTGCGCCCTTCGGGTTGAGGCCAAAGGGCGCGCCTGCATCCATCGCCCTTTGGTCTCAACGCAGGGCCCTCCTATTTACGGACAAGTTCTAAGTCCCAGCTGGTCGAGATCGCGGCGTCGTCGGCGCCTCCGATGAGCCGTTCCTGCCCGGCCATGAAGTCGCCGTTGCCCGAGGCACAAGACACCTGGAAGTTGCGAAACTTGGTGACCACGGGGTCGCTGCCCGGGCACGACACGGTCGAGGTGACGTTGACGAGTTGCGCGCCACCAAAGCCGTAGGTGCTGGAGTTTGTTGTCGACCGCGAGCTGGATCGGCTTGTCGATCACCTGCGGCTTGACGTCGGCCTTGCACTTGAAGGCTCTGAAGGGCTCGATCGCGTCGACCGCCCGTGCCCGGGCCAGGGTGCGCGCCCGGCCTGGCCGTGGTTTCGCGCATCGCGGCCCCCTGTTCACCGCCCGGCTGGGCGATGGTGGGGTTGCAAAGAGCAGGGCTTCACGCGGGCGTCACGGCGTGGCTCACAGCGGGGTCACAACGACTTGTGCCGAACCGGCACTGGGCGTACACCCTGCCGTGCAGCGTTCAACGACCGAGTTGCGAGCGTTGCGCTGGACAGCGGCGGTTCTTTCATCTCGTTGGCCACTGCGCAAAGGAGCCCCATCGTGCCCACATCCGCCAAGACCACCCAACCCGGCATACACGCCGTCACGCGCGCAGCCGCCCTGGCCGTTGTGGCGGCCCTGACGCTGGCGCCGGCACCCAGCGCGGCCATCGCGCCGGCCTTGTTGTTGATGCTCAAACAAATGGCCAAACAGACCGCCAGCTCGATGATCAAGGACACGTTGCTGTCGAACTTGCGCGGCATGGGTTGCAAAGGCTCCGCCCTGGCCGACGCCTTGACCGCGCTCGATCTGCGCGGTGGCGGAGCGCCGAAGTTGCCCTCCGGCATGGCCATGCCGAACCTGCCGGCGATGCCGGGCATGCCGGCCATGCCCGGCATCGCGGGCACCGGGTTGATGCCAGGTGGCATGCCGCCGGGCATGTCGGCCGAGATGCATGCAAGGATGCAAAGCCTGATGCAGCCCGGCGTCGCCGCGCTGCCGCCGGGCGCGGGCATCAGCCCCGACATGATGGCGCGCGTGCAGCAGGCCATGGGTCAGCCCTTGTCAGTGCCGGAAACGCTGGCCACCGTGGACGAATTGTTCGAACTGGGCTTCATGCCCAAGGCGATCCAGGCCGAGTTCAAGGAATGCCTGGTGCTCGTGCCCGCCACCGCGGCGCCGATGGGCATGGCCATGGGCATGTTCAAGCCGATGATTGCGCAACTGCGCCAGGCCCGCGAGCAAATGCACGCCCTGTCACCCGCCGAGCAAGACGAAGCCGTAGCGGCGTTGGTGCAGGAGATCGGGCCGCTGCCGGCAGCGCAGCGCGCTGAGTTCATCGAGCATCTCGGCTCGGGGTTCTTTCCCAAGCGCATGGCCGACTCGATCAAGGCGCAACTGCTGGCCCGCTGACGCCGCACGAAGCGCTGCCAGTGGGCGGGTCATGCGGTAACCTGCGCGGCTTTGAAAGCGAAAGCCCCACCATGTTTGACACCGCCATTGCCGGCAGCCTGCCCAAACCCGCCTGGCTGGCGGAAACCGAAAAGCTCTGGCCGCAGTGGAAGGCCAGCGGCGCCGAACTGGCCCAGGCCAAGCTCGACGCCACGCTGCTGTGGATCAAGGCCCAGGAAGATGCCGGCCTGACGGTGATTGGCGACGGCGAGCAATCGCGCCAGCATTTCGTGCACGGTTTTTTGGAGCAGGTGGAAGGCATCGACTTCGAGCACAAGGTGGAAATGGGCATTCGCAACGAGCGCTACAAGGCCATGGTGCCGCAGGTGGTGGCGCCGTTGCGCTTGAAGGGCAGGGTGCATGCGGCCGAGGCGCAGTTTCTGCGGGCGAACACCAAACACCGCATCAAGTTCACCTTGCCCGGCCCAATGACGATTGTCGACACCGTGGCCGACCAGTTTTATGGCGATCGCATCAAGCTCGCCCACGCCTTTGCCGAACTGCTGAACCAGGAAGCCTTGGCCTTGCAGGCCGATGGCGTGGACGTGATCCAGTTCGACGAGCCGGCCTTCAACGTCTACATGGCTGACGCCGCCACCTGGGGCGTGGCCGCGCTGGAGCGCGCTGCGCAGGGGCTGGTCTGCACCACCGCGGTTCACATCTGCTACGGCTACGGCATCACCGCCAACAACGACTGGAAGAAGACGCTGGGCCAGGAATGGCGCCAGTACGAACAGGTCTTTCCGGCGTTGGCCGCCAGCGCCATCAACCAGGTCAGTCTCGAATGCATCCACTCGCAGGTGCCGGCCGAATTGATGGCCTTGCTCAAGGGCAAAGACGTGATGGTCGGCGTGATCGACGTGGCCAGTGACGCCATCGAAACCGCAGACGAAGTGGCCGACACCATCGGCCGCGCCTTGCAGTTTGTGCCGCGCGACCGCCTGGTGGCCTGCACCAACTGCGGCCTGGCGCCCATGAAGCGCGAAGTGGCGCAGGCCAAGCTGCATGCCCTGGCGCAGGGCGCGGCGTTGGCGCGCCAGCGCTATGGCGCTTGAAACATCACATTGCACAGGACAAACCGCCCATGCTCACTTGCAACAAAGTCATTCCCCAGGGCCGCGGCCTGGCCGCCGTGTTGCTCAAGCGCGCGCCGCAGGTTGAGCTTGATTGGGACGTGCGCCAGAAAAGCCGCTTCGACGCCACCGATTCCAGCGGCCGCGCCTTGGCCGTCTTCTTGCCGCGCGGCAGCGTGGCGCGCGGCGGCGATGTGCTGGTGGCCGAAGACGGCAGCTTCGTTCGCGTGCTGGCCGCGCCGCAGCCGGTGCTGGTGGTGCGCCACTGCGCCGAACACGGCACGCCGTTCGACCTGCTGCGCGCCGCGTATCACCTGGGCAACCGGCATGTGCCGCTGGAGCTGAAGGCCGATCATTTGAAGCTGGAGCCCGACCACGTGCTGGCCGCGCTGCTGCGCCAGCAGCATTTGATCGTCACCGAGGCCAGCGCAGCGTTCGAGCCCGAAGCCGGGGCCTATGCGGTGGGTGCGCAAGGTCATGAGCACAGTCATGCCCATGACCACAAGCATGAACATGCGCCTGCCCCAGCCGCAGCGCCCGCGCATGACTGCGGGCACGACCACAGCCATGATCATGACCACGGCCACAAGCACTGAACCCGCTGCGCTCACACCAGCCAGCCTGCTGCGCCTGATGTGGCTGGCCTCGCCGGCCTTGCCGGTGGGCGCATTCAGTTATTCCGAAGGGCTGGAAGCCGCAGTCGATTTACAGCATGTGACCCATGAGGCGCAGGTGCAAGCCTGGCTGCTCGACCAGCTCGCACTGGCTCAGGCGCGCGCCGACCTGCCTGTGGCGGCGGCAGCGCATGCGGCGTTTGAACAAAGTGATGTGGAACGTTTGTACGCACTCAACAACTGGCTGCTGCACACGCGCGAAAGCGCCGAGCTGCGCCAGCAGACCCTGCAAACCGGCCGCTCCATGGCCGCCTGGCTGGGCCAGCGCATGGGCCTGACCGATGCGCGTTGGCAACTGCTCAACACCTTGGCGCCCGCGCCCACCTGGCCGCTGGCCTTTGCGCTGGCGGCGCTGCACGCCGGCGCGAACGCGCGCGACGCCTTGTTGGCCATGGCCTTTGGCTGGGCCGAGAACATGGTGCAGGCCGCGGTGAAGGCCGTGCCGCTGGGCCAAAGCGCCGGCCAGCGCGTGCTGCAAGCGCTGGTGGAGGCGCTGCCGGGCCATGTCGAGCAAGCCCTGGCGCTGGCTGATGATGAACGCCAGGCCTTCACGCCCATGCTGGCCATCCTCTCGGCGCAACATGAACATCAATACTCGCGGCTGTTCCGCTCATAGCGCGGCCGCGCAAACACCGGGCACCATCACCACATGAACTCACCCCTGCACACCATTCCCGGCCGCCACAAGCGCCTGCCCCCTTTGCGCGTGGGCGTGGGCGGGCCGGTCGGTTCGGGCAAGACCACCTTGGTCGAAATGCTGTGCAAGGCGATGCGTGAACGTTGGGACCTGGTGGTGGTGACCAACGACATCTACACCAAGGAAGACCAGCGGCTGCTCACGGTGGCCGGCGCGCTGGCGCCCGAACGCATCATGGGCGTTGAAACGGGCGGCTGCCCGCACACGGCGATTCGGGAAGATGCGTCGATCAACCTGGAAGCGGTCGACCGCATGCTGGAGAAATTCCCGCAGGCCGACATCGTGTTCATCGAAAGCGGCGGCGACAACCTGGCTGCCACCTTCAGCCCGGAGTTAAGCGATCTCACCCTCTACGTCATCGACGTGGCCGCGGGCGAGAAGATTCCGCGCAAGGGCGGGCCGGGCATCACCAAGAGCGACCTGTTCATCATCAACAAGACCGACCTCGCCCCCTACGTGGGTGCCAGCCTGGAAGTGATGGACGCTGACACGCGGCGCATGCGCGGCAGCCGGCCTTTTGTGATGACCAATTTGAAGACCAAACAGGGCCTGGCCGAGGTGGTGAATTTCATCGAGCAGCGCGGCCTGTTGCACAGCGTTTAAGCATGGCCTGGCAGGCTGCGCTGCGGCTGCACTACGACCGCGTGGGTGAACGCACGCGCGGGCATGCCGAGCATGAGGGCCCGCTGCGGGTGCTCAAGGCCCTGTACCCCGAAGGCCCGGGCATTTGCCACCATGTGCTGGTGCACCCGCCGGCGGGCCTGGTGGGCGGCGACGTGGTCGGCGTGACGATGACGCTGGCTGCCGGCGCCCACGCGCTGGCCACCACCGCCGGGGCCACGCGCTTTTATCGCAGCCTGGGGCCGCAAGCGGCGCAGAGCGTGCATGCGAAGCTGGCCGCCGGTGCGCGGCTCGAATGGTTGCCGCAGGAAAACATCGTCTACAGCGGCGCGCAGGCGGCCAACCGGCAACGCTTTGAATTGGACGAGGGTGCCGAAATGCTGGGCTGGGACTTGCTGGCGCTGGGTTTGCCCGCGGCCGAGCAGCCCTTTGTGCGCGGCTGTGTGCACCAGCGCATTGAAGTGCCCGGTGCCTGGCTGGACGCCGCGCGCATCGACGCCGCTGACGTGCGCTTGCTTGATTCCCCCCTGGGCTTGGCCGGCCAGCGCGCCCTGGCCACGATGTGGTTCGCCGCCGGCTCACCTCTTGCGTTAGACCGCGTTGAGCTTGCGCTGGAGGCGGCGCGCCAGGTCATCGCCCAGCATGGCTGCGCGGCGCGGGCCGGTGTCAGCCTGGTTCACCCCCAGGTGCTGGTGCTGCGCGCGCTGGCCCCACGCATCGAGCCGCTGGCCGCACTGCTGCAACCGGTGCGCGTGGCCTGGCGCGCGGCGCTGTGGCAATTGCGCGGTGCCGCGCCGCGCGTCTGGCAGACCTGAATGCCTGAACGCGGCACCGCCACCTTGCTGGCCGACGGCCAGGTGCTGGTCACCGGCGGCAGACCGGTGTGGCACGAACTGCCGGGCGCCAACAAGGCCGCCGAGACGTGGAACCCGACCACGTGGCAGTGGACGCTCGGGGCCGAAGGTGCGCGCGCGCGGCTGTATCACTCCACCGCGCTGATGCCGCCCGACGCCACCGCGCCGGTGGGCGGCGGCGCGCCCGCGCCGGTGGGCGTGGGCCCGGCGGGTGAGCAGAACATGCAGGCCTACTACCCGCCCTATCTGTTCACACCCGGCGGCGCGCTGGCGGTGCGCCCGGTCATCACCGCGGCGCCAGACTGGTTAACGATTGGCAAGACTTTCAATGTGCAGGCTTCCGGTAGCGGCGGCGCTTCGCGCGTGACGCTGGTCAAGACGGGCTCAGTCACGCACGGCTGAAACTTCGACCAGCGCTTCCTTGACCTCAGCTTCACCCGCACGCCCGCGGCGGGCGGCGGGCGGCGACGCCCTGGCCGTGAACCCGCCGTCGCGCGCGGGCGAAGCCACGCCGGGCTACTACATGCTGCGCGTGTTCAACGACGCGGGCGTGCCTTCGCTGGCGCGCATCGTGCGCATCGGCGTGGCCGACCCGTTGGCCACGCCGGGTGCGCCCACGCTGGCCAGCCCCGGTCCGCAGGCCGGCGTGTTGGGCGTGGCACAAAGCCTGCAACGGGTGGCAAGCGCCGCCAACGCCGCCAGCCTGGTCTACAGCGCCACCGGCATGCCCCCGGGCCTGCGGCTGGACGCCCTGTCTGGCCTGATCACCGGCACGCCCAGTGCGCCGGGCAGCTACGACGTGGTGGTGTCAGCCAGTGACCGGGTCAACAGCAGCAGCGCGGGTTTCGTGTGGGCGGTGAACGGCGCCACGGCACTGAGCCTGACGCTGGCCGCCACCCCCGGCGCCACCCTGGCGGGCAGTGCGGCGTCGTTCGCCGCTGCGGCCAGTGGCTTGGGCGTGGCGTATTCGTGGACGTTTGGCGACGGCAGCGCGGCCACGCCGTGGTCGAGCTTGTCGTCCATCACCAAGGTGTATGACCAGCCCGGCACATATGCGGTGACGCTGAACGTGCGCGACCAGTCCGGTGCAACGGTCAGCCACAACTTCATCCAGACGGTCTACCTGGGTCATGGCACCAAACTGCCGGCGGTGTCCACCAACGTCTTGTACGAAACGCCGCACTTCGGCCGCCCGCGGCTGTGGGTGGTGAACGCCGACAACGATTCCATCACCGGCTTCGACACCATCACCCACGCGCACCGGGGCGAGGTGAGCGTGGGCGCCGGGCCGCGCGCCATTGCCGCGGCGGGCAACGACCTGCTGTGGCTGACGAACAAACACGACGCCAGCCTGAGCATCGTCGACCCCGCTGCCCGCAGCGTGGTGCGCACCCTCATGCTGCCGCGCGCCTCGCAGCCCTTCGGCCTGGCCATCTCGCCCACCGCACCCCAGACCTTCGTGGTGCTGGAAGCCAGCGGCGAGCTGTTGCGCTTCGACACCTGCAGCTTCACCCAGACCGGGCGCCTGGCGCTCGGGCCTAACGTTCGACATGTATCGATGGCGGGCGACGGCAGTGCAGTCTACGTTTCGCGCTTCATCACCCCGCCGTTGCCGGGCGAGGGTACGGCCGCGCTCGCCATGCCCGTTGAGCGTGGCGGCGAAGTGCTGGAGGTGGACGCCGCGGCCATGACGCTCACGCGCACCATCTTGCTGGCGCCTTCCAGCCGCCCCGACGCCGGAAACCAGGGCAGCGGCGTGCCCAACTACCTGGGCCCGGTGAGCATCTCGCCCGACGGCACGCAGGCCTACGTGCCGGGCAAGCAAGACAACATCGGCCGCGGCCAGATGCGCAGCGGCGCGGCGCTGGACTTCCAGAACACGGTGCGTGCGGTCAGCTCGCGCGTCGTCCTGGCTGGCCCGGGTGCCGGCAGCGAAGACCAGCCCCGGCGCATCGACCACGACAACGCGGGCCTGGCCAGCGCGGCGGCCTATGACCAGCGCGGCGTGCTGCTCTTCGTGGCGCTGGAAACCAGCCGCGAGGTGGCCGTGCTCGATGCCCATTCGGGTGCGCAACTGACGCGCTTCGACGTGGGCCGTGCGCCGCAGGGCCTGGCCTTGTCGGCCGATGGCTACACGCTGTACGTCAACAACTTCATGGATCGCACGGTCGGCGTGTTCGACCTGCGCCCATTGCTCACCGAAGGCCTGTCGCTGGTCAAGCCGCTGGCCACGCTGCAGGCGGTGGCCACCGAGCGCCTGGCGCCGCAGGTGCTGCAGGGCAAGCAGTTGTTCTACGACGCGCGCGACCCGCGCCTGGAGCGCGACCGCTACCTCAGTTGCGCCACCTGCCACCAAGACGGTGGCCATGACGGCCGGGTGTGGGCCATGACGCAGGCCGGCGAAGGCCTGCGCAACACCATCAACCTGCGCGGCCGCGCCGGCGCCCAGGGCCGCTTGCACTGGAGCGGCAACTTCGACGAGGTGCAAGATTTCGAAGGCCAGATTCGCAGCCTGGCCGGCGGCACCGGGTTGCTCAGCGATGCGCAGTTCACTGCCGGCACCCGCAGCCAGCCCTTGGGTGAACCCAAAGCGAGGCTCAGCGCGGAGCTGGACGCCCTGGCTGCCTATGTGGGCTCGCTAAACGCCGTCGCGCCCAGCCCGTGGCGCCAGGCCGATAGCTCGCTCAGCGCCGAGGCCGCGGCGGGCCGGCTGATGTTCGCGGATCGCTGCGCGAGTTGCCATGCCGGCAGCGCATTCAGCGACAGCGGCGACGCGGTGTTGCACGATGTGGGCACGCATAACCTCGCCAGCGGCCAGCGCCTGGGCCTGCAACTGGCGGGCATCGATACGCCCACGCTGCGCGACGCATGGGCCACCGCGCCCTACCTGCACAACGGCAGCGCGGCCACGCTGGCGCAGGCCATCACCGCGCACCGGGGCCTGAGCCTGAACGCCGCCGATTTGACCAACGTGGTGGCGTACACGCAGCAGATCGGGGGCGAGCAAGCCAGTGCGCCGGCCAGCACCGCGAACCTGGTGCTGCGCGCCAAGGCCACGCTGCTGGACAAGATCGGCGCGCTGTATGAGGTGCGCGTCAACGGCAGGGTGGTCGGCGCCGGGCAACTCGACGCGCAGGCTTGGGTGGACTTGTTCTTTGACGTGGCCACGCTGGTGGCCAACACAGTGGTTGAGGTGGTGTTCAAGAACGACGCTGGCAGCGCCAGTGAGGATCGCAACCTGGCCGTGCAATCGATCACGCTCAACGCTGCCGCCACGCTCGCCGCCGCTGGCCCAGGCGTGGTGATCGCCCCGGGTGCCGGTGCACAGGCCTTTGATGGCGTGGGCGTGTTGCCGGCGGCCAGCACGGGCGGCTGGCTGCCCTGGGACGCTGCGCTGCGCCTGACCGTGCCCGACCTTGGCGGCGCCAGCGAGGTGACGGTGCGCGGCGCGGCCAGCCTGGCCGGCGGCGTGGGTGCGCAGATGGAACTGCGCATCAACGGCGTGCTGGTGGGCAGCCGCATGGTGGCCTCGCCGGTCGTGGCAGACATTGTGTTCGCCACGCCCAGCGTGATGGCGGGCGACCGCATCGACCTGGTCTTCACCAACGACCTCATGCTCAACGGGAAAGACCGCAACCTGTTCATCGAATCGGTGACGGTGCGCGGTGTGCTCATTCCGGCCACGGCCGCGGGCGTGGTCATCGACCCCGGCGCCGGCGCACAGGCGTTCGATGGTGTGGGCGTGATTGCCGCCGCCACCTATGGTGGCTGGGTGCCGTGGAACGGTGCGCTGCGCCTGGTGGCACGATAGGCGCGCGTCCAGGCTAAGCGTTCAGCGTTTCGCCTTCGACCAGCACGGCCGTGACCTGCAAGTCGCGGTTAAGCATCACCACATCGGCGCTGGCGCCCACGGCCAGGCGGCCGCGGTCGGCCCAGCCCATGTAGCCGGCGGCATGCGTGGCGGTGCGTGCCGAGGCTTCCTGCACGCTCAGGCCCAGGCTGACCAAGTTGCGCAGCGCCTGGTCCATGGTCAGTGCGCTGCCGGCCAGGGTGCCGTCGGCCAGGCGCATGCCGCCCAGGCACTTGTGCACCACCTGGCGGCCCAGGCGGTAGGGGCCGTCGGGCATGCCGGCGCCGGCGGTGGAATCGGTGACGCAATACAACTTGGGGATGGCGCGCAGGGCCACGCGCAGGGCGCCGGGGTGCACGTGCAGCAAGTCGGGAATGATTTCGGCATGCGTGGCGTGGGCCAGCGCCGCGCCCACCAGCCCCGGCGCGCGCTGGTGCAGCGGGCTCATGGCGTTGAACAAATGGGTGAAGCCGGCCGCACCCGCCGCCAGCGCGGCGACGCCGATGTCGTAGCTGGCCTCGGAGTGGCCGATCTGAACCGTTAACCCGGCAGCGCGCAGGGCGCTGATCAACGCCAGGTGCCCGGGCACTTCGGGTGCCAGGGTGATGAGCCGAATGGGCGCCAGCTCATGCAACGCCATGACTTCTTCAAGCGTGGCCGTGCGCGTGAAATCAGGCTGCGCACCAAGCCTGGCGGCGCTGAGGTAAGGGCCTTCGAGGTGAATGCCGTGGATGCGCGCCGCACCGGCCGCGCGGGCCAGGCAGGCGGGTTGCAGGGAAGTTAACGCTTCACGTAATTCATCAAGCGGTGCCGTCATGGTGGTGGCCAGCAGCGAGGTCGTGCCATGCCGCGCATGGGCCTGTGCGATGGCCACTGCCGCCGCGCCGCCTTCCATCATGTCGCGCCCGGCGCCGCCATGCACGTGCAAGTCAACAAAGCCCGGCAGCAGGATCGGGGCCTCAGCGTTGCGCGCCGCGGCCTCGTCGATCAGTTCGCCTTCAATGCCGACGATGCGCCCGCCTTCATGCCACAGCCGCCCCGAGCGCCAGCCCAGCGGCGTGAGGATCTGGCCGGCCAGTTCTGCCGGCAATCAGCCTACCGGGTGGGCCAGGTCGCGCAGGTGCGTGGGGCCGGCGCGGCGCTCGATCTCGTCGAACAGTGGCCGCGCCAGGCCCAGGGCGAACAGCGCTTCGGCGGCCACGAACATGGGCCCGGTCAACAGCCCGGTCATGTCGTCGGCAAAGGCCGGCTTGCGGCCTTCGTAGTAATGGCCCACGAACTGGATGATCCAGCCCACGACAAACAGGCCCACGCCCCAACCCAGCCAGTGCGCCGTGCTGCCGCCGGCCAGCGGGTGCGCCAGCGCAATGAGCACGCCGTTGAGCAGGCTCACCGCCAGGCCCAGCAGCAAATGGCCCCGCGTGAGGTACCACAGCGTGGTCAGCGCCCAGGCCGCGCCGGCCAGCGTGAAGGCGCCGCTCAGGGGCAGGCGGGCCAGCAACACACCCACGCCCAACACGATCATCGGCACGCCTAGCATGTGGGTGGTGATGTTGCGGCGGTCGCGGTGATAGTGCGCATACTGCACCATCAATTCGTTGGCGGGGCGGAACAGGCTGGCCATGGCGGGTGGGCTCCGGGCGGTGGTGCGCCAGTTCAGCACAGGTGCGGCGGGTTTGTCAAAGCGGGCGCCCGCTCAACGCGAAATGTCGAGCAGCTCCACCTCGAAATGCAGGGTGGCGTTCGGCGGGATCAAACCGCCTGCGCCGCGTTCACCGTAGGCAATGGCGGGCGGGCAGGTGAGCTTGGCCTTGCCGCCGACCTGCATGCGCTGCACGCCTTCGGTCCAGCATTTGATGACACGGTTGAGCGGGAACTGCGCCGGCTGGCCGCGTGCATACGAGCTGTCGAATTCCTTGCCGTCGGGCAGGGTGCCGCGATAGTGCACCTTCACCGTTTCTTCGGCCTTGGGGTGGGCGCCCTTGCCTTCGCGCAAGCTGCGGTAGACCAGGCCGCTGGGCGTGACCACGGCGCCGGCTTCGCGCGCGGCGGCGCTGGCAGCGTCATTGGCGGGTTGGGCCGCGGTGGGGGTGGTGACGAGCACGTTGCCGCACAGGGCCAGGGCGATCAAGGCGATGGGTTTCATGATTCGGTAGGTGTGTGGCGGGAGCGGGCACGATGATGCCCGAGTTGCCTGCCTCCTAAAATCAAGCCATGGTGCGTCACGAAGCAAAGGCTCGACTGAACCCGCAGGGGGAAGGTAGTGCTGCTGCATGCTGCGCCAGTCCAACGGGTGAGAGTCCCGTCCCGGTAGGCGTCGGTGCGCCGGGTAGCAGGCCCCAGGCAGTGGA
>JANOXU010000275.1:0-1986 GCA_031418595.1 Burkholderiales bacterium
CTTGGTGTTGACCAGCCGCGAGACGCTGCAAACGCAGCTGCGCGTGCGCAATGCCGACGCCGCCACCATGCTGGCCTTGGCGCTGTCGCAGCAACGCGGCGAGCCCGAACTGATGCGCCTGGTGGCCCAAGCGCAGTTCGACACCGGTCACTACCAGCAGATTCGACTGCGGGCACCGGACGGCGTGGCGCTGTTCGAGCGCGCGGCCGCGCCGCAGCCGGGTGCGGCGCCGGCCTGGTTCCGCCAGGCTTTCAAGATCGAGGCCGATGCGGGCCATGCCCTGGTCAGCGACGGCTGGCGCAACGTGGGGCGGCTGGAGGTGGCCGCGCAGGGCGCCTGGGCGCTGGATTCGCTGTGGGCGGGCTGCGTGCGTGCCGTGGGCTTGCTGGCGCTGTTGGGCGTGCTGGCCGCGGGCGTGGCCGCGTTGGCCGTGCGCAGTTGGCGCCGGCCGCTGCAAGCCACGGTCGAGCAGGCGCAGGCGCTGGAAGAAGGCCGCTTCGTGCAGGCGCCCGAGCCCCGGGTGCCCGAACTGAAGCGCCTGGCGCGCAGCATGAATTCTCTGGTGCGGCGGCTGCAACTGGCCTTCGAGACCCAGGCTGAACAAGTGCAGGTGCTGCGCCTGCAAGCCACCACCGACCCCGTCACCGGGTTGCCGCACCGGCGCCAGTTCGTCAGCCAGGTCGACGCGGCGCTGCGCGAGTCACCCGCTCGCGGCGGCGCCTTGCTCATCATTCGGCTGCGCCACCTGGGTGAGCTGAACGAACGTCTGGGCCACGACACCACCGACCGCCTGCTCAGCGCGTTGGCTGATGTGCTGCAGGCCTACCCGCGGCGCGCCCCCGGCGCGCTGTGCGGGCGTTTGAACGGCAGCGATTTCGGCCTGTTCCTGCCCGCGCCGGGCCTGGCTGCTGAAACCGCCTCGTCGCTGGTGATGGGCTTGCGCGCCGCGCTGGCCGGGGTGGACGAACGGGCGCAGGTGGTGATCGGCGGGGCCGACCCGCTGCGTGGCAACAGCGTGGCCACTGCGCTGGCCCTGGCCGACGCGGCCTTGCTGCGCGCCGATGCCCAGGGCCCGTTCGCCGTGGAGGTGGCCGTGGCCGACGGCGCCGCGGGCCCCTTGTCGAGCGAACAGGCCTGGCGCGAAGCGCTCACGCTGGCCCTGGCCAGTGAATGTTTCGAGCTGGCGCAATTCGCCGTGCGCGACAAGCACGAACGGCTGCTGCATGTCGAATGCCCCTTGCGCATCCAGCTCTTGCCCGGCGGGCCGTACGAGCCGGCCAGCGTGTGGCTGTGGATGGCGGCGCGCGCGCAGCTCAGCGCCCGCGCCGATCTGGTTGCCTTGCGCCTGGCGCTGGCCGCCGCGCAGCACGATGGCCAGCGCCGCTGCATCCATGTGGCCGGTGCCAGCCTCGCGCTGCCCGGTTTCATTGCCGAGATTGCGACGGCGCTGGCCGAATTGCCGCAAGCCGCGCGCGTCTTGGCCATCGAGGTCAACGAAAGCTTCGCCGCCGAGCACGCGCAGCGCCTGGGCGAGGCCAACCGCGCCTGGCGCCACCACGGCGTGCGCCTGGGCCTGGAGCATGCGGGCGCGGCGCTGCAAGGGCTGGAGCGCCTGAGCGAAACGGGCATCGACTACATCAAGATCGACGACCGCTATGTGCACGGCGTGGGCCGCGACCCGGCAGTGCGCGAATTCGCGCGCAGCCTGGCCACGCTGGCGCACAGCATGGGCCTGCAGGTGATTGCTGCGGGGGTGGATGACGCCGAAGACCTGCGCACGCTGTGGGCGCTGGGCTTTGATGGCGTTACCGGCCCTGCTGTGCGTGGGCTGGGCGAAGGCGACACGGCCTAGTGTTGCGATCCAGAAGTTTCGATACATGAAACCGCGTCTTCGTCCGCCATGCGTCGTTGCAAATCCGCGCCATAGCAAAGGCTATGGCTGTGGTTTGCGCCTAGCCTGACGAACGAATCCATCGCTTTCATTTG